>DATKHJ010000034.1:0-9110 GCA_035510335.1 Flavisolibacter sp. | reverse complement strand
GAGTGATTACCGAAGTGCTGCAAAATGCCGTTAAAGAAAAAGGCCTGTTTTACCCACCCGATCCCAGCAGCCGCGGCTCCTGTATGATTGGCGGAAACATTGCCGAAAACAGCGGCGGTCCAAAAGCGGTAAAGTACGGCGTGGTGAAAGATTATGTGCTGAACCTGGAAGTGGTGTTGCCCACAGGTGAAATCATCTGGACCGGCGCCAACGTTTTAAAAAATGCAACCGGCTACAATCTTACCCAACTCATTGTGGGCAGCGAAGGAACGCTGGGCATTGTTACCAAGGCCGTGCTGAAACTCATTCCGCTGCCAAAGCTGGATTTGCTGATGCTGGTGCCTTTCAAAAACCCAATTGATGCGATTGCAGCCGTCAGTGCCATCTTCGCCGCAGGCTACACCCCAAGCGCCATGGAGTTTATGGAACGCGACGCCATTGAATGGAGCATGCGTTACGTGGACAACTGCATTGTGCCGATGGACGACGAAACGCAGGCGCATTTACTGATTGAAGTTGACGGCAACGACATGGATGTGCTGATGAAAGAAATGGAAGGCATTTCGGAAGTGGTGATGAACTTCAATCCTGGCGAAGTTTTGTTTGCCGAAGACGCCCAGCAAAAAGAAGAGTTGTGGAAGTTGAGAAGGCGTGTTGGCGAAGCCGTAAAATCGCATTCGGTTTACAAAGAAGAAGACACGGTAGTGCCAAGAGCGGAACTGCCCGCCCTTTTGCAAGGCGTGAAAGACATTGGCAGCAAATACGGTTTTAAATCGGTTTGCTATGGCCATGCCGGCGATGGCAATTTGCATGTAAATATCATCAAAGGCGATTTGACGGATGAGCAATGGAACGGCTCGCTGAAAGACGGCATTGTTGAAATATTTGAACTGGTAAAAAGTTTGGGCGGCACTATCAGCGGCGAGCATGGTATTGGCCTTGTGCAGAAAGAATACCTGGATATTGTATTTGACCCAGTGCAAATGCAACTGATGAAAAGCATTAAAGCCTTGTTCGATCCGAACAATATCCTGAATGCAGGAAAGATTTTTGATTAAACCAATTGTATGAAGAAGATGGTGCTGATTGCGGCGCTGATTTGCAGTTGCCACCTGCTGTTTGCGCAAGACGAGGAAACGGCCGATGGTCAAAGTAAGTTCTTCACCGGCGGCAATTTTGGTCTTGCGTTTGGCCGGTACACGCTGGTGAATTTGTCGCCGCAGGTGGGCTACCGGTTTAACCGCTTTCTTTCTTCGGGCATGGGCTTTAACCTCATTTATGCCAGCCAGAAAGAACGCGACGTTTATGGCAACAATTACAGCAAAATAACACAGTGGGTAACAGGGCTAAACCTGTTTGCCCGCTTCTATCCTGCTGAACGTTTCTTAATTCAGCTACAGCCCGAAGCAAATTATATTTTCGGCAATGTAAAATATTACCAGCCTGTTGAAACAAGGTACAAGCTGGATGCGGAAATCATCCCCTCGCTGTTAGCCGGCGGTGGCCTGGTAGTACCTTCCGGCAGAGGCGAAGTAATTACCACTGTTATGTACGATCTGTTGCAACGGCCTAACTCTCCTTACGGCTCCCGTCCTATCGTTAACATCGGGTACAATGTAAACTTTTAGGCATTCGTAAAATTACGATGCACCGACTTTCGGGTTTCTACCCAATTTTACTTAAGGGTATCTATTCTGCTTTCGCCTTGGGTTTTTCAGTAGGCGGAATGGCTTAAATTCGTTTCAGCCATCACTCAATCTATGATTCACCTTTTCGAACCATTCACACCTGAGGCTTTTCATCAGCAAACAGGACTCAACGCTTTTGAGAACGAAGCCATCTACATTCGCTGGGTTAACACGCAAATCAACTACGCCAACTACGTGCAAATGCAAACGATGAATGAATCGTTGAAAGAAATTCTTTCGCTTTTGAAAGAAGGCGCTTACGCCGGGGTGTCCAAATAAATTTTTGGCGTAAAATTTTTACGGTTTCCAGGTAATGGAAACCTACAATTACGCTACGGTTCGTTTGCCTTCCTGGCACGAGTTTAAGCTCTACATTCAGCGGTTTTCCCAAAACTGGGCTTTTCGCGGTCAGTCGCATGCAGGTTGGGTTCTCAACAATGCCATTGAACGAACCAGCTTTATTCAATATCGCTACGGCATTGAAGCCGAATTTGTAGCCGAGTTTCAACGCGGGGCCCGCAATTATCTCAGTAAAGATGAAACGCCGGAACACCTGATTGAATGGCTGGCGCTGATGCAACACCACGGCGCTCCTACCCGCCTGCTCGACTTTTCCAAATCGCCATTTATTGCTGCCTATTTTGCTTTTGAATTTTGCCTGATGAGTGATGAACAGCAGGTAGCCATCTGGTGCATTAACACGGCGCACCTAAAGAAAAAGTCGCTGGAGATTTTAGCCGAAGAATTTGGAACCGCATTAGAAGAAACGCAAAACCTGATCAATGAAAAACTGTTTGAAGTGCTCTTCTATCAAAACAACAAAAATCTTGTGTTCCCTGTAGAACCGTTTCGTATGAACCGGCGCTACTCGCTGCAGCAATCCATTTTTGTAAGCACCGGAACATCGGAAACGCCGTTTATGCAACAACTGCTTTTTCTTGGCGAAGACATGGCAAAAGCAGTGGTAAAACTGGAAATACCCACTACTGAAAAAAGATTAGCCCTGCGGGATTTGCAGATGATGAACCTTCATCGCGCCAGCTTGTTTCCCGACCTTGATGGTTATGCTTTGTCGCTCAAGTTTCGGTACAACAACCACAAAACACCGGAAGAACTGCAGGCCGAGCTTGACCAAAAACAACAGGATAAAGATTATCCGTTTCTTCCTTAAACAATTGCTGTTTTCAACTTTGTTTTTCGGGCTTCCGCCGATTTGGCTATTGACAATAGGTGCACCAATTATTATGTTTGGAAAGTATCCTGTATTAACATTTTTTGAAAAAACCGAACGCTGAAGATGAAGTCTCACTATCCGAAAATCCTTACGAAAATGAACGCTTGTATCCATAGCTTTAAATCTTACTTCGAATACATTATTCACCCGGCAGCCGGCAAAAGCGAACCGCAAAAAACCAAACGTCGGAGCAGCAAGCCCTCTTTTACACCGCCTGCTTCGCCGGACAGTTTACACATCCGCGCAGCGGTGAGAGCCAACAACGCGGTGCGCCGCAACCCTGCGCCTTAACGTATTTAATAAAGCTTTTCGCAGGAAGGTTTTATCCAACTGTACCTTAGCGTACAGATTTTTTATGAGCGTACTAAAACAATTGGCGGAATATTTATACCTGCGCAAACCCGATCCTGATCGGCCAAAAACAAAGTTTGTAAAATACATGCACGGCATTAACCGGCTTAGCTTGTTGCTGTTTATTGTTGCCCTGATTATCCTGGTGATTAAGCTTGTGGTAAGGCGTTAGCTTGCAAAAAACCAAGTATTTCCTGCGCGGCCCGCTGCGATGCATTGCCCCCCTGTTGCAACAACGCTTTCAGGTCTGCGTAATCTGCTTTTATCTGGCCAATACGTTCCGGTTTATGAAGAATCTCCTCTAACTCGCGGGAAAGATTTTCAGCTGTCAGTTCGTGCTGAATCAGCTCTTTTACAATAGGCTTATCCATGATCAGATTTACCAGCGAAATGTATTTGATCTTTATCAACCGCTTTGCTATCTGGTAAGAAATGTTAGACCCTTTGTAGCATACCACCTGCGGCACACCAAACAAAGCCGTTTCCAGCGTAGCCGTTCCGGAAGTAACCAGGGCAGCCGTTGCAGTTTTGAGCAACGCATAGGTTTGGCCAGAAAAAGCAATTTCTACATTCTCATACTCTCTCGTCAGCGTTTCGTAAAATGCCAGCGGTAAAGAAGGCGCCTGTGCAATAACAAAACGGTATTGCGGAAATCGTTTGCTTGCCTGCAGCATAATGGGCAGCTTAACCAGCAACTCCTGTTGCCGGCTTCCGGGCAACAGCGCCACAACAGGCTGCGCTTCCTTTGCGAGGTTGTTTTTATTTGTTTTGATTTCGGTTGAAGGCTGTTGCAAAAAATCATCTACCACCTGCACCAAGGGGTGGCCAATGTATTCAACCTTGTAGTCCCACTTCTGGTAAAACTCTTTTTCAAAAGGAAGAATAACCAGCATTTTATCAACGTGTTTTTTAATTCCTTTTACGCGGTTTTCTTTCCAGGCCCACACCTGCGGTGAGATGTAGTAAATGACTTTCAGCCCCTGCTCTTTTGCCCATTTGGCAATGCGAAGGTTAAAGCCGGGATAATCGATAAGAATTAAAACATCAGGACGAAACTGCAGGATATCTTCTTTGCAAAATTTAAGGTTGCGGAGAATGGTAGGAAGGTTCTTTACCACTTCAATAAAACCCATAAAAGCAAGGTCGCGGTAATGCTTTACTACTTCAGCACCGGCGGCTTGCATCAGGTCGCCGCCCCAACTGCGGATAGTGGCATTTGCATCAAGCTTTTTTATTTCTTTTACAAGATTGCTGCCGTGCAAATCACCCGAGGCTTCGCCTGCAATGACGTAGTACTTCATCGGGCTAAAGATAGGAGAAAGAACCACGAACAAACGAACAGGGAATGGCGAAGAATGAAGAAAATGCCGAACCTGCTACTTTCTTCTTTCTCCACTATTCCCTGTTAAGATATGCAGCTATTTAAATGAGCACCTTGGCCACCAATATGCCGATGCCGTACAACAGCGTCATGGCAAACACACCCTTTGCCGTGCGGTCTTTTTGCGTGTTAACGTAATAAGTAAACAACGCAATGTTGGCCACCAGGCACCAAACACCAAAAAACGTAATCAGGCTTTTTTGCGCCATGAACGTACCTACAAAATCGCCAAGCGGCGTATCGCCAAAACGCACCAGGTAGATGATTAAAAAAATCACAAGCGGCAAAACAAGGCCAAGGATCAGGCCCATTTGCAGGTTGTCCCGCTTAAGAAAAAATGTTCCAGTTGTTTTCAATTTGTTGTTTCAGTTTATAGTGGGTTAAATCAAATTGCACGGGTACTACACTTACATAGTTGTTTGCCAAAGCCCACACATCGGTATCGGTTCCTTCATCAAAGTTTACAAACTCACCTGTCAGCCAGTAGTACTTTCTTCCATGAGGATCATAACGCTCAATGAAGTCTTCTTCGTATTTGGCGTACGCCTGCCGGCAGATTTTTACACCCTTAATTTGTTCCGGCGTGGCAATGGGAAAGTTTACGTTCAGCACACAATGCTTATCTGGCGGGTTTTTGAGCATTTGCTCCACAATAATGCGTGCATATTTGCGGGCTGCCGAAAAATCTGCTTCCAGCGCATAGTCCAGCAACGAAAAACCAACCGAGGGAATGCTTTCAATGGCGGCTTCCACGGCTGCGGACATCGTTCCAGAGTAAATAACATTAATACTATGATTGGCACCATGGTTAATACCGCTGATGCAGATATCGGGCTTTTGGTGAAGAATTTTATCTACCGCTAGTTTTACACAATCTACCGGCGTGCCGGTACATTGGTACGACTCGATGCCTTCAAACATTTGCACTTTGTGCAGGCGCAGCGGCGTACCAATGGTAATGGCGTGGCCCATACCCGATTGCGGCTTGTCAGGCGCCACTACAACAATTTTTCCCAACCCTCTAACTGCTTCAATTAAGTTTCGAATACCCGGTGCTGTAATGCCGTCATCGTTCGTTACTAAAATAACCGGCTCCTTCTTTTCTTCCATTCATTAATTTTTTTTGTCTTGAGTGCAAAGTTGTTTAGAAATGGGAGAATACCAAAACCGTGCTACGACGGCAAACGTGAATCGGGAATCGGTAATTGAAAAAATCAATATCTGCAGGCTATGGTTTGATAGTTAGAAAACAAAAGCAGCTACAATTAACCATTCACGTTTGCCGATTCCTGATTTTGCCATTCTAAATAAATTAGTATTTTGCGGCTAAATAAATTAGCCGCATGTCACAAGCCAATAAAAATCTGAAATACTTGCGCAAACTGCGTGGATGGACACAGGAGGAATTTGCTCAAAAACTGCGTATCAAACGTTCTTTACTTGGCGCCTACGAAGAAGAAAGAGCAGAGCCCCGCATCGACATCCTGGAAGCGGTGGCCGATATGTTCAAGCTTACGCTGGATGATCTTCTTCGTCGTGACGTTAGCGACAACAAAACAAGCTATCTCTCCCGTCGCCGTGCACAAAAACTGGCAAATGGCCGTGCCGATATCCCGTTTGTACCGGTAAAAGCAGCTGCAGGTTATTTGGCCGGCTATGCCGATCCGGAATTTATTGACGAACTGAACACCTTTACCCTACCGATGCTTTCCGGTGGCGATTACCGGGCCTTTGAAATCGTTGGAGACTCCATGATGCCAACGCCAAGCGGCAGCGTAATTGTGGGTGAGAAAGTGCAGAGCATGGAGGAAATCAAAACCAACAATACTTACGTTGTGGTATCGAAAACGGACGGCATTGTGTACAAGCGCATTCTGAAAAATACCCGTCAAAAAAACAAGTACACGTTTGTAAGCGACAACCCCGCCTACCAGCCTTACAATGTGTCGGCGGAAGAAATACTGGAAGTGTGGCAGGCGCAGATGATTATCTCCAAAGCCAATACCCAGCAACGCTGGGATGTAAACAACCTGGCTAACCTAGTTACCAACCTTCAGCAGCAGGTAAGCGTACTGAAAAAGAAAATGGCATAAAAAATCTAGTGGCGGAGTGTGAATATTGCCGATGCATATTATATTTACGCTTCGCCAAAACTAATGTGAATGCTGAAAGGCCTGCTTTTACTAGGAGCCTTGCTATGTGTGTTTACGCTTCCGGCCCAAAAAACACTAACCGCTGTAAAAACAGTAGCCGTTCCCGCTATTGACGGTAAGCTTGATGATGGAGCCTGGCGAACTGCTCCCGTAGCCACCGATTTCGTGCAAACCTTCCCTTCGTTCGGCGTTCCTTCCAATACAAAAACAGAAGTTCGCATTTTATACGACGATAATGCCGTTTACATTGGTGCTTATTTGCACGATGATCCTTCGCTTGTTCGCAAACAGTTAACCGCAAGAGACGGTGAACAGCGGCAGGACGTGGATTATTTCTCTGTTTTCTTTGACACGTATAACGATCAGCAAAACGGCTTTCAGTTTTTGGTGACCACCGCCAATGTGCAGTCGGATACGAAGCTGAATGCAAACTCATCATATGGCTACGGCGAGTTTGGCGACCGCACTTGGGATGCGGTTTGGCAAAGCCAGGTAAAGATGGCGCCTGATGGCTGGATCGTGGAAATGCGCATTCCGTACATTTCATTGCGCTTTGCAAAGAAAGATGTGCAAACCTGGGGCTTGCAGTTTCTGCGGTTTACCCGCCGCAACAATGAAACGGCGTACTGGAGCCCTGTTAACCCGAACGAGAATGGTTACATTCAGCAGTTTGGGAAATACACACCGCTGGAGAATATTCATCCACCACTTCGTTTAAGCTTTTCGCCTTATCTCACCACCGGTGCCCGTTACAATCCGCAGGGCAGTTACCACAGCAGCGAATGGTTGCGCAACGGCGGTATGGATGTAAAGTATGGCCTCAATGAAAGCTTTACACTGGATGCAACGCTGATTCCTGATTTTGGGCAGGTGGTATCTGATAACCTGATTAATAACCTCTCACCGTTTGAAATTCGCTTCCAGGAAAATCGGCCATTTTTTACCGAAGGAACCGAGTTGTTTAACAAAGCGGGGCTGTTTTATTCGCGTCGTGTTGGCGCTGTGCCGGGTGACTATTACAGCGCAATGAACCTGGAAAATGCGGGCTATTCCATTCAAAAAAATCCGTCGGTTACGCAACTGTACAATGCCATAAAAATTTCGGGACGAACAAAAAACAAACTGGGTATTGGCGTGTTCAATGCTGTTACAGCGCCCATGCATGCCACGTTGCAGAACAACACAACCAAACGCGATACGCTGGTAGAAACGGAACCCCTGACCAATTACAACATTGTTGTACTAGACCAGGCATTGAAAGGCCGTTCATCCATCACCTTCACCAACACAAGCGTTATTCGCAACGGCGATGCAAGAGACGCCAACGTTTCTGCGTTTGACTGGTCGCTGTATTCCAACGATAACAATTACCGGTTCAGGGGCACGGCACGCTACAGCAAAATATTTGGCTATTCGGCTTACAACGGAAACATTAACCTGGCCGATGATACCGTACGGATGAATGGCAAGCTGTACACCAAACCTTATGACGGCTTCAACACATCCTTGCAGTTTGGCAAAGTGAGCGGCAAAGTGCAGTACAACCTTAATGCAAATGTTGAATCGCACGATTATGATCCAAACGACCTGGGATACATTCAGGCACCGAATGATGTAAGCTTTAACGCCAACATCAGCTACAACCAGTTAACCGCCACTGAAAAATTTATCAATTACAGCTATAGCCTCAATGTAAACCATGCCTACATGTATAAGCCATTTGCCTACAACTATTTTGAGGTTTGGGGCACGGCTTTCTGGTGGTTTAAAAATTTCTGGGATGTGCGCATCAACATTGGCGCACAACCGGTAGGACAGCAAGACTATTTTGAACTTCGAACACCCAACCGTTTTTTAAAGCGGCCGGCTTTTCAGTACATATCAGTTAACGGGAGCACCGACAGCCGGAAGAAACTGTTTGCTTCGTTTGATGCAGGATACAATCATGCAGAAATTAAAGACGGGCATTACGTGTATCTCGGTGGCGGCATCCGGTACCGCTTCAGCGACAAGTTTTTGCTGAGCCTTAATGTGGCCCGCCAGGAAGATAAAAACCAGATTGGCTATGCCTTTCTGCGGGAAACAAACGGCGAACCCATTATCGGTTACCGCCGGAATATGGATGTTACTTCGGTGCTTTCGGCAAACTACAATTTCACCTCGCGGTTAAACATGACGCTGCGGGCAAGGCATTACTGGAACCAGGTAACGTATAAAAGTTTTTACAATGTTGCACCTGATGGTTCGCACCTTCTTCGCCCCTTTCTTGCAGGGCAAGATGAGAATTACAACCTGTTTAATGT
>DATKHJ010000033.1:0-5358 GCA_035510335.1 Flavisolibacter sp. | reverse complement strand
GGTCATTGGTAATAGACCCAAAGAAATCAGGCGTGAGGTTGCCATGAAAGGCGCGGTCGTCGTTGTTAATGCGCTTGTCGTTGTTCAAATCACGGTAGCGAACATCGCCCGGCTTGGCATTATACTGGGCTGCTTCTGCCCTGTCCTTCTCCTGCCAGATACCAATTTTTTCAATCATGTAGCGGGCACCAATGCCAATAGGCTCACCAACAAAATGCGTGGTTCCAATGCGTGTGCTGCCATCGCCCAGTGAGGTGAGTTTGTTGCGGTTGCCGGCAAGGTTTACCGTTGCATTCCATTTCAGGTCACGATCAATCAGCAATCCTTTTACAGACAGTTCCACTCCTTTGTTTTCCAGGTTGCCCATGTTAGCCCATCCTGTCTGGAAGCCTGATACGGCAAGTATTGGCAACTGGCGCAGCAGGTCGAATGTATTCTTAACGTAATAGTCAAACGTTACATTCAGGCGGCGGTTCAACAGGCTGAAATCAAGACCGAGATCGAACTGCTTTGTTGTTTCCCACTTTAAATTTTCAAAGGCCAATTGGCTGGGATAATAACCCGGCGCTTCTACACCACCCCAGTTAAACGAAGCCGATGACATGCGTGCCTGTGTAGAATAGATGCCCAATGCATTGGCGTTTCCTGCCAAACCATAGCTGGCTCTTAATTTAAGGTCGTTGAAAACATTCAGGTCCTGGATGAATTTTTCTTCCGATGCTTTCCAGGCGGCCGCCACACTCGGGAAGAAACCCCATTTGTTGTTGGCGCCAAAACGGGAAGAACCATCTGCCCGGAAATTACCGGTTAAGATGTACTTATCGTTGAAGGTGTACACCACACGGCCGATGTAGGAATTCATTGACCACTCCTGCAGGTCAGAAGTTGACTTGCGGGCTGCAGCAGTGGAAGCACCGAGGTTCCATGTTTCATACACATCGAAAGGGAAACCGGAAGCAGATGCCGTTACAGTTTCCCAACGGTTTTGCTGCGCAGAAAAGCCGGCCAACGCCTCAAACTGGTGCAGGCGGGAGAACCGCTTGTTGTAAGAAAGCACGGTTTCGCTCATCCAGTTGTAATTGGTGTTGGTAGTTACACGACCAAAGCCGTTTGCTACCCGGCCGCTTTCTTCGTGGTTGGCAGAAAGAGCCCTTGGTACATAAAAGTTTTCTTTCCAGTTATCCACTTCTCCTGATAACTGCGTTCTGATTTTTAAACCGGGAATGATGTTATAATCAAGCGCCAACGAGCTGGTGATGACCGGCTCTACATAACGGCTCTTGATCATTTCGGTGTAGGCTACCGGGTTGGCCCAGGGTGTGTTACCCACGCCAATTAACATGGTGTAATAATCACCGTTTGGTTGGCGGATAGGCGCCAGCGGGTTACCAATCATGGCCGGGTAAAGAACACTTGGACCGGTAACACCGCGACCGGTTAAAATAGCCAGGTTGTTGTTGCTGGTAAGTGTCAGTTTGTTGCCGATCTTCTGGCTAATGTTGGCCCGCAGGTTTCCACGGAGAAACTCTGAATTGTTGATCACGCCTTTCTCATTATAAAGATTGGCGCTGACCAATACTCTTGTGTTTTGCGAACCGCCGCTAAACGAAAGCTGCAGGTTTTGCGTAGGACGGCCGGCACCTGTTACCTGGTCGAACCAGTTGGTATAGCTGCCGTTTTGCAAAGAGGTTTGTTCTTCGGGTCTGAAGATGGCCACACCGCCGTTCACGTTGTCATTTTTATAGGCTTCGCGGCGCAGTTCTGCTAATTGCTCGCCGTTCAAAAATTCAATGGGATTTACAAACGACTTAAAGCCGGTCCATACATTCACATCAAAACTTGATTTGCCGGCTTTGCCTGTTTTGGTCGTGATCAATATTACACCGTTGGCCGCCCTTGCTCCGTAGATAGCTACGGAAGAGGCGTCTTTTAATACCGACACTGATTCAATGTCGTTTGGGTTGATGGCACTAACGCCACCGCCCGATGCAATCGGAAATCCATCTACAATAAACAGCGGTTCGTTTCCGGCAAACGAGTTGTTGCCCCGCAAAGCAATGTTTACGCCGGCACCCGGGCTACGGTCGCTTTGGTTAGTCCACAAACCCGGCACGTTACCCTGCAAGGCCTGGCTTAAGTTGGCCACCGGCATCTTGGTAAGTTCTTTGGCACTCACCTGCGTTACGGCACCGGTAAGGTCTGATCTCCGCACGGTTCCATAACCCACTACCACTACATCACTCATCATGCCGTAAGAACCGGTTAAGGTAACAAACACCTCCGTTTGGCTTCCTACGCCAATGCGGGCTGTTTCATAACCAACATAGCTGAATAAAAGAGAGTCGGCAGCGGATGCCTGGATGGAAAAGTTTCCGCTTTTGTCGGTAGAGGTTCCGCTGCCGGCCTTGCCTTTCAGCACCACCGACACCCCTTGTAAGGGTTGGTTATCGGGACCGGTTACCGTTCCCCTGACAAGCTTTTCCTGTGCCGCGGCACAAAGCGAAAAGAAGAGAAAAGAAAAACAAAATAAAATGGGCAGAGAGGCAGTCAATAGCCGCTTAGTTGAAGCGAGTTTTTTCATATGCAAGACTGTTTAGTTGAGCGTTGGTAAGCGTTGTTGCGATTCAAATGTATTTTCAATCAATACGGTAATCAATGGATAAAAAATGGAAAGAGATGGATTTTTTTTCGACGCAGAAGCATTCATCATCCTTCTACCGGCGAAAGAAAACCAACCATGTTCTTGTGAACTAGGGCTCCCTGGTGATTGCGATCGAGTTGCAGCACTTTGTCGAAGCTTGCTTCCACTTTAGCGCTGGGTTTATCACTCAGTCCAAGTTCACCCAATGCCATCAGGTAAAGACAGTGCACCCGGTTGCGAAGGTTCAGATCCACATCAAAAACCAACAGGTCGGGAAGTGAAACGGCAAAATAATCGAGGGTTACATGATCGTTCAGGTGCTCACGGCCAAAGTTGATGAGCCGCTGAAAAATGGCGCTGGCTTTTTCTCTTTCACCCAGTTTTATCCAGGCAAGTCCCTGGTAAAAAATCTTATCCGGTTGCTGGTCGTTATAGAAAATGGCTTGCACCGGCTCACTGGCTCCTTTCGTAGCCATTCTAAAATAATTTTCTGCAGCCGCCTTGTCTCCCAGTTGTTCAAAGGCCAGTCCTTTGAGATAAAAAATATCATTCTCCTGGGCACCGGGCAATTTTCCTTCGCCAAGATTTTCGGGGTAATTCTCCGCTTCCGTTAAAAGTTGCAGGGCTTTTCCATTGGCATTTTCTTCAATGGCCTGCTTTGCCAGTTCAAGATGAGCGATAAGATACTGGCCCACTACTTTTCCTTCGCCTCCTTCCCAGGGATGAAAGCGGCGGCTTGCCAGCAGCGATTTCGCCGTGTCGTATTTCTGCAGTTGATTATAAAGTGTGATTCGCTCCAGGTACAGATCATCCCTTGATTCTACCAACGGCAAATGTTTTTCCAGCAACTCGAGCCGGTCGGTATGCGACCAGTTCAACCGCTTGTACAATTGGTCCAGTTCCATCAACACTCTGGCATCGGACGGGTCAAGCGAGAATGCTTTCTCCATTGAAGACAATGCCTTATCAGCATCGTTCAATTTGTTGAAATAAGCCAGCGACAAGTTGCGGTGAACCGTTGGGAAGCTATCGTCTTTTTGCACTGCCGTTTCCCAGCAACGGATCGCATCGGCATACTGGCGTTTGTCGTACCAGAAATTACCCAGGTAGTAAGGTGCCTTGGAATCGGGCGGATTGGCTTCCATGGCAGCCTGCAAAACAAGCATGTCTTCAATGCGGTTCGGGAAACATAACGAAGGATCGGTGGTTGCCGCCTCACGATAGAAAGCAGCTGCTTCTTCTTTCTGCCCTCCTTTTTGTGCAAGCCAACCCAGGTAATAAAATACTAAAGGTGTAGGCGTTGCTCCGCCCTGAAGGTGCGCCTGCAACAAGGCCGACGCCTCTGCAAACAACCCGGCACTGGCGTAGTCAATTGCGTATTCAATAAAATTGTGCGCCCAGTTGCGGCTAATCTGCAAGAGCATTTGCAGCGCTTCTTCTGCCCTTGCTGGTTCAGCCGCTTCTTTGCAGAGCAAGTAGTTTTCAAACAGGCAACCAAAGTTGAAGGGGTCAATTTTCAGGGATTCTTTTATCACTGCCTGCGCCTCTTCCACCTTGCCTGATTTCCGTAATAGAAAAGCTTTTGCATGGCGTGCCGAATGACTGTGGTAGTTCTTGATGAGCGATTGTTCAATTAATTCAAGCGCCTCGTCGTACCTGTTTTGCCCACAGGCAATCCGCGACAGGTTCAGGTAACCTGCATGCTGACAGGCATCGTTCCAAACGCATTTGTAAAAGGCAGCCGTGGCTTCGTCATCGCGACCCATCAGCTTCAGTGCAATGCCCAGATTGTAATAGGGTTCGCCATCGTAAGGATTTGGATTGCGTTGGGTTAATGTGGCAATTGCTTTGCGGAAGTAACCCTCCGACATTTCAATTTGTCCACGGCGCAAATACCAAAGTCCCAATGCATTGTTGTTGCGCACATCACCGGCATCCCGGCGCAGCGCTTCTTCGTAATAATCTCTGGCCGAATAGGTGGCATGGCGGTATTGTTCCAGGTGAAGCCCTGTTAAAAAAAGCTGTTCGTTGTTGGCTGTTGCTTCCGGTTTTTTGGCAGCCTGCGCAGGGTTAGGCACCTCTTGTGCCACCGGCTCTTCTACCTGGTAAGAAACCAATGTTCTGCCAGTCGCCAGGTCTGTTACAACAATTTTCAGCTTGTATTCTTCCACCGCTTTTTGCAGCTGCACTTCTTTCAAATAAGGTGTTTGGGGAGAAGAAGAAATGGTTTCTGTATAAAGGGTATCTTCTCCTTCCAGCAAGGTTACAGAGAGGCGCTCATAAGCCGCGGTAACATACAACCGGATGCTAACCTGCTCCCCTTGCTTCTCCAGTGCAACCACCGCTTCCTTAGTGGCATTTTTTACCATGCCCACTTCCTGGTAAGGCATAAAATACTGCACAAAGGTTTTTTGTTCGTACGGTTGCAGCCACGAAAAATCGGGCTGATTATCCGTAAACATACCGGTCATTAATTCAATGTAAGGCCCGTCCTCGTCGGTCAGGTTGCGGTCCCAGGCGCGGCCAAAATCACCATGGCCCCAAGTCCACTGTTTTTTGCCCGGCGATACGTGATGGTTGGCTACGTGCAACAGCCCCGCACGGGTGTCGTGTTCGTAACCGCCAATGAAATCGTACCTGGAAGCAATGGCCATGTACGATGTAGGAACGGGGATGTTTTTGTAGCGGGAAATATCCGTTCCGGGAGCATAATCTAC
>DATKHJ010000032.1:0-54997 GCA_035510335.1 Flavisolibacter sp. | reverse complement strand
AATTTATACTAAAATATTTATCGCATCTACATATGTTCACACGGCAGGATTTCTATATTGACTTTGATTTCGAAGCGCTCGTTGACTTAGAAACTACAGTGGTTTCTACAGAGCTAGAGGAATTATCGCATCTCGGTGCTGACAAAGTCTATCTTTCCGGGGACCAGCCTGCTATTCTGTTTAAAGAAGTAAATGATTTCCACGATGCATCTATCTTGAAGGATGTTGCCAGAACCCATCATTTAAGCTGGAATTACAGGAAGGTGATTTTCTTGTTTGTGCTGTCCAAAACTGAAGTTAGAATTTATAATTGCTCCAAACGCCCTTTCAATTATGAAAATTCCAGCCTAAAATTGGACGAAGAACTACAAAAGCTGGAAATAATCCGTTCTGATTACGACAACCTGAAAGTACTCAAGACAATTAAAGAGGTCTTCTCAAGAGTTGCCGTTGATTGCGGTGTTTTATGGATTTCTGACAATCCGCTCCGGGACAAAATATCTCTGCAAGAGCGGCTGGATAAATACTTAGTAAGATCCTTACTCAATGCTGCCAAGGAGTTGAAAAAGTTTGAACTGGAAGATGATATCATACACAGCCTTCTGATGCGGTCCATGTTCATTATGTATCTGGAGGATAAAGGGGCTGCGAAAGAAACCAATCTTTATAAAAGCATCATGAGCGGCGCTTCGAGTTACCTGGATATTCTGGATAGCAAAGTAGCCACCTATCAGATTTTTAAACAACTGGAAGAGCATTTCAATGGAAATGTATTTCCCTTAGCCAGGAGCGAACAAAGATTAGTAACGGAACGGCACCTTTCCATTATTAAGAAATGTCTTTTCGATGGTGATCTATCCGGAGTACCGAAATTGTTTCACGACTGGCGTTTGTTTCGGTTTGACATTATTCAAATTGAAATGCTATCTGAGATTTATGAACATTTCTTGGAAGAATTCAAGGAGCAGAACAAAGAGGAGGCGGGACAGTACTATACACCACCTTCACTGGTGGAATTGATCTTAAACGAAAAGCTAAACGTAGCGGAAAACACCAACTGGCAGGTGACCATAATGGATCCCGCTTGTGGCTCGGGCATTTTTTTGGTGGAAGGCTTCAAAAGGCTGGTCAAGCGATGGAAGAATGCGCATCCGAACACGCAGATAAAGTTTGCAGAGCTGCGTTCTATTTTAGAAAAATACATCTATGGAATTGAATACGACAGGCTGGCGATTCGAGTGACGGCATTCAGCTTATACTTAGCACTTCTCGAACACCTGAATCCCCGAACGCTCTGGATCGATAAGCGATACAAATTCCCCTATTTGATTTTTGATCCAGAAGACAAAACCTTACAGAAGCAGGGGAAAAATTTAATCCGAAGAGATACGATTGGAGAAGTTCCAGCGGACGCCTTCGGTGATATTGACTTGCTGGTCGGTAACCCGCCTTTCGGTGCCAAAATCACACTTCCGTCTGTAAAAAACTATTGCATTCAGCGAGACTTCGGGCAGGATATGGTGATCCCGTTTCTGCATAAAGCTACTGAGTTTGCAAAAAATGGTTCTATCGCGCTCATATTTAATTCGAAGATTCTGACAAATACAGAAGGACCTTTTCAAAACTTCCGCCACTGGTTCTTTAACAACACCTATGTTGAAAAGATTTATAATTTTTCCATTTTCAGAAAAACACCTAAAACATTTGGAGGGCAACTTTTTTCTTCCGCCGTTGGTCCGGTGAGTGTTGCCTTTTACCAGAACAACCCTCCTCAAAAACCTAGTGCGACACTTGAATATTGGGCGCCCAAAAGTTATGTAAAAAACAACCTGATTGAGGGGATAGTGATTGACGCAACAGATATCAAATTCCTTCCGAGAGAAGAATGTTGTAAACCAGACACAAAAATCTGGAAGATCGCGATGTGGGGCACCTTGGAAGACTTTAGGCTTTTAAAGAAACTGGAAGAACTTCCGAAAGTCTCCACCATCCTGGATCAACATAATATCTTGAAGAGCGTAGGCATCCGCTTCTTGGACTATTCAACCAAGAAGCCAATCATTGACAACGAACTGGCCCGACTGCCCTACATCACACCTGAGGCAGTACAAAGATATTATTCACCTAGCCAGAACTTCATTAAGCTACAACAAGGGCTTAGCGAAGATTCTGAAACGCTCTATCGACAACATTACGAACTTGACATAACGGACAAAATACGCTCCATTAATGTTTTCCGAAGAATTGGAAAATACAAACAGGTTTATTATGCGCCACACGTACTTATAAAGTCTGGTCTCAGCGACAAAAAATTATGCGCATCCTATTTGGACAAAGATTGCGTATTCAATGGCAAGGTCTTAGGCCTTACAGGAAACTCTGAAGATTTTTTAAAGGCAATAGCGGCCATCATTAATTCGCATATTTCAACCTATTATTTGTTTTTAATCTCTTCTTCCATTGGCATCGAAAGAGAAGAAATTAAACCAAGTGAAATTTATGAGTTACCAGTAACCTTTAACGAAGGCATATTTCAGAAGTTAGCCATGGCAATGGATAAAATCATTGATGCGATAAAGGATCACTACCCTTTGGATATTGACATTTCCGATCTGGAAAAAAACATCAATGAAATTGTGGCAGAGCTCTATTCATTCACTCCCAATGATCGGATTTTGATGGAGGACTTTTTAAATATCAGCATGCCTCTGTTATTTGAAGGTCATAAATCCTCTGCACTTAAACATGTCACCGTGACGGAAAATAAAGCGTACGGCGCTACTGTTGCCAGGGAGCTAAACTCTTTCTTGAAAAACGAAACATTGTATGTCAACGCATCGGTCTTTGAGATTACAAGGCAGGTACCCCTAAATATGGTGAAGATATCTTTTGCAAAAAAGAAGGAAGAGTCAACACTCTTTGGATCAGAAGCATACAATGAATATTTGACGGCAATTAATGAATACACCCTAAGTGAACTCGCAAAGAGCATCTATATCCAAAAACAAATTAAATACTACGAAGACGATTCGGTCTTTATAATTAAACCTAATCAGAAGCGGTTTTGGAGCAGATCTACTGCCATCAATGATGCCAAGGAATTAATCAACGAAATTTTGAAAATGTCCCCCAGTGGCAGGTAGCTTGCGTGCAGATATCATTCAGGTCATTAAAGCAAAATTTGAAAATGATTGCATTTCTCTTTTGCTGGAGAGCTACAGAGCTTTAGTAGCTACGAATCACAATTTCCAAAGCTTTAGTGAAAACGATATTACAGCGCAGTTGGTAGGTCATATGAAAAACAACCCTAAACGGCAGAATTTGAAAATCAGCATCAAGAGAGAAAATCACCTTGACTCCCAAGAAACCTACGCCGGAAATGCAAAGGCAGACGAATCTCCCAGAATTGACATTACGTACACTGTCTGGAGCGATAAAGATGAATACGAATATCACATGGAAGCCAAAAACTTGGCTGAGAATAACTGGAAAAAGGAGGGCGCCAAAACCAAGGTCGATGCCGGAAAACTTCACAAGCGTTACATCGCTACGGGCATTGGAAATTTTTTGGATGGCAAATATCAAAATGGATGTCTGTTAGGGTATATTTTACAGGGAAGTACTAAAGAAGTTGTTGCAAAAATTAACCGGCTGCTCGAAGGCGGCAATCGCAAAAAAGAAGTTTTGGTAGAACAAAACAGCGACGCTGGATCCTATTATATCTCGCGTCATTCCAATACGCCAGCACCCTTACTGAAGCATTTTTTACTTTCCTTCTCAAACTGATATGGACATGATCGGGCCAGGAGAAATTGAATCTTCACATTTACTGTTTGCCTCCCCGATTGCTTAACTTTACTTAGTTATTTCGCTGCTGGTTTACAGAACTTTCAAATTACCGCGCTGGTCGACGCAATTTACCTCAACGCTAACCCGCTCAAGCATGAGTTGTTTGGATTCAAGCAGGGACCGACAATATCGCAGTAACAAGTCCATCAAAGACTCAACATACATTTTCCAGTTTTGCACGCAATTGCATCATGTCCTCACCTACTTTCCTTTCCAACACTCTTGCATAAATCTGTGTAGTAGAAAGCTTCGTATGTCCGAGCATTTTACTCACCGTTTCGATCGGCACTCCGTTTGCCAATGTCACAGTGGTAGCAAACGTGTGTCGAGCAGTGTGAAACGAAAAGGGTTTCGCAATTTCACAAGCAACACCAATTTGTTTTAAGTAAGCATTTATCTTTTGATTCGATAATCGGGGAAACAATCTTTCTTTGTTTTTGGCTCTAGGGTCGTCTTGATATTTTTGCAGGATAGCATGTGCTTTACTGAGTAAAGGAATATTAACCGGCACTTCGGTTTTCCTTCTAGCTGTTTTGAGCCAAAGATGCCCATCAAAACCAAGACAGATATGAGCCGGCCTCAGTGCCATCAAGTCAACATAAGCTAATCCCGTATAACAACTAAAGATGAACAGGTCTCTAGCTAAATGAAGTTTTTGAATTTTTAATTCTTTGGTTTCAACTGTTGTTAGCTCTTGTAGGGTTAGAAACGCTTTGTCGACTTTTTGAAATTTGAGTGAATATTGTTGGAATGGATCTTTCGGTATCCATTCCATTTTGGCGGCCAACGTCACCATTTTTCTCAAACGCTCCATGTGTTTCATGATGCCATTGTTCGTTAGCGGATTACTTGCGTCAAACGATGTTGTCTTTCTGAGAAAAATTTCAAACTCCGTAATGAATTGAAAATTCAATTCCAAAAGATCCAAATCTTTGCACCGATGTTTCTTTTCTAAGAATAGCTTGATATAACGCTCTGTCGTGAAATAGTTTTTCAAAGTACCCGGTGCAAGCACTGTTTTCATATTATCGTTATGATACTTCATCAAACTGCATAACGTATAAGATGATTCCTCTTTTCCTAGAAACGCATTCTTTAATGCCGTTGCGGAAATAGGTCTTCTTTCCACCTGCAGTTTGCGAAAGCATTCAGTAAACTTGTAACGAACGTCATCAAGAAAGGGCTTCAGTTCCTGCTGTAGTTTTTTATTGCCTTTAATGCTTTCATTCGCCTGATCCCAGTATTGGGACTCAACTTTTCGTTTCAGTGAAATTTCAGCAACTTTTTTACCCACTGTAATACGAACAAAAATCCAAAGTTCGCCGGGACTAGATCGTTTAGGACGTGCTACAAAATGCAGCCCGAAGGTGTTGGTAGTTTTCATTCTTCACTAATTTTTTGATTAAAAAATTTTCAGTTCCTCAGACTACCAGTGCGCAAAGTGAGTCGGACTTTTTGAACGGGACCTGCACACATTCACTTACCAGAGCTTTCCACGGAATCAAAAATAAGATGCTGGGCAGCCGAAATTTGACTCATGAATAGCTCACGAAATGAACTGATTTTCCTTGATATTCTTTGATACACTATGGGGATAAAAAAAACCCGCAAATCGTTGATTTTGCGGGCTTTCGGTGTTTTTTGACACCTGTAAAAGTCGGGAAGACAGGATTCGAACCTGCGACCCCCTGGTCCCAAACCAGGTGCGCTACCGGCCTGCGCTACTTCCCGAATATGTTTTCTGCGGTGAGGGCGGGATTAACCCTTTCTCCACCACTCTTTGAAAATGAGTAATTTAAATAATTACTTTTTTCTCAAGTCCCGATTCAGTCCCTTTTTCTAGTTCTGTAAATCGTGGGGTGCAAATGTAGAGGAATGACAGGTTTCGAACAAAACATTTTGAAGATTCTTTTGAATTAGTCCCGTTTTTAACCCTTTACCCATAAATCTATTTCGCCAATAATTGTTCGAATTCTCGCTTGCTCACTATGTTCTAGATGCACAGAAATCCATTCATCAATGTATTCGTTCTCGAGCAGTTTCCTAAATTCTTGCTTCAAGTAATGTGTTACTTCTTCATCGGCCGTTCTAAGTTCTTCCCAGATTGTTGTCCGGTTGTTTAGCACATACACTATGTCTTCAAAATCCGAGCTCCACCTTCCATCCCCTCCGCCCCGGTTATTAAATGCTTCCATCTTTGAAGCCAAAAAATAGACAGGCTGAAAGATGCGGATGGTATATTCAGGCTCCAGTGTATATTCCATTGACGTTGCATATCCATGGGTATACCAAGGATTGGTAAAACCCAATACATTTTCACCTGTGGGCATAACGTCTACCGTAATTCCACGTACTTGGTAACGACAAATGACATTGGATTCAGTATCGTTGCCAAAACCTTTCGCTCTCAATTTTTCTTCGATCGCTGCATAGTCTCGATAATGAAGCAATTCTACCAAGATATCGACATCTTCGGTAGGTCTTGCTTCACCGGAAGGTCGGTCCGCGTATAAGGAGACGGTAGCCCCTCCAACGAACACCACTTCCGACGCCAATTCCTCCAACGCATCATGCACCACCTTTATTCTTGTAATATTCACTCGTTGACTCATAAAATCCGTTGTTTTAATTGATTGATGGCCATGCTAATTTCCCTGGTTCTACCTACACGAAGAATGTCAATACTAGCTAACATGTGGTATAGCTCAGGATCACCCTTTACAGCTTTGGGAACATTTGCATGTAATGGCTCTATGGAAAGCCCCCGGAGATTTCCGTCCAGATCTGGCCAGACGTAATTCATTTCCGAGGAAAAAACCTTTTTATACTCCGAATAAGAATGTGCTGTCGCTATCCCGGTTACCAGAGGTCCGGGTTCCGCTGGAAAAACATAGCGGAGGCCATATTGCACAAATTCCATTAGAGATTGTCGATGGACACTTTTCCTCATGGTGTTGAACAGGCCAGCCTTTTCGCTTCTCTTTAGGGAAACAGAAATTTCTGAGATAGGAATAAACAAGCCTGCGGACAGGTCTCGATACTGCCAAGACTGTCCGCGAAGACTGACAAGTTTCAAAAGAATAATAATGTCTTGTGGGCGCATGCCGTTGTGTTGCCTCATGGAGCAAAGATAATGATCTTGTTCTTCGTTCGCAAATCGCGAACGAAGAACAAGATCATCTTTGCGCTTTGCACTTATTACTTACAGAGGCTTATAAGACATGATGTTAGCTATAATTATATACCAAACCGAGCAGCCATTGAATCTGATTGCGGAAATTTGTATTGACTAAGCAGCTCGTAAAAACATAAAAAATTAAAATATGGCAGGCTCAGCAGCACAGGCCGGATTTTACTACCAAAACCATGTCGCCGCCTTTAAAATATTGGACAATCTTTTTTTTCAAAGCAATATTTCCCATATCGAACTGGAAAACTATCAAAAGGGGAAGCACATTGATGATGTGATCGTTTACCGGTCTGATCGGGTAGATTATACCCAAGTTAAATGGTCCGAAGACACCGACAATTCCTATACCTTAAACAACTTGCTCACCGCAGAAGAAAACAAAAAATCGATCTTCAAACAACTCGCTGAAGGTTATCTGGACGCTGTGAAAACAGGAAAGCCTTTTACCATCACACTTTTCACGACGAAAAGAAAAAGCAATGAAAAAAGACCATCGAAGGGTCTACATCATAGCCTGACCGAGATCATCGACAACTACATTATTCCTTCTAGAATTGCAGGGGTATCCTATGACCAAATTTCAACTTATGCGACTTACCAGGCAACCATTGACAAAATCAAGGAAGAAACAGGACTTTCAGCAGCAGAATTTACTCATTTCATCACCACCCTTGAATTTCAGTTTAGTCAACCCTCCATTGATGAGCTACAGCAAATGGTAACATTGAAAATGAGCAGTTTAGGCCTGGAAGAGTCGCTATATGACCGGCTACTTAATAAAATCGTCGAATGGAGCACCAAAGAAACAACGATCACCAAAAATGTTCTCCTTGATGGCTTGGGTATCTCCGATCGGTTTGAAGATAAACTTTCCCACTACTTCAAAGTGGTTGATGAACAACATTATGTCGCAAATGAGGAACTCTTGAACAAAATAGAAGATGCCCTTACGGACCTTCCCGGCGGCTATATTTTTATTGAAGGTTTGCCAGGCATTGGTAAGTCAACTGCCTTAACCAAACTCAAAGAACAGAACAAAGACATCGCTTTTGCTTATTATTGTTTCATACCTGATGAAAAATCCTTTTCCGACCCCCGTCAATCAGCGCAAAGCTTTTTTCGTTCTATGTGCGTCGCCATCGAGAAGAATTTTCCCGACATCGACCTGCCAACTAAATACTCCGGTGACTACAAAGACAAGCTACCCAGTTACATTAAGGCCCTTAGTAAGCATTCCACTAAGACAATCTTTATTGTCGATGGCCTTGATCATGTTCACCGAGGAATTGGTTTTAATGACAGTTCATTGCTGAATGAACTAAAAGGCAATATCCCGGATGGCGTCTACTTTATCCTAAGTTCACAATACCTA
This sequence comes from Flavisolibacter sp., assembly GCA_035510335.1. GTDB lineage: Bacteria > Bacteroidota > Bacteroidia > Chitinophagales > Chitinophagaceae > Flavisolibacter. Next base: position 46,586 of record DATKHJ010000032.1, on the reverse strand, counting down.
ACGGCTCTATCGCATGACGCTCAAGTGAAAGTGAGATCAGACGAAAAACGTTTTATCCAAGTGCCTCGCTTCGGGCACCGAGAAATCAAACAGTATCTGGAAAACAAAGGAATCAAAGACACTAGTTTGGTGGCGTCCATTGAAAAAGTTTCGGGTGGTATTCCTCTCTACCTTCACTACATCACCGAATTGCTTTTAAAATCTGAAGCAAAAGACTACGACAGCATTCTTGAAGAACTGCCCAACCTAACCGGTGACGCCATCAATGCCTATCACCAGTATCTGTACAACGCCATTGAAAACAACACGCCTGCCAAATGGGTTTTAGCTACCCTGGCTTACCGTAAAGAAAAAACCACTACGGAAACCCTTCACCAACTTTTGCAATTAGCGGGTCTTGAGGTTACCCTTACAACCGTGGAGGATTTGGTATTACAGTATTCTCATCTTCTCAAACGACATGAAGGGAAAAGCTATTCTATCTTTCACAATAGCTTTCGAGAGTTCATCTTAGAGAAGTCCAAAGACTTGCGCGACCGCTTTAACCGCGCACTTGCCGACTACTATGAACATCATCCCTATGACGACGAATCCTATCGAAATTACTTCAAGCATCTAGCGCAACTCGGTGAATATTCAAAAATTGTTTCAGCTACAAATTGGCAATGGGCAAGGAATGCATGGGCCCACTACCGGTCCTTGGATGAAATTGAAAGCAACATCGCCATCGCCTGGAAAGCCACAGTGGAGTCCGAAGACTTATCCTCATTTATACGAGTCGGATTTCTAAAGGCGCAAGTGCATCAGTTGAAGCATACCATCGAAAACACGAATATTGACTTCCCAATTTTATTCTTGCGGGCGGGTCTAATCGGGCCCAGTATCCGGGGGATTTGGGACGGTGATTTTCTTGGCACTTCGGACAAAGGATTTGTCTATTATCTAACCGAGTACTATGACAAAACCGGCCTCCTCCTACCCGATGATATCTTGAAGCAGGGTCTCTCCAAGATGCCTTCTAGAGGAGGTGAAGAGGAGACACTTCAGGCCTGCAAAGTGTCATCTTTAATTAAAAATGACGTTGTTGAGCTATTTGACCGCATAGGCGATATTCAGTGGACAAAGTCAACATCGGAAGAAGAAACCGAAGAAGAACTGATCCCCATCCCCGAAAATGAGAACCAGGAGGTGAACACCCGGATCAGGAATGGCGTTGTCGACTTTCTTTTACAACGCAAACAATTTGAAAAACTTCAACAATTACATGAAGCTTACCAACATGAGCAATCTATCGGCGCTTATCTAAAAGCGACGCTTAGCTTATACCTGCTGCCCCGGGACAAGGCAACTGCGACCGACCTGATTCAAAGCATTGACTGGACATCGCTGCCTCCAGCAATCCACCGGCAGTTACTGAACATTGGCTTTTCCCATCTGACGTTGGACGAAATGAAGGCTTTATTCCCAACCCCACCAATCACCTCAGTTGAACTGCACGACACATTAATCGACGAATCCGAATCGCTGAGTCGCACCATCCGGGATGAAATCCCTGCCTTGTTTGATGAGATGAAAGTTCTATGGACATTCAATGAAGGTCAGGCAAGAGAGGTTAGCCTTAAAATCTCGCTGTTAGCAGACGATGTGCAAGATATCTATTATGCGCTCTATTCCCTGTCGGAAAGTTGGTACTTATACCGGAAAGGCGAACAGCCCATTGATGAAGTACTGCAGGTCTGCAAAGAAGCACTTGATGCCCTTTCCCTGGAAAGGACCCTAAACAAAGGCAAAGCCAATTTTGGCATCTTCGATATGCCCAAAAATGATTACGTCATCGAAGCTAACCTGCATAAGCTGATCCGGGTTGTTTTTGACTTTGCCATTGAGGTGCTGCCGGATCAGCAACTGGCCGAACTAGCTGCGCATTGGATGGAGAAAGAACATGAAGAGACTACTTTTCACCCTTTTTCGGTACCAATGGCTATTGCGAAGGTTATTCAGGAAAAATCGATTCCTTCCAGACAACTTATAGCCCGGTTACTTCATCACGCAGAAAAGATAGCCAGAAAAAATGGAGACACTGGCTCGCTTACGGATAACTTGGCGCAACTGGCGCTGGCCTACGGAGGATACGGTTTTTTGGACGACTTCCGTCGCCTTTACGAAGAGCTGCCAGTTGTTGCTTTTGGACTATCCTACCGAAAAGACTACCAAGCCAGCTACATCATTTCTGCTTTGGAGGCGGTGCATGACGCAGATCCATCGAACACTCTTTCTCGGCTAGCGGAAGTGTTTCAGATTCAAAAGAAACTGGCCGGCGCAGGTAATGGGCACATGCGCCACATTGTTTTTTCCGAGCTGATTGCCTTTGCCATGGAACACTTTCCTCAGCTAGGCTTCGAACTGCTTCAAACTGAAGAGCGAACAATTGAACGAAGTGAAGGCCTCTCCATCGCCTTGGACCCGCTGATCAAAAGAGCCACTGCTGAGGAATTACGTCTCTACCTCCCGATTGCGAAAACGCTTCCCAGATGGACCCGGGACGGCGACAACCATTTTCTGTCCCTACTGCAAGATTTACTCAAAAAAGCGGTCATCCTTAACGACCAACCGCTTATTGAGACCATCCTGAACGAAGCAACGTATAATGCAGACGTTGAACTTGAGGATGAAAGCTTACTTAAACCCTTCGCCGATACGCTGAAGTTGCATCATCATGAGGACATCATTGAAAAGCTTGGCTGGCAGCATCTGCTACCTATGTCACACATCTCAAAAAAAGCGATAGCGTTTCGAAAAACCTTGACGGCTGATTACCTCCGCCCCCTTTTTGCAGCCGACCAAGCAAAATTTGAGGCGGAAGTCTTTAATTCTTACGATTGCTCCGTACGAGCCGAAAGAAGCCGCTTAGTAAGCAAAGAATACACTACTTGGCGCAAAACCTTTACCGATTCGGTAAAAACACTTCAACCAGGAGAAGGCTTTCACCTCATAAAGATGTTTGCCCGCTTTAAAGCGGCTATCGTCGCACTACCCGTCGTTGAACCCGTTCGCAGCGCTAGTATCGAAGCCCTGTTTGATGAATTTATAAGGGACGCGAGAGACTATTTAAATAATCCAGAATTCGAGCAACTCACCGAATCAACAAGGACACGGGCTTATCACCCTGCCGGCTCATTGTCCCATCGCGTATCGGCACTGCTGGACCTTATTACCGTCAATGCCATCTCGGAATTGGAGGCTTTCCGATTCGTGGAAACTGGATCTGTTTTAAAGGCACGGGAACTTGTGGCATTTATCGACAAGTGGTTAATTGGGGAAGTGGGGAGTATCGCCCTTCTGAAGCTAGCCAACCGGGTAGCAAGATTGTATCCAAACATAACCCAAGAAATTCTGGACCGGTTTACTGCTTCCGATCGCGATCAACTTTTATTTCCGTCCGATGAAAACGCAGAAAAATTAGGCTGCGACATCTTTGAAACCCTTCTTCAGGTAAATCCGGCGATGGGCAAACGCCTGTTGCTGGAATACTATGTCAAACGAAAAGGAAGATATGCGGACGAACTGACTGCAAATGCAAGACGTTTATTAAAGTATGCTCCTTATTTTAAGCAGGACGATGTGTCCAAAGCTTATTATGACGCCAACTTGGAATACAATCGTCACCTGGCGGAAGGTTTGCCTGAAATAACGGTGGATTACAGCTGGGTCCGGCATCATCGCGAAGAAAAAGAATTGCGGGAATGTGTTCTGGAATATCTGATTAGTCAATTCCATTTCCCGGTCTTTAAAGTTCGCGAACTAGCCCTTCAGTCGACCGTAGACTACCTTGTTGAAAACATCGATGTTCTTCCCCGGTACATTCGTATCACCATCGTCAATGGAACCAACCATACAGCGCTGTATGCAGTGATCGTGCTCCGGGCTTTGGTTGAAAAAACGTCCACAGCTTTAGTGCCCCTAAAGGAAGATTTGTTGATGCTGGTCTCCCGCTCCCATTTTCAACTGCTTGAGGCTACGAAAGAGTTGTTGCTGCGGTTGGAGGGACTTCACCCTGGTTTTTTGACTGCTAGCCAATTGTCGACTGTCCAATACCTGAATACACCAAGTCCCCTTCTTTTAACCAATTCGACTGTCTTAACCCGAGAAAGAACGGGCCCATTTGTCTATAATGATTTTCTGAAAAACCTCCTTTCTCAAGCTTCTACCCATGCTAGCGGTCGTTTCGATGTTAAGGCAGATGTTTACAATCACCTGACGAGAACAAAAAATATTGCGATCCCCTCTGAGGATGCGGAATTGGAAATTCATCGTTGGTACAATAGCAATACGAACGTTGATACGATTGAGGTTTACACTGCTTATGACGATGAGTTGTACGACAGCATCAACGAGGTTCTCCACGCCCGGGTACGCAGCCGGTCATACGAAACAACGGCTATTGAAGCGTTGAAAGTCCATACCAGGATCTATGACGCCTCCTGGCTTTTATTCAAAACGGTAAAAAAGCCATCCTATATCAAATGGCTTCCCAACATTGCCGAAGCTGATTTCGACAACTTTTTGGATGCGAGCGCTCTGATAAAACAATTTTTGGAAAGGGAATCCGACTACATCACACTGGGCGAATTTGGTGTTCAGCGTGTTGGTCATAATGACCACCCAGTTCATCGAAACATCATCCAGTTTCATGTGTTGGCTTATTTTCAACAACGCGGCCAAGCCCATCCCGCTCATGTGTCCTCCAAATGGTCGCAGCCCCTGATACAGAATCGGTATGCGTATGAGTTACCGCTACCAGGGCCGACAGAGAGGCCATCAAAGCCAAGGGAGCAACTGTTGGATGTTTCCGCTAACCATTTTCGAGGCATACCCGATTTTATGCAAGCTTCGTTAACCCAGAGCAAAGCAGCCGTGGCAGGCGTCACAGGCAATTCCTTGTTGGACATTCTTACCAATCGCACTATTGATAGAAAACTGGAAGCCTTCCGCTGGCAACGTGCCTATACGGACAGCGGCTGGCGACGCTATAAACCAACTTCTGAAGGGTTCACTTTTAAAATCTGCAAAAGTGAACTTCAGGCCATGCTGGAGACTGGCGGGTTTGACCTTTGGTATCATCTTTTCATTCGCCTCGCATATGATGATTTTAAGCCTGATCGGTACTTACGTTGGAAACAATTACATCAACACTGCAAGGTTGAATTACCCTGAAGAGCCACTGGTCTGAAGATATTTATCTAATTTAATAATGCTATGAAATTTCACTAAAATAATATTTGCCTTTTGTAGTGCCTTGGGCATTGATCATCAATCCATGCCGGCGAGGTGGCCGATCAGGATCACGAGGTCTGGAACCGCGAATTGTTTGGGCCCAGTGTGACGGTAGGTATCCTCAAAGCTTCGGACTTATCCGGTTACCGAAATCACCAAGTTTACATCGGCGGCTCTATGCATACACCATTAAAAAGAGAAGCCATCCGCGATGCGATGCCAACTCTTATTGATTTATTAAAAGAGGAAACCGAAGCATCGGTGCCAGCGGTGCTCGGCCACTTCCTCTTTGTTTTTATTCACCCGTACATGGACGGTAATGGACGCATGGGACGTTACTTAATGAATGCCATCCTATGTTTGATTTCAGTAACTTTTATATGATAAAAGAATGTGGGCAGAGTGAACAAGATCTGGAATGCTATAAAGCCAATGAGCTTGTCTAACATGCTGATCCCGCTCTGCCTTTTTACATCTACTGCGAACAGTTCCACTGAGCCTAGCTGGCGGCTAAGAGCTCGTATGAAGTTAGGATGGCTGCAGCAAGTTGTAAATGCACATTCCCATTTTCTAACCAATCCAAATTTAGAAAAATGAAATCACAGCAGTTGATTGCCGGCGTTGATGTATCCAAAGACACATTGGATGTTTATTTTAATGATGCAAGTGGGAAAGAACACTATTTAAAAGTAAGCAATGATAAAAAAGGTCACGAATTATTAATTGAAAAAATAGGTGTTCAAAGAACTTACCTGATGGAAAGCTCAGGACCATATTATCTAAGACTCGCCTTTGCTATTAAAAAGCGGAATGGAGACGTAAGAATCGAAAATCCGATTGCCGTAAAGCGCTTCATCCAAATGCACCTGGAACGGAATAAGTCGGACCAAAAGGATGCAAAGTGGCTATACGTGTATGCAAACCAAAGAGAAACAAATGAGTGGAAATTGCCACCCAAAGAACAGCTCTATTCCATGCAGGTCATGGGTTCTATCGATTTATACAGCCGGCAACTTGTCATGCTTACCAATCAACTTCACAGTTTGGAACAAGTTCCTCTTCAAATGAAGGAAGTGCGAGTAAGCCTTGAAAAAATGAAACAAAAACTGCAAATCGAACTCCGTAAACTTGAATTACAATTGCATCATCTTTTACAAGCCTGGCAAGGAGAACAAGTAAAGAACATTACTTCCATTCCTGGCCTTGGCAAAAGAGCTGTTGCTTTGTTGATTGTTTACACCGATGGCTTTAAAAAGATGAGCAACCATCGACAGCTGATTGCACTGGCGGGACTAGCGCCACGTGAGCACACCAGCGGCACTTCCGTGAGAGGAAAGAAAGGCATCTGCAAGATGGGAAACGGCCACCTTCGAAATGTTTTGTACATGTGTTCCCTATCTGCCATCAAACACAATCGCGCATGCAAAGAACTTTACGACCGACTAAAAGCTAGAGGAAAACAAAGCAAAGTGGCACTCATCGCAGTCTGCAATAAGCTCTTGAAACAAGCCTTCGCTATTGCCACAAAAGGAACAACCTACCAAGCAGCCTACAAAAGCTGTTTACACTAAAATTTCTTTTGGTTTTTAACACAGTTCATGTTGGCCTCCGGTGGCTACCCTTGGACAGTCATACCTGTTGAACAACGAGATCGTTATATGCAGTCACTCGAAAGTGCAAGTGTCAAAGGAAACATCGAGCCTTTTGCCGAATTTCTAGGTTATCTCATAGGAGAAGGCATGAAAGAAATACCGGTAGCTAAAATTTGATTGCTTAAGAAGCACCAACAGCCGCAGATGAGTCAAATATAAATTGTCCACTATGTATTGAATTCGTAGATTTAAGAAAGCAACATTGCTTGCAATTCCCTTAAACCAAACCCCTTTCTTATGTCTACAATTACTCCTGTTGCGCAAAAAGCGCAAACCGAACTGTCCGATCTTCAAAAGTTTCTCACCGAATTGTTCAAAGAATGTACCCAGACAGAGGATGAAATATCTTCCTCTATCTCCGAGATCCAACTCAATGCACTTGAAAACTTAAAAGAGTATGAACCCCAGGAAGAAGAAGAAGAAGTCGTTGAAGCTATTAGTGGATACACCATCTTCAACATTGAAAGTTCGCACAACAATCGTACGTATCGAATGGAGGTACATCTGGACAATGATTTTACCGACACTGCTGAAACCAGAATCAGAAGTGCACTTGATGTTATGCTTGCACGAATAGTCGCAGGGCAATTGCGGAACTTTATACAAAGAGCCCAGCCAGGTGCGAATGGATTGAGAAACAGAAGAAGAAAATCACTTCCTTTTCCTCACCCGCTACCCTATTTAAATTCAAGTCCGACAACTATTCCAGAACAGGTTGCAGAGGAAGGTGCTGTCGTAGAAGCAGCCGTATTCGGCGCATTGAATTCAACATCACCAACAACGCGTCGAAAGCTTACCCTAAATGCTTACCAAAATTCAAATGAAAATGTTTTCGGAAAAGCTCCGGTTAATTCATATAACCGTCAACGCGCTTTGTATGTCAGTCTCAATACCAATGCGTTTCAACCAAGTCGGACTGATGATATCTGGGCAGGCGTGATCGCTCATGAAATTTTGCATAATCTAGGGTGGGAACATCCAGACAACCAATACACACTGGCCATGCCTATCGAAATTTATCAGGCATGTATCTCAGGGGGGCATCATCTTGACGCCAGTTTTATTCGCTAACGGATTACGCCCAAGTTCCTATCATGCATCGGGAACTTGCCTTTTTTACTTGCACTACAGCAATTACGTCTTTGCTGTATCATGAATTGATTCATCAGTTAACATATCACTACATTAAAAAGGGGAACTACTTGTCATTGTTCCCCTTTTTAACTATCGGACACGCCAATCGCTCGTCAACGAAATTTACACACGTTTTTACTTTATTAATACGGCTGTTCCTTTTTGAATTTGTTCTTTTTCATTTCTGAACTGATAGCGACACATCCACACAAATGCAAAGTTGCCTTGTTCCCTTCCTCTCAAATCTCCATCCCACCCTTTATTTGTATCAGTTGTTTTAAATATAATTTGCCCCCATCTATTGTAAACGATGAACTCATATTTTACTACATCTCCACTTAACGAGGGTTTAAACTTATCATTTCTACCATCACCATTAGGTGAGAACGCGGAAGGGAAAAAGATCCTGTTAGGGCAATCCTTATTTTCAACTTTGATTGTCTGCTCGCCGAAACACCCATTACCGTCAGTTACTTTCAATTTATACAGGCCGCTAGTTGATACTTCCAATGTTGAAGCTATACTACCATTACTCCATAAGTATTGATTAAATGAATGAAATGGCTTGAGTTGAATGGTTTCAAAACTGCATTTTAATGTGTCGGTATAAATAAAGTTTGCAGGAGGAGATACCAGTTTGGTAATATGAGCCGTATCAGTATTTGTACAGTTATTTTCGTCGAGCACTCTTACCCAATAGATGCCCGTATCACTTACTTTGTAGGTTTGTCCAACGCTTCCATCTTGCCATTGGTAGGCGGCATAGCTATTTCCAGGATTTAGTACATCTGTTTGACCAATGCACATCACTTGACCTTGATGAATGTTAACCGTCGGCCTTGGAAAAAGACTGACCAAATTGAACGTGTCTTTTGCCTGACAACCATTCGCGTCCATCACCGTTACAATGTACTGGCCGGGCCTCGTTACTGCTTTGTATTGTCCGCTCGTGCTATCGTTCCAGGCATAAGCAAGAAACCCAGCGCCGGCATCAAGATTGAAAGTTTCTCCTTCGCAAATCGAGGTATCCTTCCCAAGCGCAACAGGTGTGGGCTGAAGAACCATTAGCTCAATGGTATCACTGACCGTGCATCCGCTTGTCGCTACCTGTGCACTCACAGTATAGCGCTGGGTGACTTTGGGAAACACTTTGGCAACCGAATCATTAAGTAGGAAGAAATCGGCATGAGGGGTCCACAAGTAATTTGTATAACCAGGGGCACTCCGCAGCGTTGCTGTATCACCGCTGCAAATCATTTGTGGCCCCCTGAGATTAAGTTGAGCAAACGTAATTCGAACAGTATCGGTAAATGGGGAGCCGCACTTCGTTTTGCCGTTTACCCAATACGTCCCTGGCATTGTTGCGGTAAAAACCGAGTCGGTGCTTCCGTCCTGCCACTGGTAATCACGGAGCCATTTGCCAGGCGTGAGGCGAAGACTTAAGGCCGGGTCACACACGATAGTGTCAGCTGGTAGCGCCTGTGGACCTGGCAGGAGAGTTAATAGCAAGGTGTCCTTGGCAGCTAGACAGTTCGACACGGAGGCATACAAAGGAAGAGATGCTGTGGCGTCCCCAATAGGTTTGAAACGAATATTGAAAGTTGAATCGTTTGATAAAAAAGATGAATCCACCATTGAGGATGCAATCTGCCACTCGACACGCTTTTGGCATTCCGGATTCCGCAAGGTCGTAAACGACAGAAAATTGTTTGATACACAAATGGTGTCCGGCCCTGCTATTCGGAGGGAGTCGCACCGTGATATTTTGGAACAGACATTCTGTTGGCTGATGCCTGCATTGGAAACCTTTAGGATCACAGCGGATTGAATAACCGGGTTATGGACATTGGTAATAGAGTTACTCCAAGTCCCGCTTAATAGGAGTTCAAAAGATTCCACACGACTGAATATTGCAGTATCTTCTCCCATGCACTCTTCGCTTGTTGCATCATTGTCATGAAGCTGCAAGAGTTCGATCACCGACTCTTGTTTCCCGGCATCGTAATAGTTAATGGCGAAGTTTGCTTGTTTGTTGCTTGCAAGTACCCTTCTTCCGCCCTCCAAGTTGAAATGGTCATATCGACCTCCAGAATACACTAGCTTTCGCTGTCGCGAGACGGTACCATCGCGAGTGATAGTACTGAAAAAAAACTGGCGTCCACCACTGCCAGAGCGTTGGTTGATGAAGTGTATGTTGCCCACTTCATCAATATCGATGTAAGGCAATTGGCGCAAAGGACCAGGGTTTAACACGGCACGGCCTGAAAGAAAATTAAGTGCAGCGTCGAAACGAAACACAACAAAATCTCGCTCCGAGGGGTTGCTCTCACCCAAAACGCCGTACAAGACGTATTCCCCATTTATTTTTTTTGCAGAAAAATTATAGGTCCAAAAAGTAAAAGTGGTCAGGCCATTTGGTAACGGGGCATTGAAGCAGAACCGCTTTGTCTGCGTGATTATACCAGATGTATAATCAAGTTTAATGGCTACCAAACTTCGAGTATCGTTCGGACAGAGACCATCGTCGGTCAAACCCCAGACGACAAGATCGCTTCCTTCTGCGAAGGTGTGAAAAAATTGATTCAATCCCATGTCAGGAACCATCAGACTTTTGCTCCACAGAATGGTTCCAGCGCTATTAAGTTTGATAATGAGACAATATTCTCCAAGCGGACTGTTAATAGTGCAGGTTACCAAAATATCGCTCCCTTGTCCAATCGTTACGCTTTGCAACGTCAAGTGGGCCTGCGGGTCGAGCGATGGGTTATACTCAAACGAATTGCTCCAAAGTATATTTCCGTTTGCATCCGATTTAAAAAGAACAAGCTTTTTGGCTTGGTAGTAGGGGGAGTCCAATCGAGCTATTCGGCCACCCACTATATATTCCCCTGTTGGTAGTTCCGTCGTCCTGGTAGCAAAGAACTGTTTGGTAGGATCATCTAACTCATACTTTTTACTCCAAAGAAGGTCGCTACGAGAGTCGAGTTTCAGCAGGAAACCTTGTCCCTGAGGAACAAGGCTAGGAAGGTATTTGCCCACGAGCAGACTCCCTTGATCGGCCGTAGCGATACGGTCGATACAACTTAACGTATCGCCAGCAACGAAAAAAATCTTACGAAAACTGGAGTCGGTGCAAGAGGGTTGCGCAATGAGGTTATGCGTCGTGAAAAGAAACAGCAGGAGGATAAAGAAAACGTAGGAAGTATTTGGTTTTTTAGAAGTCATTGGTTTTTGCACAAGCGCACAGGGGCAAGATAGCGTTTTTTAAATCCTGTGCTTCACCCTTCCGGATGAAGCACAGGAGAAAAATTACCAGTAAAGAGTAAGAGCAGGCGCAATCCAAGGCCCTTCACATGTCGGACTATTGATGTTCGAACCTAACTGGTTTCGGTAAGTGATCTTGTAGGTGTATCCTCTAGGTACTTCTGTAGTGGTCGGCTGATAGCTTTGTGTCAAGCCTATGACTTTTGTAAAGCTAAAGCCGGCACGCTCAAACTTGACTTGATGATAATTAGGTGCAAAATCGGGTATACATGTAGATACGGCGGCGTTGCCATGTATGAAGTGATTGACATGATCAACCGTAACATAGTTTACGACGTTGCACTCAGAAAGACCGCCCAAATTTGCAATGTTGGCAGTCGCTAGGCGAGCAAATCTGCTTTCATCTTCGCAATCGCTATAATAGTAAATGCCAAGGTCAATCTTGTTGTTGTAGTCAAAAACGCTACTTGGCAAGTTCTGCGCCGTCCAGGTTACTTGATACAACGTGTGTCCTGCCCTATTCGGGTCTGCACCCATGTTGGTGATGCTAACCGGCAATACATTTTGGTCCGTGAATACCGCGCTACCTGTTGAAGCGTTGGTAATAACCACCCGGCCACGTGTTTTTTGACTGGTATTATTAGGATTTTCGTCCACAATTTCATTCTGGGAGCTGATGGTGAAAACTGCGTAAATCTGGTATGTTCCCGCGGGAGAACATTGAGGATCAGTTGCCGCCCAACTGGAAAGAGTTGCCTCTGGATCAATTAGGGCTTCACAACTTGATGTTCTGTTTAATCGTTGAACGTTCGTAACAATTTTGTCATTTTCATCCACATAGTTTGTAACGAGTTTTTGATTGACAACATGGGTTGTGAACTTTGTTTGCTTTGCAGCCCACTCTTTCGACTTCTGCAAGTCTGAATCCGTTGTAGAAAAATCGGCGTCGGTTTTCTTACAACTGTGAAAGAGCAGCGAAGCAGAGGCCAAGAACAGAAATGCGAGTGCTGGTTTGAGTTTTAGGAGCATGGTTTTAAAATTTAAATATAAAAAGTCGGTTATCGAAAGAATAGAGAGAAGAGAAATCAGCGCAGTAACAAGCAGTGGTGGTGTTTTTCATCAGGGGATAAAGATGTAATGAAGTTTTCAGTTCATCAATACCCCGAATGGGTTATAGTAGATTAATTTTTTGTGAAGCGTTATGTTACGAAAACCGTTCGTTATTTCACTTGCGAAGGAAAGAAGATATACACTGAAACGATACGATAGATTAGATCCAAAGCGCTGAATCCAGATAATGAAATAAGAGAAAACCCCTGTAAATACAGGGTCAAATGCCTAAATCCTTAACTGAGGGTTAAGATCCTCCTACCCAGCTATCTGGAAGTAGCGTTCAGGTGCTAAACACTTAAGTGGAGCAACGCACCAGCTATAAAAAAGGAACAGTGTCTCACTGTTCCTTTTTACACCTAACAAACACGCAAATCCCCAGTTACCAATATTTTGAAGTTTACACAAGACCACAGATTTTGCCAAGTATCCTGACGCTGCTGACGAGGCAGACATGGTACCCTATTCACCATCTGCTCGAAATACGGTCTCCCTGTTTGATCACAGAAACGCATACCCAAGTTCTGGCCATTTTATCTGCAGGAGATATCCCATTACACCAATAGGCTCACTACACTGTTCACCGCTGGATTTTTGGAAGGCTCATACTTAATGTATCCAAACTCATTCAAGTCGCGAATGCACTTGTGATAGGTAGCGAGCCCATTGATTTTAGAGATCGCCATCAACTTTTGCCGCGTAATGGGTATTGGACTTTGAAAACCGTTTTGATTCCAGTATTCAAAAAGCGCCATGTATAAACTTATGTGCGTTGTCCCGATACGGTTGTCCTCCCGGACGGACCTGAAAAACCGGCTTAATGCTTCCCGTTCCATACACCCTCCAAACCACTTTCCAAAAGTTCCTGTATGTCTTGGTACCGGTAGTAATGTACCCCACCGATTTTAGAAGAACGCAGTTTGCCCGCAATGCGCAACCGTTGGACGGTATTGGCAGAGACCTTCAGCAACTTCATGACCTCACAGTTCTTCAGCCAGACCTTTTCTTCTTTTGCAGGCGCACCAAAAATTAACTTGATATCAGCCAGAAGTTGCATTCGAAAGGCTTGCAAATCTTCCCTTGTCACAATTTCAACTGCCATGATTTGCTTTTTAAAGTGATCGATTACATGCTTGCAGACCGGCTCTTCGAGCGATTCTTCGATGGCTTTACTCCATCCCCGCCCTCCGTCAGTTTTTGCTTGCGCTGCTGAACAACTTCTTGGCCCCTCTCCTGTTTGACTTCCCTGGCCTGTTCTTTTCCGGGCTTGAGGTATTGTTCCAGACTTTCTTTCGGAACACGCTTCATTTCACTGTCATAAAACGTAACAGTTTTGTACTGAGGATTTGCTTCAACAAACATCTTTGATACGCCGACATCATTGGCAATTCCAACAGTTTGCACATTGCCTTTTTGCAGAGATTGCAAAAGCGATTTTTCACGATCACCTCCGTCCATCTCAGACACGGCAAATTTGGACAACGCCGCTTTTAGGTCATATCCGTACGCCTCATGATATTGCTTTACTTCATGATTATTGTGTTTGTCCTTTTTATCAAAATCAAGTTGTAACCAAGCCTTATACGGTTCACCAATTTTGTTCGTCAACTCCTTCATTACAGCCCTTCCATCCAAAAGGTTATATGCCTCTTTCGCGGTAACGCCCTTACCCTTTGTTAGGTAAAATACCTGGTCCTTTACCTCGCCATTACTATGCTTAAGGGCTGCATGATAGCTGTTGAAGAAATACATATCCGATTGATCGGAGCGGCGGAAATTCAGCGTCACGTCAAAGGACTTACGGTTGATCTCCATGGATTGGGAAAGTTGAAATTCGGTGGCTCCGCTTTTTAGTGCATTATCGAGGTCTGCATTCAATTTCTCGCCAAACCCCATGTATTTGATATTGTCTTTCAAATACTCAAAGTTCTGTTCATTCATACAACTTGCTTTAATGGTAAATAATGATTGTTTCGTGTTAATTGGAAAGCACAGCAGCTTTCATGAGGTGTTTGTTTTTGGCTTTCACCTGCAGGTTCCGGGCACCCTTCTTTTCCATGACTTCTACATACAGAAGTTTGTCATCCGCAATGGTAAACTTGGGGAGCGCAAACACAATTGTTTCGCTGCCTTTTCCTCGAATGTGAGAAGCATTGCCCAATTGATACAAGGGAACCACATCAGTTTCCTGCGAGGCTGTGCGTTTGGGTAGCTTTTTATCCCGGATATAAAAACGCAGCACGTCGATATCAAAATCAATGTTCGAAGCATTCCAAATTGTTAGCTTACAAAAGAGAACATTCCCACGTACGTACAAGCCAGCTAAATGCATCTGCATCTTTGCCTTTTGGTCTTTCAAAGGACGCATGGTCCCTTTCGCCCGTAGGACACGCTCCGCATAACTTTGCAGGTCCCCCTCTTTCCATTTTGATGTTGTACCGGTTGAAGAGGCTACACTTTCAGCAGCCAGCGCAGGGGTGGCGATGTTTACATTGAAGTACTTTGGCAGGGCTGTATAACAGACAAGAAAGGAATACAGTTTGCCATCCCTTGTAATGACGCTGAGGTTTGTCTCTTCAAACCCCTTCGCTGCCGCCTTGATGCGTAAGATGTTTTCTACGCCTTCTGCTTTTTGAACCAGGATGTCCTGGCTTCCCCGGTCGATAGAAGTGATTGCCTCTGGAAAAACAAGATTCGATGTTTTGTTGTATGTCACCTCTAACCGGTAAGGCTCGATATAAAATAATTTCGGTAAGCGATTTCCCCCTTGCGCATAACTGTCAGGAGAAATAACTAAGATGAGCATTGCGAATGCCGCATAAATTCGTTTCATCATCAATACTTTTATGTGTGATTAATTTTCTGTCTTGTTTTTTAGCAGGACCGCGTAACCTGTTTTAAGCGTTACTTTCACAGCCTTCACCTTACGTGACAAAAGGCCTTTTACCGTCTGAACACTGGCACTTGCCGCCTGCGCTTTCAAGGAAGGATCTAAAGAGACGATGTCAATTGATTGAAGGCTTTGATCCGCTGCGTTTTTCATCACATCCCTTGATTCGGAGCCAGGTACATAGATGCCGCTTAGTCCGTCCAGATCATACACGAGAAGCGAAACCGGCAGCACATTGTTTTTGAACCGAAGGCTTTTTACTTCGATTTGCAAACGCTCATTCTCGAGTGACGCCACGCCGTAAACAAGAGAGCCGCTGGGAATGGACACTCCTTTTATTTCAGCATCTTCTGTAAGCCGCAGTTTTACAACAGCACCACTAGTGATCATTTGTTCGCCTTGGATGACTGCCCGAAAGGTGTTCGTGCTTTCCGAAACTGGTTCTGTAAACGAACTACCAAAGAAGCGGTGGGCCGAATGCTGGCTTTCGCCTCCATTTCCAAAGTATGTTCCTTGTTTGGCTTTCATGGTTGGGTGCTTTTTTGTATCGCTGATGCTCTTTTGTGTCGCTTGGGCGTTCAATTTTTCTTTTACCCTTTCTGGATGTTGGATATCCAGTATTTTCTCCAGCATGCCGTTCAACTCTACGAGTTCCGGATCATCTCCGCTTTTGTCGTTCATCGACTGCATCAGCGCTTCCAGTTTTGTTACGTCGCTGGAGGCAGCACTAGCCGAATACTCTTTTTGTTGGGTTGCGATTCTTTCGTCCTTTTCACCTGACTTGGCGACGGCACCCAAAGCTTCCAAACGTTCGTTGATCTTTGCTTCCGTCGCTTCAATCCTCCCGGAAGAGGTATAAGGAGAAGTATTCAATGTACCGGTATTCCTTTGACTACCGGGTAAACTCGCCATGTCTACAGGAATCGGAAGGGTGTCCAAGCCATTTTTGTAATAGGGGTCGTTTTGTCTTTCCAGCCGGTGCTTGACTGAATCTTCCTGTGCCTGATTGTAGAAGCTCAACTTGTCCATATGCTGCTCTACGAGTTTGGCATCCGGAAGTTCCAGATTCAATCCAGTTGTAGCCGTCATTTGGTTCGATTGGCTCCCTGAACCGCCGCCCAAGGACCAAAAACCAAGGGTCACAAACGGCAATGTGAGAAAAGGCAAAATCAACAGAAACTTTCGTTTCCTTAAAAACTTTTCTGAATACTCCTTTTGCATAGTTGTTATTTTAAGGTGATTGATAATAAGATTCGATTAACCGGATGCTGTCCAAAAGGTGGGGGCGGACCTTTAAGACACTGTCGTACGTCTGTTTTCCTTCCGGTGTTAGCATTAGGCTATCCATATACTTTCGAAACTGTGACATGATCGCCAACTCCTTGCGCGTTATAACAGGAAGGGGCATCGGGTCAGCCCGCATGTAATGCTTCGGCACGGCCAGTTGGTCCGGCTTGATGGTGTTCACTACATCAAACCTTTTCCTGAAAACATCGGAAAGGACATAAACACTTAACCCTCCGAAACAAAGACAGAAGAGCAGTAATCCCACTTGCACCGAACGCTTACTTAACCCAACGGTTCGTGCCGCCATAAAATCAGCAAAACCTCGTTGTGCGCTTATAAGTTTGGAGGCGATCCAACGGGCTGCTTTGTCACTCACCACACCTGAAGGGAGCACCTTTTTTGCTGGGTTTTCCATGGTCACCTGTTTTCTGTTTCGAGATCTTTGTTTTCAAGTGTGGCCCAGCGCTCAATTAAAAAGCCGTGAGAATTGTGATCAGACCGAGACACGTTGCGTAAAAAACCTTCTGTAATTAGGTTTCTGGTAACGGTAGTGCTGGGCCGGATAATGCGCTGTGTGGCATAACACCGGAAATAAAAGGGATACCGGTTCAGGTCTACCTGTACACTGTCTACTTCAATTTCCTGGCTGATATTGCCGGCTACAATATTGGCATAATAGCTATTCTCACGCAGGTTGTCATACTGCTTCTTGGCAGACCCGTCTGCGAGGTACAGCGCTTTTGTAAGGTTCGCCTGAATGACTTTTTCATCCGGGTCCAGTGTGAAGAAGTAATGATGAAACATCCGGATGTGGTCTTTTGCTTCCACTGGTACATTGTCCTTCCGGTCCGATGCGATGGCCTCTAATGCTTTGCTGTTTGCCAGCACATAAATCTTCTCTCCGCCTTCGGCCGTCATCTGATAACTTTTGTAAACGACAAATAGGGTAAGACAAAGACAGCAAAGAAGAAAAACGATACTAAAAAGGCGAATATGGCGGAAGGCCTTGTCAATGTTATTTGCTTTGGTAAACATGCTATGTTGATTGAATTAGGTATTTGCAGAAGTGGTTCCTGCCAGTTTTTCCTGTTGGTGGCTTTTCCCTCCGGGTGAGGCAGACTCACCCGAACTACCCTTACTTCCGAAATAGCCACTTGTAGTACCTATGCTGGCCATGCTACCGGATAATCGGGATGCGGCATCCCCATAAACATCGCGAACCATCGAAGAGCCTCCAGAAATAACCGTCCTGCTGGAACTTCCCATTAGGCTGGTTACTTTGGAAAGAAGCGTATTCCCACCGCCGGCATGAACGATGTAGTTAGCGACACTGGGCACCGTAAAATAGCCCACAATGCCAATGACCATAAAAATCAGATAGGCCGTATCCGTGGTGCTAAAGAAGGTGGCGCCTGCATCAGCGATCTGCTGCAGATCGACCTTCAGCATATTCTCCTGGATCTTTCCCATGATAGAACCAAAGATGTTGGCTACAGGAAGCCAAAGGAAGACGTTTAGGTAGCGAGCGATCCAAACGGTCAGCGTGTGCTGAAAACCATCAAAAACCGCAAGACCAAACACGAGCGGCCCTAGGATGGCCAGCACGATCAAATAAAACGTGCGAATGGTATTAATACAAAGTGCAGCCGCCTCAAAGAGCACTTTCAGGACTTCACTCATCCATTGCTTTATAGTGTTGCGAACATTATAGGAGAATTTGGCCATGGCAAAGGAGATGTCATTGCCAATACCTTCGAAAAAACCTTCATCATCCGGACTCTCTCCTGGGTTGGTATAACGGTACCATTTATCCCGGTCGCCACCCCCATCTTCGCCGACATACATTTGCCAGTACGTTGTTTTTTTGATGGCCTCTTCCTTCATTTTCAACAACTGCGCGATGGCTGCGTCCGAGTCTGTTACCATTGCCGCCGTCCCGGTAACCGTCGGTTTCATGACGCCATTGATCATGGCGATCACGGAAGGAAAGATGAGCACCGCAAAGCCTATCACGAACGGGCGAAATAGCGGATAAAAATCAATTGGCTCCGCATTGGCGATATGCCGCCAGACGCGGCTTGCGATGTACCACGTAGCCGCAAAACCCGCAATGCCACGACCCACGGCAATGAGTTTACTGCATAACGGCAGCATATCATCATAAAGTTCATCCAATACTGCATGCAGGCTCTTAATCTCTCCCGCGAAGCCATCTTGCGCTACCACTAGCTGAGGCAATAGCATACCCACTATTGCGACTAACGCAATCTTTACACACCGTTTCATATGCACTTTTTTGGGGAACCGAATCCTTATTCGATTCCGTGAAGTTTTTTGGAAAGTTTGATGTGCGCCCGCTCTTGTTGGCGCTGAAGGGCGAGCACTTTTGTACTATTGTTGAAGGATCGCAGGAACACCCATTTATCTTCCATGTGATCGTATATGCGGTCAATAGAAGCAATCCTTTCATCATCACTCATGCGAAGCTGTCCAGTTGCCAAAACCAAGAAGAGTTCATCTAAATCCTGCATACTTTGTTTTAGTAAGTTCTGGTAGACGTTTTCCATATACACGCATTCATCTGCTGAAAAACAACCTGTGTTTTTTAAGTGAGCGAGTGCTTCTTTTCCTTCCTGCAGCAGGTTTTTTTGATGACGGATGATATCGGCCACTCGCTTATAATTCCTCACCGTCGGACTGACTTGGAGCAAGCCGTCTAAAAACACCTGATGAAGTTGATAGTTCCCTTGGGAAATGTCTTTAATCTTGGTATACCCGGCATCCAGCACCCGGTATCCATTATACATGTTGTTCAGAATGGTCTTTAGTTGGGCCAATTTCTCCCAATTCAGCAGCAGTTGCTGCGCCTCATGACTCTGGGAAAAACCGGAAAAAGCAAGACTCCACAGCACGACAACCAGCATCACCTGTTTCATTTGACTGCATTTAAAATTTTTGAAAGTTTAAGTTCGTTATGCTCCCGTTGCACCCCACGAATAAGGCCGATAACCGCTTTCCCAAATGCCTGCGACACCTCACTTATCTCTTGCATCCGCTGGTGTATCGACTCAATCTTTTCCATTCGCTCATCGTCTGTGAGTTGCAACTCACCGTTCGTCGTCAACAGTAGAAGTTCATCCAGTACCGCTAAACTTCGCTTGAGCAATCCATCGCAAACCTTCTGCACATACGCCATAGTTTGAGCATCGACACCTTTTTCTGCTTGACACCACTTCACCAGCGACCGGGTCTGGCGAACGACTTCACCTTGACGGCTAATAACTTCAGCGACCCGGCTCCATGACATTATACTGGGATTCACCACTTTTAGCGAACGGAAGTAGTCCTTGTGTAAAGTCCACTCGCCATCACGGATCTCACCAATAGTGCCGAGTCCCTTTTTTGCGATGCGATAACCATCTTGCAGGTAGTCACCATAGACTTTCAAGGCCGCAATCTGCTGCCCCAAATATTTTATCTGGGTTTTCTTTTGCCGCATCCATTCGGACCATGTCTGTGCCTGACTACAGACCGTGATCAACAGGAAGAGAACAAGTAGGCTACTGCGTTTCATTTAATTCCGTATAAAGATTTGACTACTTCAACTTCTTTTACATCTCTTGCTCTTTGCAAGCTTAACCTTATATTTTGCTGGTTAAACTTTCTGAGATCGGTGAGCATGCCATCCATACGACCCTCGATTTGGCGAATTAATTCCAGTCGTTTGCCGTCACTCATTTGGGTGGCAAAGGAAGTAATCAGTATCCCCAGTTCATCGAGGTGCTTCACACTTTGGTTAAGCATCCCAGCGTAGACTTGTTCCATGTATGCGATATCTTGAGATGAAAAGTGCTCGTCCCGTTTAAACAGCGCAATGGCTTTCTTGTATTCACGCAGCATCAGCAGTTGTTTGTCCATAATGCCTTTGACCTTGCTGTAATAGCCAATGGCCGCTTTTACTTTCCAGAGTTCTTCGTAGTAATCCGCATACAACTTTCGCTGCTTTTCCACCCAATCGGAAATCTCACCGAGTTTTAGTTCCTGCATTTTGTTCTCGAGTGTTTTCTGCGCATTCTGCAGCCAAATGGTCTTGTTTTGCAGCCGTTGAATTTTGAGATCAATTGCCTTAATTACTTTTTTTACCGCTTGGGCAATGACTTGGAGAACCGGTACTTGGGCGCAAGACCGTCGAGCGGGGAAAATCGTTAACACACAGAAACAAAAACACACCAAGAAACGTTTCATTGCCCTCTATTTTATTTTTTTATATTCGGTTGAACCCACTAGGAGAAGACTTCGTTCTGGAACAAATGACATCACTTTACCTTTTTTCATTTCATTCATGATTTGTTTGTCTTCATCATAAACACAGGCCCATACTTCTCTTCTTCGTTCCCAAGGAAAGGCTTGCCCATCTAACAGCCTTTGAACCGAGGAAAATCGTATGACGCGATAGTTATTACTGCATGCACTTAATATTTCAATCTGAAGCGTATCGTACCGTCTGCCCATTTCGTTTTCTGAATACCGCACATAAGTACCGGGTATAAAGCCCTTCACCTCGTCATTCTTGGTAGTACAGGCCAACAGGCCTCCGAATAACCAAAGCATAACAAATCGTTTTTTCATATTGATTCTGTTTTCTGTCTTACGATGGCCGTGATGCCTCTTTCGATGTCACCACCCATTTTACTCGCGGATGCCTGCACCAGTATTTTTTCTTTTTCCTCCGTTGTATATGTCAGGTACTCTTCGGGTGATACTTCTGTTCGATAGACTTTGGACAGGACACCTCCCAGTGATATAAAGACTTCCTTGTACTTTTTCGCAGGGTCATTGGCCTTATTGATGGAAAGAATGAGTGCCTTTTCTTTTTCCGTCAGCCCCAACAACTCCTGGATAATCCCAAACTTGTTTTGATACTTCGATTGATCCAGCAGGATCTTGCAGTCGCTGTTGTTGATAATCGCCTGCTTGACCACCGGGGAAGAAATAATATCCTCCACTTCCTGTGTGACAACGATCGCCTCGCCAAAGAATTTGCGGACTGTCTTGAAAAGGTATTTGATGTACTCTGCCATTCCCTCCTTGGCAATGGCCTTCCAGGCTTCTTCAATCAGGATCATCTTGCGGACGCCTTTTAATTTTCGCATCTTGGAAATGAATACCTCCATGATGATGATCGTAACGACGGGAAAAAGAATCGGATGGTCTTTAATGTTATCTAGTTCAAAGACGATAAATCGCTCCTTCAGCAGATTCAGGTTTTCCGTAGCGTTTAAGAGATAATCAAATTCACCGCCCTTGTAATAGGGGCGCAAAACGTACAAGAAGTTGGAAACATCAAAATCTTTCTCCTTTACACGGTCGCTCTTGAGTACCTCCAGGAAATCTTGCTGCAGAAACTCATAAAAGGAATTAAAGCAAGGAAAGATGTACGGTTGGCGATTCAATTTTTCGTAGTACAACTGCAATGCATTGGAGAGCGCCACGTACTCGCTTCGGTTAAAGGCCTCGTTGTCCTTTTTCCACAGCGCCAGCAACAAGGTCTTAATACTTTCCTTTTTCTCCGTATCCAGCACATCCCCTTCGCCGATATAGAATGGATTGAATCGAATGGGAGCCTTCTCATCATAGGTGAAGTAGTAGCCTTTCACCAACTCACACAGCCCACGGTAGGAATGGCCTACGTCCACCAGAACAACGTGTGTGCCCTGTTCATAATAAGAGCGAACCATGTGGTTGGTGAAAAAGCTTTTACCACTTCCAGATGGACCCAGGATAAACTTGTTACGGTTCGTCACAAGCCCTTTTTGCATCGGTTCATCCGAGATATCGACATGTACCGGCCGTCCCCACAGACGGTCTCCCAACCGGATCCCTACCGGGCTTAGGGACGACCGGTAAGACGTTTCGAGGTTAAAAAAACAGCAGGCTTGCTCTGCAAACGTGTCAAAGGTGTCATTCATCGGAAAATCTGCCGCATTGCCGGGGATACCGGCCCAGTAGATCTGCGGAGCACCTGCTGTTTCCATCTTGGCCACTGTATCCATGCCTGCCAAGGCGGAAGAAACAGCGTTCTTTAGGTCTTTTAGTTCTCCTTTTTCCTCCGTCCACACCATCACATTAAAATGCGCCCTGACCGGCAAACGCTGTTCCCCAATCGCCTCGTTTAGAAATTCATTTGTGGCGTCTCTTCCAATGGCATTCTCCCTCGAATAAGCCGACAAACTTTGTAACCTGAGCCGCTTACTTTCCAGTTTTTTAATCGTCATCCCCGCATCCTCGATGAACACATATTGATTGAAGATGTGATTGCAAGGCAACAGTTGCCCAAGCGTGGATGCAAAGCCAACAGAAAACTTGGTTTTATCGTCGAATACTTGTCGTAGTTAATGCGGGAGCCACAGAGTGCAGGAAGATCATCCGCCGCCGACATGGTAAACAACTGCATATGCTTATCTCCTACCTCAATACCCTCCTTAAATCGTATATCACACATCATAGGAGAAGATGAGAGCCGCATGTATTGCTCGATCACTCCGGCGCTGTTTTTTGTGCTCCGCAGTTGTTCATTCGTTAACCGCCGAAGTGTCACAAACCCACTGTCTTCCAAAATCTTTTGAAACTGCCCGGCACAATCAAAGAAATCCTGCACGGCTTGTGGATGAAGCGTTTCGCTGGGCACAATGCTTTTGCGCAGCAGGTTAGAAAACAGTGAAGATGAAATCTTCCGGCCTGCCGGCTTCTTAGTCAAAAACAAGTAACAGGTATGGTCCAGAAAAGGCCGCTCGTTGAAGAAGCGTTCACTGCTCCGAGAAAGAAAACTTTCGTCAATTCCCATTAAATCAGCTTTATACTTTTTATCCGAAAACCAATCTTGCTTATGGAAGATCGAATGCTTCGGCAGCACTTTGAGAGCTTTAATCCACGCTTGATGGAAAGCCTCGTATTCTTCGTTCGATAGGGTAAAGATCTCAGGCAGTTCGCAGCGGAAGGCTACCGTCACATCGCCACTTTTGGAGAGGATGGCATCATGCTCCACGTCCATGATCGGCAGTATTTCTTCGAGTACACGTTCCATGACTTCACTGTTTTAAAAAGACGGTTCTTGAATATGATTTTACCACGGTTGGCACTCCTTTACGGGCCACTTTTTTCATCATGCCATGCTCACCATAGGTATTACTGATCCGGTACACCCAGGCAAAAAGTCCGGTGGCCAGAATCACAATTAGCACAAGGCAGAGAAAGGTGTTCACGCCCATGATATAAAGTATGGCAAACAGGATCAACAGCACCACCAAGCCGCCTCCCAAGTACCAGATATACTGTGCTTTCAACCCCTTAAACTCAACGGGTTTGTTGATGCCTTTGTTGATTTTATAAACGCTGTTTGCCATAGCTCTTAAATTGCAAAGAAGGCCCGGATCACACTGGTCACGACAACAAGGAAAACACAGGAACCAAACCAGGCCGCAGCTACTTTGCCGGTATCATGATCACCGCTATTCCATTTCTGATACACTTTAACGGCACCAATGAGCCCGAGAATGGCGCCTACAGCATACATTAAGTTGGTACCGGATTGAAAATAGCTGCGAACTTTTGTGTTGGCATCATTAATCCCCGCATTGCCATCTTGTGCATTCAGCGCGAGGTGTACAAAGAGTAAAAACAAGAAAGAAGCGATAGTCTTAAGGTACTGCCGGCGTACGGGCAGCGATGAACATTGTTTCATAAACTGTATATTGAAAATTTAGTGGAAAGGGATGGTCTCACTACCAGCAGGATGCTACGTCTTGTTCCGAAAGAGAAAAGGCACAACGCTCTTGACTAATGCGAACGATTGCTTCGTTGACCATTGGTCGGTAAGTAGCGGACTGACTAACGGGATGACGTTCGATTAACACCTGAAGGGAGGATAGGATTTGCTCCTTGTCAAATGCATTCTCTCCTGCTTGCAGCAAAAAGGCTTCTACTTCAGAAAGAAAGGCCTGTAAAGCAGGGTCAAGATCCATCGCTACGGACGAATTAGCGGTCGAACCGCCGGAGAAAAGATCTAACTGCAATGCACTTTCATTTCCATTTTCTTTTTTTCCAAAAGGTTGTCCCGCTCCTTGCCGTTTAGCAAATACCAAAATGTCGCGTCGATAAAATTTGAAGAGAACAACCCCGTAGTAGATACAGAAAAGAATCAGTACTGTCTGAATGTATTCACCCCATGATATTTGAGAAAACATTGGCTTCTTTTTTTCAGGTTCACAAAATCAATTTCTCACAGCTGCCTTTGATTGTCATTGATACGTTCGGGTATCAAACTGAGTGCAAGATAGATCGCCGAAAAGAGGTTTGGGGTGAACCACAGGGAAGTGAAAGTGAAGTATATCGCCTTTTAAATCGCCTTGTAGGGTTATTAGTAAAAGGTCTGCCCTTAATGCGATACTTTAATTTTTAAGAAAGGCAATTGCTGCAAGAATCGGCATCACGAAGGATTGCCACCAAGGCAACCGTTCTAACTGTGGGGACCCGCCGGTTGCCAAAACTTGTCGTCTTCACTTAGGGACTTTGCAAGAAGAATCGAGCTGTTGAAAAAAATTAGTTAGATTTAAAACAGTCATGAACTTTTTTGAGCTTCATAAGATTTTATTTCGCTTTTTTAAACGGTTCGGGCTCGCGTTCAAATCGAATGACCTACTGCGCATTTATACCGGCTTGCTCGCCCTCGCGATTTTAGCGAATCCCTGGTTTATCAATTCGATCTTAACGGGATTAGGGTTTAAGGTTCTTCCTGATTGGTATTTAGGCGTCGAAGTTGCGGTAGTTGTTTTGCTGGCTGGCATCTGCATCTATTTGTCCTTTCGTTATCAATCTCACTTACCAACTAGTGTGACATCCCGTACATCCATTAAAGGATTACTTGCCTTTGATGTTGACGACCACCGGATTTTTTCTCAACTTCAACGGGAAAGAGAAATCGCACTAGTCATATCACTTTTTTCTTCAGCCGATCACCAATTTGCTTTATTACATGGACGCTCTGGCACAGGGAAAACATCTTTCCTGCGTGCGGGTTTGTTGCCGGCATTGCGGGAAAAATGGCCAAGTGTTATTGCTATCTATGTGAACTTTACACACCAGCCCCCGGTGCAACTGATTCAGCGCGCTTTGAAAGTACAGTACGGGATGGATGTAGATCGATTTACAGGCTTCTTGCAGATCGTCCAATTTCTCGACTTGCAAGGGAAAAGCGCTATCTTTTTATTTGATCAATTTGAACAGTATCTCCTGGCACAAAACGCAACCAAGGAGAACACCGAATTTGCCTCAGACCTAGTGCGTTGGTACCAGCGCAAAGAACAAAACCAAACGAAGATTCTTTTCAGCATTCGGGGAGATTTCCTTGATTTCTGGACCCCATTACGCCAACAGATGGGCCTCAATTTGGGACCCCAGGAAGAAATTCGTCTGGAAGCATTTACGCCCTCACAAGCAACGTTGATTCTGGAAGTCATTGCTCAAACAGAACGAATCGGATTCGACAAAGAGTTTATTGAAACCGTATGCACAGAGCAACTGCGGGGCAAAGAAAATGGCCGAATCTCACCGGTCGACATTCAAATTCTGGCATTCATGATTCTTATCAGCGCAGACAGGGAAGAAGTCGGCTTCAACAAGCAAACCTTTGAGAGTATCGGCGGAGTCGAAGGATTGATGTTTCGCTACATTGAAAAAGTAATTAACCAGGAGCAAACACAGTGGAAAAAAGAAGAGGCATTAAAAGTCCTTCTCGGCTTAGTCAATTTGGACGAAAACGTGAAAGTTGGCCAACTGACTTTGGACCAATTGCATCACCGGTTAAAGGAGCACTTACCAAAGGAGCAGTTGCAAACAATTCTTGAATACTTGTCGAGGAATGATGTTCGGTTAGTCGCTAAAGTTGTCCAGGAAGGGTGTAGTCTTTATGAACTCGCACATGAAAGAATGATCGCATCCCTGCGGCGGCTGGCAAACAAAGAAATCACGGATGCGGAGAAGGCCAATCTGCTCTTAAATCAACGCGTCAATGAATGGCTGGGAAACCACCGATCTTCCCGTTACCTGTTGACCTGGAGAGAACGGCGGTTGCTACATGCCAACTGGCCGTTTCTTCAATGGGAACCTTTACAACAGGAAAAGCAGGATCTGCTGAAGAGGAGTCGAAAACGATCCCAACGTCCGATCATTGTTGTCATCATAACAGGTATACTCATCACCGCCGGGTATTTTTTAATGCAAACAACCAATGCAAAAGTGTGGCGGATGGAGCGTGACTTTGCTTTCCTTGCAAAAGGCAACACAGTGGACGAAAACTTCGGCATGATTGCCCTTACCTATTATACGCAGGGCAAATGGGAAGCTACAAATCAGGCCATCAACAAAATACCCGACAGTGTCACTCAGCTCAAAATCACCGCTGATTGTTTGCGGTATAGCCTTTTAAAACTAAAGGCTGGCGATACAGCGCAGCAGATCGAAGGTCTGCACCGAGTAGTAATGAATTTGCAGGGGCGTAAGGAATTTGATTGTTATGCCTTGCTTCCGGTCGCGCAGTTGGCTGTTGCACGTAAAAATAAAGTGCTGATTCGATCTTGTGCGTTATATGCGCAAGCCGCAGTGAGAGACACCATTGGGCATCAACCCTCCGCGAAATTAAACTTGGTTCAGCCGATCATACAATTGGCGATGGTGCTCAAAGACGAAGAAACACTAACCGTGTTAAATCAGTTTATCCATCGTGTTCGCCGTGACACCCTAAAACTTTCTGAGAGGTACCGTCCGTATTTTTTTTCTTCGCTTGCTGAAGCAGCCGGTCTTCTACAAGATGAGGACTTATTACATTCGGTCATTTACTCTAACGCTGTTAACGCTCGGGAGTTATCGTATGTTCGGTCCCGAGCAATTGCAGGTATTTTAGCTAATGGAGATACCTTGTTTCTTCAGCGGGTGTTGCAAGCTGATTCCAATCTGCTATCAAACCTCAATCCTAAGTTACTGGCTGAACTCGCAGTAGCGTTTAAAAGCAAACAGCTACTTCATAAGGCTTTTGCCAGGCTAGAAAATCCCGGCAGCGAAGAAATGCAGTTTGAAATTGAAGAGATAATTGAGTCCGCCGCAGTGCTGAATGACCGGGACTTACTGCGTAAGATCGCTACGGTCAAGAGCGAAAGTCTGGGTTGGATTGAGAAGGTAAGCCGACAAGGAATAAACGCATCTTATCAGTTGAAGGACACAGGGTTGTTTGAACTTTTCTGGAGCAAAGTCCGGCTATCCCCTAGCTACAGCTATTCGCGGTTTTTCATTGGTAGCTTCGAGCCGCTTTTTTTCTTTAAAGGAAGGTCCTATGCCAAAAAAGTCGTCCTGGAAAATGAACCACCGGATCAGTTTGACAAAGACGAATTCTGGGCAGACATCATTATGGCCTTGAACAAATTTCCGGACGATGAACTCCTCGACCGCGGATTTACCAATTATCTGCAGCTCCGAGGGTTTAAAAATGGCTATGAGATCAGTGCATTGATCGCTGCGATTTTAGCGGCTGTCGACGAGCAGAAAAAATGGAACCAAATCTCCCGGTACAAAGACCTGCCGCACAACCAGCAGATCGTATTTATGAAATGGTTGGTTTTCCACGGTATGCTTAAAAAAGCAGAAAACATGCTGGACAACATCGAACGGGAAATACCAAGCATTCTGGGTGACCGAAATGTAATTTATTTCAACATGGTTCTAGCCTACTCACTGTTGCAGAAATGGGACAAGGTATTCAAATACTACCGCCTGCTTAACGCCGATTCCTACCGTGCGAAGGCATTATGTACATTTCAAATTTGTCGGGAGTTTTTAAAAAGCCCGAAAATAGGCGACGAAGAACGAACACAGTTTGTCTACCTGCTTAGTGCCATCGGCCTTCCAAATACAGAAGAAAGGTTTCGCGATTTTTAATGATTGTTAAGCAACAAACCAAATTAAAAGGATACGTTCGGATCAGGACAATAGCAAATAAGGATCATTAGTCATAGCTGTCGATGTTACGGATCATGCGTTGCAAGAACCTTTTGACGTTTTCCTTCGCTTCTGGGTTGACCTTGTCGCTGGCTTTTTGCAAACTCTCAACGCTAAAGCCGCGTTGGTTCTTGTTGGCAAGGCTGGGTGCTACTTTCTCCAGTAAACTTTTATACGTTTCGGTTGGTGCACCTCCTGCGTCAATGAAAGACTTGTTTAAGAGGTAAATCTCCGGTACCCGGAAAGGAACGGTCACGGTTTCCCGAACGGAAGTACGGTCCGGCAGTTCAATCACCGACTGTGCGGGTGCCGCTGTAACTTTGACTTTGATGGTGGTGAGGTATTCAATTTCCCGATCCAGAACTTCCAGGAGCGTTTCTCTTACGGTTGGAAATTCGCTGTGCAGTGAAAAACCAGGTTTAAGCTGCATTTGACCAATTTTTTTTTGATGAAAAGCCAGGTGTTCAATTTTAGACGGATTATCTGGCAAGGAGCCTAACTCTTCGTGTATTTGTGAGGTGAAATAATCAATGAACAACGGAGAATTGAAATTTAAGTAAATCAACACTTCTCTCAGTGCCGAATAGTGATGCTCCGTCCTGCCGTTTGTCCCAAGCGAAATGAGTTGCTGGACCAATTCCTTATGGTAAATCAAATCGCGATAAGTATAAGCCATAAACCCATCGCTGCAGAAATCCTGAATATAGCTGCATAGAATTCCAATCAACTTTTTGTCTGCATCATATCGCTGTCCCAATATTTGCTTACAGGTAGGTAGTTGTTGGCAGAGTTCTTCTTTTGAAATGTTTAAATAACTGACAGGCACGCGCTCATCCAGGTTGAAATACTTGGTGAAATAGTGTTCGATGAACCCTAAGATTTCCTGCAGATGTCCTTCGATGGCTTCGTACAAGCTGGCTATTGTTCCATCTAACTCTGGTACTTGCCGGTAGTGATGAATCTTATCCAATAACCGAATTAAAATCCCTTGATGCTGTTGAACAAAATGCTCAACAGCCTTTTCCTTGGATGTGGAGAAGGCTTGCCGAATCAGTTGCTTTCGCACCTTATCACGATCAGTTTCAGATTGATCCAGAAATAGCTGGATGGTCTCCGCATTTGCGGAAAAATTTGGAAGATTATCCGGGTGCAGCGTGCTGCTGATCAAACGATCCCATTTCTCAACTGCATAGGACATAAAAGTACATTAAACTGCTGTGTTGAGTTCAAAGCACCTGCCGCATTTGAAATGAATACTATGCAATCGGGAAAAATAGTTATGCAATGAGTAGGAATGTTGGATATGCTGACCGGATAGTGCATCAGAGAAAACCCGTAAAGAACGCAAGATCGGTAATCGTTCTACCAATTCACCTTCCAAAAACCTCCCTTTTGGATTGATTGTGCCGTAAGTCGCACATGACTAACCAAATGTTGTTCCGGAAAGACTCCATCACCCTGAAAATTTGCATATTCCCTTAAGGTTCACAGTTGATTTCGTTTGAATAAAATTAACCGCGTGAATGAGGATATCAATGTGAGGTTTCTCAAGACAAGAATGATGAAAGAGTTTGGTAACATGGGAAAAATTGCTGGGGTTTTCGTTGATCTCTTAGATCCACAACAGATTGACCTAACCCCTTACACAGGCAACCCTTTTGCTATCTTTATTTGTAACGTAATTAGATGTTGGTCCGCTTAACAGTTTTACAATGGCACACGCAATCGATAAAGACAATCAACTTGCCTTTCCCTCGCAGGAGGACGAGTGGAATGTAATAGCCATCGCCGCTCTGAAAGAAGCCTTTTTAAAACAGTTAGGAGTGATCCCCTTCGTTGGAGCCGGACTTTCGACACCTTGGGGTTTTCCCGGCTGGACCTCCTTTTTATTGGAGACAGGAGCAGCCCTGGCTTGCAAAGATGTAGTAGAAGGGGCGATTGACCGGCAGGACTATGAAGAGGCGGCGGAGATCATCCAAGAAAGGCTCGGCCGTCAAAAGTTCAACACACTCATTCGATCAACTTTTGGTAAAAAAATTCATTTCGACAACCCGTCGGCCAAAAACGCTGCTGTACAGTTACTTCCACTCCTCACAAAAGGGCCTGTGCTGACAACGAATTTTGATGCGGTCCTGGAAACGGTTTTTCAAAATCAAGGGAAGCCGTTTAGCCTGCCGCCCATCTGGGGTTCAAAACCAACGCTTGCCGGTGCTACGTTAGTAGAAGACTACTTTTTTCTGCTGAAAATACACGGTGACGCCCGAAATGACGAGGAGAGGGTTTTCACGAAAACTGAGTATGTCCACCACTATGGCAGCACCACGAAAATTGATTTTACAAAGCCCCTACCACAGTTGCTATTGAAACTTTTCACCTCCCGCTCACTACTGTTTTTGGGTTGCAGCCTAGAGGGTGATCGAACGATGACTATTTTAAAGAGGGCAGCCCAGACAAAGGGGAGCCCCCAGCATTTTGGTATTGTACAAGGACCGGAAGACGATCCTGCACGAGAAAAAAGAAAGCAGTTTTTGTTGGCACATGGTATCATGCCTGTCTTTTTTAAAAAGGGCAATTATGGGTTCATCAACCTCCTGTTGGAGTACATACATGCAAGCATCCCTCCGCACGCACAAAAGCTTTACGGTACCATACCGTTCAGCCACGATGAAGACTTAACGGAACAGTCGGATAGGCGCGTCGAAATAGCGAAAGAAGAATTTAAAAATCGGGAAGAAACACTGAGGAGACTTACTGAGGGATGGCAATCTCTAACTACAGCAGACGAACGTTCCTACTTTCTCACCCTCCACCGCGACTTTTATGATCGCTATTATCCCGACACATTGTACAAACTTTCAGATATTATCATTGATGAAAATAGGATAACCGATCCATCGACATCTGCAGCCTTTTTACTCACAAAGTATTACGCATTTAAGAAACGTGGGCAGCTAAGCGAAGCGGATAAATCACTCCACGAAGCAACTCAATTGTTGCAGAACACCGCTCCCGACGCCATTCACCTTGACCGCCTTCATGCGATGGCTGCTGATGCTTTAGAAGAAGGGGATGCGGAACTCGCAGAACGGCTGATCCGAAGCGCTTTACGCACAGCATATCGGATTGGATTCAGTGATCCTTTTGGAATGCGCCGCATGTATTTTCGAAGAGCAAAGATTCTCTCCCAGTTTGAAACCCGTTTCCATCGCGCCACGCAATATATGCGGACATATTTGTGCCGGTCACTTTGGATTGCCAGAAAGGAAGGGGCCAAAGGTGATGTGGCAGAAGTGCTCACTTTCTTGGCCGGCTTATACTTCCAGTCAGAAAATTACCGAAGGATAATTCAACTATCGCTCCTCTCTCTACACTATACCGATGATCAACACGAAAATCCAATGCAACTGAGGAGCGTCAATTGCCAGGAACTAGCGATCGCATACAGTGAACTAGGAAACTTCAGCGAAGCTGTTCGCTACTACAAAGAAGCCCTGTATTATGAGCAACAATCCGTCAGTGATGATATGGAGAATGTACGCCTTTCGGATATCTTGAAAAATATTGCTTGGTTGGAGTATACGACTTACTTTCTTCAGGATGATTCGGATAAAGGAATCGACGCCGTGGGAAAAGCAGCCCTTGGCAAAAGTTTAGATTATTACGACCAAGCGTGGGATTACGCTCGTTCGATTCCCGTACGACGCCAACGGGCAAGAGAATGTGCAATTATCATGGTGTACCGGTCACTTCCGCGAAATGCAAATGGTGACGCAGCAGGTGCATTGCATGACCTGGAAAAAGCAATCCGCTATCTGCAACTAAAAAAAGACAGGGAGCATCTGCAAACGGCTTGGAACAACTATGGTGTAATTCAAGAAAGTAACGGCAATTGGAGAGATGCAGAACAAGCCTATCGTAAAGCAATAGGCTATACATCGGACAATGATATTGGTCCGAAAAGAATGATCCTATATAATCTAACGCTAGGTTTAAAAAGAGCGGGGCAAATGAAAGATGCACAACATTTTGCACAGCTTTTGAAGGCGACCTATGGCAAGAATGAACCCATCGTCAGTGACAGCTTTAATCGGCTGCTGCAAGAACTTCTCAGACAAGGACAGTCATTTGACGATGCGCATCAACCGCTTTCTTCCTGATAATTTGTACATTCAAGGACAATCAACTTTATGACTTTGGAGTACAAGGCATTCCTTTGGTTTGTTGAAAAAATGGGTACCGAGCAATGGAATGGCCGTAGAGAAAAAGTAATTAATTACCTGAAGGATATCGACGCTTCCTTGTATCAACTTGATCACGGAACAGACGGAAAGATTAAACCCATTGCCGTATACGACGACTGGATGGCGTGGTATCTCTTTCTGGTAGAAACAGCATCCACCTATCCATGGCCTGCCGATCACATCCAGTTGGCACGAATTAAACCCTTCTTCAATGCGATTGGCAGAGGTCTGCTATACCTAGAACGAATGACCGGGATCGAAGAGCGGGTGCAAACCATGCTAAGTAAAAATCGCAATCAGCCGGACGCCTCACTGTTCGAACTCGTGGTAGCCCTGACGTATCATAAAAACGGCTGGACTGTTTCATTTCTCGAGGAAAGTAAAACAGGGAGAATGCCCGATTTGCTGGCTAAAAAGTCGGGTAAATCGATTTATGTTGAATGCAAACGCCTTGCGAAGGTGAATAACTATGCAGAAGCCGAGCGCCAGGCTTGGGTCAAACGTTGGTTAGCAGCCGGGCTGGCAATTGCAAAAGCAAGGGTTCCGGTTTCGGTACACGTTCGTTTTGATGTGCCGATCGAAGAAGTGCCGGAAAATGCACTGGCTGAAGCGTTCGAAAGTTATTTTAAAAGCCCACACCTCGTTTGGAAGGAGGAGCGAGCATTTACAGGATTTCGAATGACGGTGACCCCAATCCACTTACCGTCTGTCAATGCAAGTTTAAATGAGGCACCAGCCAAACATTCATCTCCGGCATTGCTGAACGCATTACTTGGTAAATTTGATCCACTTGGAAACTATACATGCCTGTTATTGCCACATGAATTAGGGCACTTCGGTGAAACAGACATTGAAATCCTGCTTTCCAAATGTATTTTAAGCCTTCAATTCGCCGCTGTTGGCAGTTGGGAATCACTTTCTGTTGCAGCCATCGACCAGAAAGCAAAGGATATTAAAAAACTGCTGAGCAAGGCAGTGTCCCAGATCCCGGAGGGGGCATTGGGCGCCATTCACGTGGGCTATGAAACAGTGCTTGGACCTGAAGTAGAGCAAATCCGACATGAAAAGATTCAGGAGACCGTCTACTCATTTTACTATGAAGACAAGGCGATAAATGCAATCTACTGTCATGCGATCCAGCCGCTGGCAACATTGGAAGGCTTTGAGTGTGCGGAGACAATCAGCTTTTTCATAAAAGACTCGACATACGTGCTGGAAGATAAATTAGTACTAGATCCACCTGGGCTTGAGACAAGGCCAACAACTCATTGGGAGGAGGATTTAATCAGGAAAAAGAACGGGTAGTGGTTCGATGTAAAGGCGCCCATTACCCCATCGACTATAGCCGATGATAGAATTTGGTATTTGTTTTGCCTCATAGGCCTAAACTCATACCAAGATGGAAGGCGATGTTACAAAAATGCTTACCCATGAACTGGAATTGAGGATAAGGGAACTGGAGAATAGTTATGCGGAATTATTAGGCGACGGACAGGACGCGCAGTCATTATATTGGATCTCGAAGCGAATTCTAGACTTAAAAGAAGATTAGGTAACAGAGAAAAATAATACTTACATCCCTATTGGACAATATTCAAAAAAGAGGGCAGTAAACTGCCCTCCCTCTTTGTTAACTAAATGAACTTAGTTCAACCGTCGAAGCACCAGGGGCATCGCGTTTACAATTTTCAATGCCACGGTCCCTTCCGGAGGCGGAATTGTATCCTTCACTGCGGCCGATGGGTTCACTATTAGAAGCATGAAGTGTGAAATAATACTTCAGATCTCCGCCGCTAAACTTGCGATAATGTTGATCGGAAGGACTATGCCTCTTCACACTGTCAATACCGTTAAGACATGCTTGTTTCGAATTGTATCCTTCTGTTGAAGCGAGGATAATTTCATTGTTATTATCCCTTAAACGAAAATACCATCGTGAATCTCTTGGGCTCTGCCCGTAGAAAAAAGTAGCCATGAGTTTAGCTTTTATCAATGAATAAGTGATTTATCATGGCACCTAGTGTTGTATTAGACAATAAACACTATTTTTGAAAAACAGCATGTCTTCCTCCCCCCGGATTGAACATATCTGTTAAATGAGAAAGGTGCCTACTTTTCTCATTTCTTTTTTAGCCATTTGCGTATTGATTCATCTTGTATCCTTTTTCAATTAAGATCAAAAAGTGTTAGCCCATTCTCTTCCGCGACCATGGGCACCCTGGCGCCATGTGTAACCGGGTAAGCCAACGAATGACCGGAGACTCGTTCCAGAATCTCCGGGTTAGTGATTCTATTTAAAAGCCACCGTTTCGTCCAGTAGTTGGCAATCAGGTCTGACCTGGTCCTTGCTTTACTCAAAGGGAAATGATATTTCGCTTTGTTCGCAAGCCCCAGCAATACTTCACTGAAATTTTCAGCGAGACTAATCCCATACACGACCCTTCGGTTTCGGTGATTCAGTATGGGGTTACTTTCCAATTTCAAGTGTTCCATGGCATCTTTCAGTTTGCGCAACAATGGATTGGCACCTTCACCAAAGATGCTGTTCACTCTTGTTCTACCATTTTCTCTGCCGGCCACGGCGTCCGCCAATTTAATCGTCTGACCGCTAAAATGAAAGGACCCAAACCCTTCTGTATATCCTAATTTACGGTATTCAACTCTACCTCCATCGTTTCCTCCTATTGCACCAGTGGGAATATGGATGCGATTGTATTGACTGCTGCCGACTCCATACAAACTGGTGGTTCCTAAAAAAACCAATTGTGGAACCCGAACAACGGCTTTTCCTCTCATGGAAGAGGCGATCAGACTAACATAATCTTTATACTTTGAATTATAGTACTGTACTACCTCAGGACTCGTTAGCATCATGCAGACAAGTTTTCCCCCTAAAAGATGATTGTAAGGTGCAATCGAGCCACAAATGATAATATCCATCATGTTAATACCAACATGAATAGATTTCACTTTTCTGACTAGTCGCTCAATTGCATCGCAGAAATCTCCTTTTTCCAAACAATCCGCCAATTGTTTTTTGTCGCCTTTGAAGTTGTACTTGTTCAACACATATTTAATCGAAAGCAAATCGGCTAGCAGGATCGCCCGTTTACTTTTGAAGAGAAAGGTTTGGGCTCGCTCTTCCCAACTCATTTCGTTGTTGTTAACTGTGAACTTTGCCTTATGCGGATTATCAATATGCTTTTGCCGAAATTCCTGGGACAGGGCCCGCAGTTGCTTTATCACCTCAACTGTCGGTTTGGTGATCTGACTACGAGTGATGATCTTTTCCTGTAAGAAATCTTTTAAATACACTTCCTTGAGCAGCGTCTCCAACATGTCTGTGATCCACACGGCATGTTTCGCAGAAGGGTTGTTTTTCAGTCGATCCAGGAAGGACTTCCCTTCCCAACCAATCCAATGGTCACGACAGGTCTGTTGTGCCACCGAACTTCCTAGTGCGGCGATTCCTATCACCGGATGATTGGGTGCGGCAGCATCACGAATCAAAATGGACAGCGATCGACCTGGTAACGATTTATACTCACTGATCCAAGTGTGCCGGAAATAGCGCCAGATGTCCGATAGGTAAAGACCGGTTTCTTCACACTTTTTATCAGGCTCTACGAATTGAATATAGGGCTTTACTGTCTTTGACAGTTCTCTTACTCTTTCTTCTTCACTTTCCAAGCAAGCTATTTCTTCCAACACATTTCGCAACTGAATCCCATCTCTCATTACGGAAAAAATCGAATGCCATCCTTTTGTTGTCAGCCTTCTGCGCTCCATGCTTTTGATGAACTCTGCAACCGACGGAATCTTCAATTGTAGATCCCGGGCCAGCAAGTGCCGGCGACGCGTTTTGTTCTTCTCTTGGTCCAAGTCTCTATCGCCTTCTTCCAATGTTTCCAGTTCCACCCGCACCTTATCTCTCTGCACAACAAGTTGCCAGTCTTGTGCTAACAGATCCAACAACAAATTCTGGAGGAATAGCAAATCAGCATAAGAGTGAAACTTTTTTCCGTTATAGGTTGAATTAACTCGCTCACGTTCCTGGGTCAGGAATTGCATTCTTTGCTCAATCGATGCTTTAACGGTCGCTTTTCTTGCATTTTTACAGAAATTGATAAACTCTTTTTGTTGCAGTTGATTCAATTTAGGCGCGATATCGATCACCTGTTTCTCCATTAACTGATCAATGTTTTAAGATTTGAACTCCACATCCCTTTAAACTCTTTAATCACTTCCTCACTTGCACGTCCCTTGTAGGCCAGTTCAGACCTTGCTGCAGCAAAAATCAGGATCTCCATCACCTTCAGGAAGTCGGTGGTCGAAAATAGTTTTCTTTCATGTAAAGAGCGGAAAATCTTGTCGTAAAACAAATGGTTCTCATTGATTGTCAGTAAAATAGCAGTTTTGTTTTCAGTTACTTGAAAAAAATGGTCAGTTGGGATAGCACCTACTTTTATTCGGTATTGCATACCGCCGGCGCTGACAGAATCCGGTTTCCGCGGTACCCAATGCCGGATATTACCGAGAGGCGGTAAATAAACATCGGTGCGTTCCAATTGTGTTTTTGCGTGGACAGTGGGATGTACCTTCTTCAGGTCCAAGAATTTCAAACGGACACGGTTGTTCAGTGTCCTGGCAGTTTGTTCCAAATCCGGAACCAAAATCGCCTTCATAAATTCTGTCTCCTTAATTTCTTGCTTTGTATGGGTCACCCCAAAGACTTCGTCCAACTCCGGCAAGAAACTGATTTCACATCGCCACCAATCATCATAATTCTCCTTTCGTTTCTCCCCCATGAAAAACCACCCATAATCAATCTCTCTTCCTGAGCGAAGAATGCTCACGCCGGCATTTTTGGTAATGCGGGCCCTTCGCTTTTCTTCGTTCGTCATCGGCGCCCACGACTCTACCGGCAATTCAACAAAACGCACCTTGACTTCTGAAATTTTGCGCGGTCGATCCGGAATCTTAACTCGGTAAATCAACTCTCTACCAAAAGGAATTCCTCCCAACAGGTTCAGGCCATGCTTTAAAAACAAAGGGTCAAAAGGAATCACCTTCTCATCACCAACGGATATTTCCACTCCGTTCCAAATCGCATGTCGAAAAATCTTACCCAGTTCAAAATGCATTTGTTTCAGTAGACTACCGATGTATTTGTAAGGAATACGGTCACACTTCTTCATGAACACCACGGTACCTGACTTAAATGATGCAAAACTGGGAGTATTCTCAATCCGGCGTGGGGTAGGCAGTTCCGTTACTTTTTGATCAACAACCTCGTCCACGTCCAGGTAACTGCTGTAAATGGCTGATCTATTCTTCCACGAAATCACTTCCACCCTTCTGCATTGACTCAAGGTACTGTTGGGAAGGCCCATACCATATCGACCGTACTGACTTCTGGAATTAAAGCGGGTACTCCCACCAAACTGCAGGGCCACATTCAACTCTTGCTCGCTCATGCCCTTTCCATTGTCAGCCACCATTACTTCGAAATGTTCCTCGATGGCGCTGGAAAATTTATCAACCCGTATCTGAATTTTTGAAGCACCCGCTTCCACGGCATTATCGATCAATTCAGCCAATGCCGACGCAAGATTTTTGTACCCCGAATCTCTCGTCGAACTGATAAAATGATCCAGTTGAATAATACTGGTTCCCATGGTTGTTCTCCGCTTTAGTTTTTCCTTTCTTCGTCGTCGGACTGTTTATCCAGCACAGGATCTTTTTTGTCCAATAACCGAAGGCGCAAGTCCAATTGGCGAGACCATTCGTACCGCTCACTACCATAGAACATGGATTTATCACCATCGGATTGGCACTCACATTTCCCGATTACAAAAAGTAGAAGTTCAATTGCTGTTTTCCCACGGTTCTCTTGCTGCAAGTAAACGTCTGTGTAGAACCGATGAGCCGTGTTGATTTTTAACCGAAGTTGCGGGCCCCAAATTTCCACTTCATAAAAAGGTGCTCCGGGCAGGTCAGTAAATTCAACTTTGTATTTCTTTTTTTCAGCTTCAGAATGCAGTGACTCGGTCACTTCTTGCACCTCGCGTTTTTCCTTTTTAGCCACTTCCTGCGCTTCTTTGACAAGTTTTTGCTCACCCGCTTCTTCTTTCTCTTGTGGAAGGTCCAATTTATCAAACTTCTCAGCAGCGGTCATTATCTGTTCAGAGTCTCTGCTATCCTCATTTTTTTCTTCATCAACAATCTTTGCCGCCACACGCATTTTCTGAAGCTTTTTACGCAAAGAGTTGACGGTGGCAGGAAGGTCATGATCTTTAAATAGATCCCAGAGATAGGTATCAATTTCAACCTGTTGCTTATTCGTCGTGATACCAAACAGTTCGTCTAAAGAAGGATCAAAATCCAATTCAATGGCCCAGTTAGCGTCGTAGTTTACAATCGTAATGTTGTCATCGTCACTTTGGTAATAAGGCTCTTTCACCACATCAATCTGTCTGCCGGAACGGGTTACGATAAAATACCCATTGTTCTCCTTCATCGTTTTCCACCGGCTATTGATCAATCCACCTTCCTTATCCCTTTGAAACCAGGGCGGCATGATCGAAAAGCGAAACCGAACGTTGCCTTCTAATGTTCTTCCGCTCACCAATGTATTTTTCACCCGAATGTTCATTTCATCAATACTCTCAGCAAACACACCGTTGCTCGCGTCATAGCCCAAACTGATCGGATTTAAGAACAGGGGATCTACCATCTCGACCTTTTTATCATTAACCATAAACGACACGTCCGGCATGTAATGACGATAGGTTAGGCCAATGTTTTGAAGCATCTTCAGTTGAAATGTTGGTGGGTGTGAGAACCGGCGTATCCTGTCAGGCTGAATCAGCAACACAATCGTTCCTTGCTCAAGGTCATTTTTTTTCCAATGATCTTTCACATAGGTTTTTAAAAATGGAGGAAGATCAGTTTTTACTGCTTTTAAGGGATAGGATATGTGGCCGCCATTACTGACTGCTATGGCTGCAATCTCAGTCAAGTCAATTCGGATCTTATGCCATTCCCCTCCTTTCACTTTAGAGTATACCTCGTAGACCTTCGTAACACTAATCGATGCGGTGGGTAATCCAAAGCCAAATCGTCCCAGGCCATCCCTCTGGTCGTGGCGGTCTGTGCCGCCCCACTTGACCGCAATGGGAAGCATTTCAGGGAACATGCCGTGCCCGTCATCAACGATGG
Organism: Flavisolibacter sp.; assembly: GCA_035510335.1. GTDB lineage: Bacteria > Bacteroidota > Bacteroidia > Chitinophagales > Chitinophagaceae > Flavisolibacter. Next base: position 6,468 of record DATKHJ010000032.1, on the reverse strand, counting down.
CAATATTTGAGATCCTCTCCTTGGCACCCTTTTCAGCAGGCTTCTCGGTCGTTGTTACCACAGAAATGCGTTTCGCACCAGCTTGCTCCGCGTTATCGATGAGATCATTGATGGCTTTCCGGATGTCCCGGTAGCCATTGTCGCGCATACTTTCCATCACTTTATCGATTACAAAAAAAGAGTCGTCGGACAAGCCATTCTTTTTTGCATTTTCTAAGAACGCTTTCTGACGTTCGATGCCACGCAGCGGCTTGGCCTGATTTGATTTGAGTGTTGTTGCCATAATGATGTATTTATCAGTGATGAGTGATTGTTATCAGATTTAGTTAGTTGCGAAGTGAGAGAGATCGATGCCTTTGTTCAAAAGAAAAGATTTCAATTTCGGTAGGGCAGTATCGATTACAACACCAATACGGCGTTCAGAACAGCCCCGGACTTGTCCTACTTTTCGTTTGGTAAGCCCTTTAAAAAAGTATAGGTAAATCACTTCCTTTTCGACAGGCGTTAAGCATTGTTCCACCGCTTGAGAAAGGGAACTGGCAAGATGAAAATCTTCTTCATTTGAAAATAGCCTCACCTCAAAGGAACCGTCATGTTCGGGTTGCAACGCCTTCCAGGACTGCTTGGAGAAGAAACGGTCGCGCAACTTCAGCAGGTGATAACGAGCGTATGTGCGGATAGATATGTCTTTGCTCGTGTCATAGCGCAAGATGGCTTCGTAGAAAGTGGTCATCGCCTCTCGCAAAAGTTCATCAAAGTCGAACTTGTAGCCCTTTTTAGACCAATCCAGAAGTGTATTTTTCAAAAAGCCTTTATTGTCAACGATAAGAGACTGTGCAGCTTCGCGAGCCAACTCTCTGTCGGGACCAAGAACAAGATGCAATAACGATAATTCGTGATGTTTGTGTGGGTGGGTAGCATAATACCCCGGTTTCAACATTTTCATGTCAGTTTACAGCATTTAAAGTGGAGAGTTCTGTAAACTGTCGATCTGAATCTTCTCAAGGGCCACTATCGGACCCCTACTGAGTTCCAGAACACTCCGGGTTTATCAATGAGTTATATACAAATATACCGCCACCTGAAAAAAACTGAACGGTTATCGGCCTACTATTTTAAAAAATCCTTGTAGGTGAAGGGGAACGCTTTCTTGATCTCAGCAACCAGTTCTTCTGTTGTTGGATTATGCAACTGCATAATACGTTTGAAATCAGTGGCAAACTCTTTTTTTTTCGTGCTTTTGCCCCGAAACTCACTTAATCCCAGTTGCAACCGCTTCGCTTCGTTGTAGGCATCCTGAATATTCATTTCCCCGGACATCACCTTCTCATACAACTCGGGGTTTATCTTTTTAACCGTCAATAATTTAAACTCTTTTCCTTCTTTGCCAGTGCTCATACGTTGCCTTTGACCAAAGGTAAAACGGCTGCCGGATGGAAAACGAAAATTTTACACACCCTCTTAGTTCCATATTCTCCCTAGCAGCGCACATCATCCATGGAACTTTCCTGCACCGGCGAGGTGGGCACAAAAAAGGTGCAGTATCCTGCACCTTTAGACAAATCGAGTATGTTTTTAGTGCAGCATAATGCTGGCCAACTCCATTTCGGACTGGCGCTCATTTTGACGCTGCTGATTATTAAAATCGTCCATCCCAGCACTGAGTTCCTGAAGAATCTGCATGTTCTCAGGACCTGTCAGTTCCCGGATTTTTTTTTCTTGCTCCAATTGAGCGCGGTAACGCTCAAACAAGCTCAATTCTTCGTTCATGCGGTAATCTCTTTTAAATTATTATGATACCTCCTAAATGAGCCCTCAAAAGTATCTTTTATTTCGGTAAACTTACCAAAATCCTGCCTAAAAATGACGGATTCGTAAAATCCCAGGATCAGGGAGTGCATCAGCGTTTGGGTCTGGTCTGAGTATTCCACCGGCTCGGTGGCGTCCTGAACCAAGATTCCTTCGCACTTTCCCTGGGCAAAAGAGGCCGGCGTACTAATCTCTGCTAACCAGATAAACTTCGGCATGGGTGTGCTTAAAATCATCTCCTGAGTGATTTCCGGTAGCCCACTATCCAGGGAAATATATTCCTTGAAAGAGCGGCTGGAGGCCAGAAAAATGCGCAAAATGCGGGTATCCGTGATTTTCAGGTCAAATTGGTCTCCCATACCCGTAGAATTTAGGGCCTGCAGGAAGTTCTTTCGGGCCCGTGCCGCTTCCAGGTAAATTTTTGAATAAAGGGGGACAATAACATGGGTTAAATCGACTTGTTCCCACTTCTCTCGTTTGCCCTCCTCTTTCACATAATCCTGGCAGGGATTATCCAAAGAAGCCAACTGATAGGGAGCATAATTATCGTCCATAAATACGTATTTACGGTCGATCCGATTGAAATCAATCAGTCGGCCGCCATGGACAGTTTCCAAATGGTGTGCAGAACCGGTAACGGTAACAGGATCATCCTTTTGCCGGCCAATGATATTGACAGCATGTCCAATCGTTCCGGCCCGGTCTTTTAAGACACCTACCACTGGTATTCCGGACTCGATATAGATACTGACCAGGGCATTAAACAACTCCTTGTACTTTTTTCGTGCATAGATCATGGAGCCAAATCCGAGTTCCCGGATGGCATACGTCACCTGTTCTGCCGTAAGCCCCTCTGAGGGGAATGTACGTTTAAAGGAAATTTTCTTAATAATCCGGCTGATCTCAGACGGCAATACGGGTCGGTATTCAGCATACTGGTAGGAAAAATATTCGAGCATTCCCCAAATGGTTGTTTCAGCACAGGTGATAGTATGTCCATCTTGGGAAGAATGAGGGAAAGCTTTCACCCGGTACTTATTGGAATGCACAGTAGCGTCCAATTCCGTATAGGCACATAAAAAGTTGTGTTCCCTAATGGCCAGTGGGGAGAGAGCAGTTCGGCCTATCACGTAAGGGAAGGTCGGGCGGATAACAACAAATCCCCGGTAAGCCTTTTCTAATCGCCCATGCTGCTCTCGACTGCGAAAGTCACTCTCTGTAATGGACTCGCTAAAGAAAGAGAGACGGATGGTGTTACGAAAATGTTGCGCCAGTTTAGAGGCGTAGAAGATGTAATAAGAGTCCCGATACATTTTGTCGACGTAAGGCGTGTCAATGACGACATATAAATCATCCCGTAGATGATTTAAAAATGGACGCACGACTTTATCCAGAATCTTTTCAACGGCAGCATCCTGCAATCCATAGATAGACATTAGTAGCCGCTTTAATTCATCCGGCACCCGGTCCATAGTCCGTAATCGGGTAATAATGCTGTCACGCAACGTACCGGTACCTATTGCCCCACCTTTGGTTGAAGGGACTTCTGTAGCTTTAGGTGACGATGACTCCATATGGCTAAATTCCTCCATTAAATGATGTGTGAAGTTCTGGAAATACGCGTACTTAACCTTGGCGATGCTGATTGCATTTTGATTGTTCTCCAAAAAGAGGGCGAGCACTTGGTCATCCTCATCGACACCGGCAAGGATTACCATCTCAAAGCCATCCTTTTAGAGTTGATGCCCATCTTGGAGCGGTATGGTAAGAAAGGACCGGATCTGATCCTCTGTACACACTACGATTTTGACCATATTGGCAGTCTGGACAAAATCGTAGAACGGTTTCACTTGCATACCAAGAACTTCTGGATGCACAAAACCCATCAACTTATTCGTATTGCGGAACGCCTAGAGCCTCTTTTGGATGGCTCAGGCTTGTTTCTTCCTGATGAAGATGCTGAAATTCTTCATGTCCAACAAGGGGGAATCATTGATTATGCCGACGATGACATTCAAGACTTACTGCAAAACCTATTTCATGAAAAGGAGGTTCTCCGCATGATGGAAAGGCTAGGCATCGACCCCGTTGAACCCATCTATAACCGTTGCTCCCTAGAAGGCTGGCCAGAGATCAAGGTCTTGGGACCTACCCTTGAATACTACAATGAGTTATTCCCGGAACATTTTGACTGGGGTGGGTATCTGGAAAGCGAAAAATCCGAACTGACAACCCGTAAAGAAACGGATGTACCAGAAGGTGCCACAGCGTTTGAACGCTTAGATAATTGGATACGCAGTGCGCTGACCGCTACCAACCGGAATAGCGCCATTGTGTTGATTGAAACCGTTCAGGGCAAATTCTTATTCGCGGCCGATGCAGGTATAGAATCTTTTCAACGGATTCCAGACTACAAAACTGTTTTAACGGACGTACACTTTTTGAAAGTCCCGCATCACGGGAGTGCCAATAACCTTAACACGGAATTGATTCAACTAATGAATCCTGATATTGCCTTTATCTCTGGGAAAAAACACCTGTCTCCCTTAGTAGTGGATGCGCTCAGACTACAAGGCACAACAGTGCTAACGACTTTGGAAGAAGGACGTACCCTACAATATCCATTATCACCAAAAGAATAACAAACAAAACAAGGAAAGTAATCGTCCCTATATTGTGCACACCATCCATTCAAGATTTCGTTAAACAGATTGCTCTCTTCATTGTAGGAATGAGAGCTTACACGTCTCCAATTCATTAGTTGGTAAATTTCAGGCTATATAGAATAAAAACCCCATCCGCTTTCTTTTATATTAGCGATAAACTGTTCAATTCATGTCAGTGCGCATTTTGCTTGTTGACGACCACCTAGCGTTCCGAGAAGGAATGAAAGATATTATTGAAGGACTAGATGAAACATTTAAAGTAGTCGGTATGGCTGAAAACGGAATGGTAGCCCTCAGATCCGCGGTGGTTTATAAACCTGATGTGATTTTGATGGACATTGATATGCCGGTAATGGATGGCATTGCGGCAACAAAGGCTGTTTTGCAACCACTGCCCAACACCGGAGTTATTGGTTTTTCCATGTCAACAGAAAGATGGAAAATAAAGGAAATGATAGCGGCAGGAGCAAAGGGATACCTGGTAAAAAACACAGACAGTGAGGAACTGATTGCCGCCATTAAAAGTGTTTACGAGGGCAAACCATTTTACTGCGAGGAAGTGAAAAGAATCGTTGAGAAAATAAATGAACAGCCAAATACACCTATCGATTGATTAACAAAACTGCTTTATTTTACAAGCCATTTAATCTATGCAACCCACTATCCATTATGAAGTGAAAGGCAAGTTCATTCTTGATTTTGACCAAAAGGATTTTCAAACACTGCAGAAAGAATTCCGACATGCGAGCCCCATTCTTGCACGGCAAGAGGCGTTTAATTTTTACCAGAATTATATTGAGGTATTATTAAATTACCAGGGAAAAGAATACACTTCGCATGAAGAACTAAAAGATGATCTGTTTCCGCTATTCAGTATGTCAACGCCTTATCAATCTCTTCCGGAGGTTGATAGAGTTATGCATTTAAACTTTGGTATTGGCGTATACCTGGTAATTGACAAGCCGATTTTTTCTGAAGATTTGGTCAACACCTCCTGGTGTTTGCATGGCATTGGTGATGTTTCATGCCAGTGGGAAGATGACCTGTTTATTGTAGGACTCACCACTGAGTATGCTTATTATGAACATCACGCCTACGATAAAGGAGACAATGAAATCGAAGCAAAGTATTACAATGATGAAGCAGAAGAAGTCGAAACGTATACTATTCTGCAGACGCCCTACGATTGGACGTGGGAAGGGTATGACAAGTTAAATGATGCAGTTAACAAAAACCGGCTTTAACCTGAAATTGAACAAACTTTACTTTTAAGCTCCTAATTTAAGATTTCCTCTTTTTTGTTCTATGTTTTGGTCTACCTCTGCGAACTTTAACGAATAATAACAAATCTTCAAAGTCAATACCTATTAGGTCTGCATAACGTTGGATCTCATTCAATGTAAAATCACCAGGTGAAGCTGACTTATTCTTTAATGTAGTAAAACCCATTCCTAGCTTTGTCGCAATCCATGAAACTGCAACTACATCGTAAATTTGTTGAAATGAATCAATGCTCCCAGCATTAAAATCACTTCTTACTGATTTTAATCTATTCTTGTTTTTACGTTCTTTCGAACCTTCATTTTCAAACCCATCTTTTTTTGATTTAACCATCTACGTTGCCTTTAGGACAATGTAGATTTCACAGCAAAATCTGCAATGAAACACTCCATAATTACAATCATTTACTCTATTTTAGAGTATTTTAAAAAAAAACTAACTATCTTTAATTTGTCTTCTTTATGAAGACATTCGAAACAATATTTTTGCGAATCTTCATATAACTAATTGAAGCTTTTCGCTTGGAGTCTCGACTTGGAAACCTCGCAATTTTTCATTGAACACGAGACAATAGGCAAGGGCTCACGTTTTGGCGTGGGCTCCCTTATTGTGTTCAAGGGCCTTGCGAGGGCCTCCAAGCCGGTAAGTGGAGACCTACGCCTCTTTTTTTTGGCACATCGCTTACAGAGGCTTCAATAAACCTTGTCAATGG
>DATKHJ010000031.1:0-8964 GCA_035510335.1 Flavisolibacter sp. | reverse complement strand
GGTCAATCCTGCCCTTTTTGTTTTTGCATTCATATTGACTGTCTTGAATTTAGAAGCTATATTGGCCGCAAATTATTTTCGATGTTCAAAACCATAACTGCTGCTTTACTCGGCCTTGTGCTGAGCATTACCACTTGGGCTAACGACTATGACGATGCCTGGAAAGCAATCCACCAAAAGAATTTTAAAGAAGCGAAACGCCTGCTGCAAAACGCTACCAAAAATCCGGCAACGGCTCTCGATGCTTACCTGACGCTTGCTTATATACAGGCCTACCAGGGAAATGAAAGCAAAATGGACGGGCTGACAGAAACCTTGCTGCAAAACCAAAAGAGAGATCCCTATCTTTTTGCCCTTTGGTTTAACGGAGCGGTTTTAGGCGATTACGGGAAGAAGGCTCCGCACCAGTTTAGCCTCCTGAACAAAATCTTTACCGACAATGCCTTCAACGGTTCCATTCAATCGGCCGCACACTATGTAAAAGCCATGCACTATGTTTTTGCCCACGAGTTTGGCAAGGCAAAAGACGAATGGAATGCCATTGGCGCAATTAATGACTGGCAGTTGGCAGGTCCGTTTGAAAACCTGATGGGTTCAGGGTTCAATAATACGAATGGACCTATCAGCAACGCCGAAGCGAATGCTACATTCAAAGGCGTGAACGATATTAATATTTCGTGGTTTGTTCCATCTGTTGCTAACCGCGAAGGATGGGTATTTACACATTCGCACATCCCTTACAACTCCGCCATTGTTTATGCCCAAGCATTTATAAATGTACCCGAAGACACCAAAGCCTTACTTAACGTGGGCGGAGGTGGCTCACTGAAAGTGTGGGTAAACGATGGCCTTGTTTTAGCAGAATCAAAAGAAAGAAACACAGAGTTAGACTATTATAAAAATTATTGCCAGCTAAAGAAAGGTTACAACCGTGTATTGGTGCAATTGGGATATACGGATAATTCCAAGCCCAACTTTATTGTTCGTTTTACCGACGAAAACCTGAATCCGCTAAAAGGACTCACCGCTACTGCTCAATGGCAGGCTTATACAAAAGGGCCAGCCGCAGGCAATGCGCAATCGCTGCGCCATTTTGCAGAAGAGTACTTTGAATCAAAAACCACAAAAGAGTCGGCCAACCTGCTGAACTATATTTTACTGGCACAAACCTACCTGCGGAACGAAAGGACCACGGAAGCCCGTCAGGTGATTGAAAAAGCATTGGCAATGTCGCCGGACAATCCACTGCTGAAGTTTGAATTGATTCAGTGCCTGCTGAAAACAGGAAACAGGACTTTGTTAATGCAGGAAGTAGAGTGGCTGAAAGAAAACGACCCCGAGTCTTACATTAATTACCAGTTAAAAATCAATGACCTCATTGAAGAGGAAAAGTACAACGATGCAGACGAAGCCCTGGCAAAAATGAAATCGTTGTATGGCGAAACCGAGTATTACCTGAAAACCAAAATTTCTCTTTTGGGTAAGCAGGAAAAAGTGGAAGAGTTTTTAAAACTGATTGCCGCTGCCAACAGCACACATCCCGAAAACACAGAGTTTCTGAAAATGGCTTATCAGGTTCGTAAACTTGTTACCAAGGATGTAAAAGGCGCTTTCAGCATTTACGAGAAATACCTGAAGAACAATTACAACTACGGTATCTTAACAGACCTTGCCGACGACTACAAAGAGCAGGGCATGAACAACAAGTACCTGGATGTTTTAAAAGAGCTTTACAGCTTTGCAGGCTACGACCCGACCTATTCCAGCCAGCTTTCAAAATACTATTTTGAACAACAGGACTACAGCAAGGCGCTGGATTATGCACAACAGTCGCTGAAGCTTGCACCGTACACGGGCCGTTACTGGAACAACCTCGCTTCTATACAGGAGCAAATGAACAAACGACAGGAAGCCATTGCAAGCCTGCGCAAAGCCATCTATTACGACAGAACCAACTACGATGCCCGCAAAAAACTAAGCAACCTGGAAGGCAAAACCGACCTGTATAAGCTTCTACCGGAAACTGATGCTTATGCACAGATAAAAAAAGCACCAGTCGATAACAAATATGATTACAGCTACGTGGTAGATGAAAAGGCGGTGATTATCTACGATGCCGGTGCTTCTGAAGAATTCATTCAATACGCTGTAAAAATTCATACACAGAAGGGCATTGACTCATGGAAGGAAACCTACCTGGGATATGACGACAACAACCAGTCGATGATTGTGGAAAAATGCGAAGTGGTAAAAGCCAATGGCTCAAAAGTACCGGCCGAAAGAAACGGTAGCCAGGTAGTGTTTACCGGGCTTGAGGCCGGCGATGCCATTAATGTAAAATACCGCATTCAGAATTATTACCGCGGACGACTGAGCAAAGAGCATTGGGACAAATTTATCTTTAATGCCTTTGTGCCCTCCGCCTCTTCCCGCTATACATTAATTGTTCCCAAAAATTACCCTATCACAACAGAAATCAGCAATGGTAAGCTGGAAGCAGTGGTAAAAGAAGTAGAGGATTACAAGATGTACAAATGGGAATCGCAGAACATGGCTGCCATTAAATCGGAGCCTTATATGCCGGTACTGAACGATGTAGGAACGATTCTGCATGTTTCTACCCTGAAATCATGGGCCGACGTAGCCAACTGGTATAGCGATCTTTCTTACCAGGACAACAGCAATAATTTTGAACTTGCTGCCACCTACAACGAAATATTCGCAGACAAAAAGCAACTGACAAACCTGCAAAAAGCCAGGCGCATTTATGAGTATATCTTAACCAAGCTACGTTACAGCTCTGTATCGTTCCGCCAAAGTGGTTACGTGCCGCAGGATGTTTCAAAAATCATCAGCACACGCCTCGGCGATTGCAAGGACGTCTCTACCCTTTTTGTTGAACTGGCAAAGAAAGCCGGCATTCCTGCACAACTGGTGCTGGTTGATACAAGAGACAACGGCAGCAAGGATATGCTGTTGCCATCTGTTGACTTTAACCATTGCATTGTGCTGGCTAAAATTGATGGAAAAGATTATTACCTCGAACTGACCGACAACAATCTTCCTTTCGGAAGCCTGCCCAATAACCTGAATGGCGCACTAACACTCATCATTCCGCCACACGGGCAAAAATCAACCGAAACGCTGAAGCCGCTGGTAAGCCCTACCCGAATGCAGGACAAAATCAGTCGAGTAGTAAACGTTTCATTGAACGGTAAAGATCAAAAGCTGGCCATCAAAGTGAAGAGAACCGGTCATCTTACCAGTGGATGGAGAGAAGACTATGCTACGCTTTCGGAAGAAAAACAAATGGAAGAATTTGAACAGAATGTAAGCGGTGGTTACAAAAATCCAATCAAACTGGAGAAACTTTCCTTTGTTGGTTTAAATGATTTGAGTGACTCACTAATTATCCAATATGAATACACAGCAAAGAATGAAGTAGTGGAGGCCGGCTCAATGAAAATGATTCGCCTGCCACTGTTTGACCAGGTAGCAACAGTAGATAATTTCTCGGCCGACAAACGCGACTACCAGGTTGAGTATTGGAATTACGAAAACACCGATGTTTACGAATCGGAAGTGAACATTCATTTACCTGCAGGACAAAAATTCATTGAAATTCCAACGGACCAAAGCTTTGCTTTCAAAGGCAACACTTATTCGCTGAAGTTTGTACAGGCAGGCGATAAGCTAAAGGTGCTGCGCACAGCCAAACTGGTTCGCGAAAACATTTCCGCCAGTGAATACACGGCTTTCAAAAAATTTCTTAGCGATATCGTGGAAGCAGAATCAAAATACATTGTGTTCAAATAAAAAAAGGAATCAACACAAGAAAGGGACCGATAACTCGGTCCCTTCTTCTTTTAACAACCTAAAATCACCTTTTATTTTTTTGGCATTACCACCGCATCTATTACATGCGTAACACCATTGCTGGACACAACATCAGCGATTGTTACATTGGCGCCGTCAATCATTACTTTGCCATCTTTCACAGAAACTGTCAACTCTTTGCCTTGCACGGTTTTTAGTTTTTGTCCGTCCTGCAAGTCAGCTGCTTTCAACGAACCCGGTACAACATGGTACGTTAACACATCGGTTAATTGTTGTTTGTTTTCGGGTTTCAGCAGGTTGTCAACGGTACCGGCAGGCAGTTTTTCAAAAGCAGCGTTGGTTGGTGCAAATACGGTAAAAGGTCCGGCTCCACTTAAGGTACCATCCAGACCTGCCGCTTGCACAGCAGCTACCAGTGTAGTGTGGTCGGCCGAGCCTGCGGCATTCTCCACAATGTTTTTCGAAGGAACCATTTGGGCACCGCCTACCGTTACACCTTGTTCGGCTGGTGTGTTGGTCATGGCTGCATTTGAATCAGTAGTACCGGCAGCGGTGCTGCTGGCTGTGTTGGCTGAATCGCCGGTTTCAGAATTAGATGTAGCTGAATCGGCACAGGAAACAAGAGCCGTGGAAAAAAGAAAAGCGGTAGCAAAAGCAAAAATTGGTTTACGTATCATTTTTTTGTTTTTCAGAGTAACAGAAAGAAGAAAAAAAGGTTGGCGAATGAATACAAAAAAACTTTACTGTGAAGCCTTTGCTTTGCGTTGCGCTGGAATTACTCAACAATACCGTCTATTATTTTCGTCAACAATTCCCTTGATATGGATCAGCCGTCTATAACACGGAATTCATCTTGACCCAAAACTAGTTTTACCAGCCTTTTCCACACCACCGTTAAAATTGGCTTCCCGCCGCAATATTTGCCGTAGGTTTGCATGACCTTTCAGAAGTAATTCTTCCGCTTTGGTCTGATCGGGAGACGGATTCGTCAATCGTGAAAAAGGCCTCCCCTCACGGAGAGGAACACAAGTCATCAAGCATAAAACAAAACGACAACTTTCAACCATAAACAATCCTTTATGGCAAAATTTATTTTTGTAACGGGTGGTGTGACATCGAGTTTGGGAAAAGGCATTATTGCCGCTTCGCTGGCCAAACTGCTGCAGGCAAGAGGGCTGCGGGTAACCATCCAGAAATTCGACCCCTATATTAACGTTGACCCCGGCACGCTGAACCCTTACGAGCACGGAGAGTGCTACGTAACGGAAGACGGCGCGGAAACCGACCTTGACCTGGGCCACTACGAACGTTTCCTGAACATTTTTACCTCGCAGGCAAACAACGTTACCACCGGACGTATTTACCAGCATGTAATTAACAAAGAACGCGAAGGTGCTTTTTTAGGAAAGACCGTGCAGGTTGTGCCGCACATTACCGACGAGATCAAGCGCCGCATGTTGCTGCTGGGCCAAAAAAATGAGTTCGATATTGTGATTACGGAGCTGGGCGGCACTGTTGGTGATATTGAATCGCTTCCCTACATTGAAGCTGTACGCCAGTTGCAGTGGGAGTTGCCCGAGGAAGATTTGTTGGTAGTTCATCTTACCTTAATTCCTTACCTCAAAGCAGCCAAAGAATTAAAAACAAAACCAACGCAACACTCGGTAAAACAACTCAGCGAAAGCGGTGTGTTTCCCGATGTGATTGTGTGCCGTACCGAAGAGCCGCTGAACCAAGATATCAAACGGAAGATTGCACAGTTTTGTAATGTAAAACCGGAAGCGGTGATTGAAGCTCCCGATGCCAGCACTATCTACGAAGTGCCGCTGCTGATGATGAACGAAAAGCTGGACCTGATTGTGCTGAAGAAATTAAACATCACACAATTTGGCGAACCCGATTTAAGCCGCTGGAAAGAATTTTTAGACAAGCTGAAATACCCCAAGGCCCGCATTACCATTGGGCTGATTGGAAAATACGTTGAGTTGCAGGATGCGTACAAATCCATCCTCGAGGCCTTTGTGCATGCCGGCGCCATTAACGAATGCAAGGTGCAGGTAGTGTCCATTCATTCGGAATTTATTACCCCGGAAAACGTAGCCGAAAAACTATCCAACCTTGATGGCTTGCTGGTAGCACCGGGCTTTGGCCACCGCGGTATTGAAGGAAAAATTACAGCCGTGCAATACGCAAGAGAAAGCGGCTTGCCTTTCTTCGGCATTTGCCTTGGTATGCAAATGGCCGTAATTGAATTCGGCCGTCATGTGCTGGGCATTAAAGATGCGCAGTCAACCGAAATGGATGCCAACGCTACCGAACCGGTTGTTGACATGATGGAAGAGCAGAAAAAAATCACGGCCAAAGGCGGCACTATGCGCCTAGGTTCTTACCCCTGCGAAATCAAAAAAGGAACGCTGGCAGAAAAAATTTACGGCGCTCCAAACATCACCGAACGTCACCGCCATCGTTACGAATTCAACAACAGTTACCTTGAGCGTTACGAAGAAGCCGGCATGGTTGCATCGGGCAGAAACCCCGAAACCGGCCTGGTTGAATTAATGGAAATTCCTTCACATCCTTTCTTTATCGGCTGCCAGTACCACCCTGAATTAAAAAGCACGGTGGAAAGTCCGCACCCGTTGTTTGTTCATTTTGTAGGAGCCGCCAAACGCTTCAACGAAAAAAAACAAACCGACAAAAATCCTTTGTTGCAGGGCGAGATGCATTGACGAAAGTTGAGCGTAAGACAAAGGCTAAGCATTAAAACCAAGAAGTTCAAAAAGTAACAACCCCGGCTCATCACCGGGGTTGCTAAAATCATCAGGCGTACGGAAATATCAATCTGTTCTCTTGGACGGTCGCCTGTAGCTTTTCATAGAATCGGATGTTTTCAAAGGAATCAGATCATCGGTTTTCTGGGATTTGGATGTTGATTCCTGCCTTTCTATCGATATTGGTAGAACAAAGATGGCCGTTGCTTCCCGCTTTATCAATTTTTTTCAAGTGAGTTTTGCCCCAGTACAAGTTCTTTTTATAGGCAGATAGGGGTTTCCTTTACCGGGGTCAGCCATTGCGAAAAGGAAAGGATGAAAGCGATTAAATGCTTCGTAAATCTACTCCGTATTTCTACAACACGCATTGCTTGATGTTACTCAACTACCTGCTCTTCAATCGTATCTATTTTCCTTGCACTCCACAATCATTGCTGTTATGAAAGAAATCAATCTCCGTAAAATACAAAAAAGCGACAATGCACAAATAGCGGCTGTCATCAGGCGAACGCTGGAAGAATTTGGTGCAGCTCACCCGGGCACGGTGTATTACGACGAATCCACGGATCACCTGTTCGAGCTTTTTCAACAAACACCGCGTTCCGTTTATTTCATTGCCGAAGAAGACGGCGAAGTAGTAGGCGGCGGCGGCATTTTCCCCTCTGCCGGCCTGCCAGCTGATACCTGCGAACTGGTAAAAATGTACCTGCTGCCGCAGGTAAGAGGCATTGGCTTAGGAAAGAAAATTATTGAACAATGCATTGCCTTTGCAAAAGAAGAAGGTTACCAAAACATTTATCTTGAAACCATGCCGGAACTGAAACAGGCGTTGAAGACCTACGAGAAATTTGGCTTTGAATACCTCAATCGTTCCATGGGAAATACCGGTCACTCCGGGTGTAGTTTGTGGATGCTGGGCGCAGTAGAGAAGTTGAAACGTTGATAGGCTGATTCGTAAATCCGTTTATCCACATAACCGTTTAAACGGATTTACGAATTACTACAAACGCAAGTTACCCCACCACTTCCACCTCGTACACCGGACTAAAAAGATAGAGCCGTTTGGTAGCTACTTCTACACAGCGAAACCGCTTGCGCAGCCGTTCTCCTTTTTGAAAAATTCTTCCGTCACTTGTTTTAAACAAGGCGCCTTCCGGCAGACTTTCTACAAAGTGGGCATTGCCGTTTCTTTCATCATAGTTTTTCAGCGTTCGCAACAACGCTTCGTCAGCGCAGGACGAAGCGGCCGGGTTGTGAAGCGATTGCAGCAACACCGTTTTAATATCGGCAGGAAACACATCGTGTTCAACAAACTGCGCCAGCAATTGTCCAAACACCCCTTTCCATTCTTTGCCGTGCGCCGAAACACGGTTACCCCATTTTTCAAAGGTGAGCAAGTGCGCCAGCTCGTGCAGCAGCGTAATCAAAAAAGCATATTGGTTCAGGTTACCGTTTACGCTAATGCGGTGCGTTTGCGAGCCATGGCGGTGGCGGTAATCGCCCAGGATACTTTTGCGTTCCCGGGCTACAGTTAAATGCACTTTGTAATGCTGCAGGTAGTGCAGCACCGGCTCATAAGTACCCGGCGGCAGGTAGCTTTGCAGGGCAGAAATTGGCGCTTCTTTTTTACTCATTGGGCTTGCGGCGCAAAAGACGGGTCAGTACAGAAACTTCCAGGAACGTGTACACCAGGTACAATCCCATGCAGGTAAAAAGCGCCGGTTTGTTCAGGTTCTTCCGAAAGATGGAAATGTAGATGAACGCCACAATGATGGAGAGGAACATCTTTACCATAATGCTGCCCATTACCGAACGGGTAAACACATGCGGGTTTTTGTTTTGCAAACCCTTGCGGGAAATAAAATAGGAAATGAGAGTGATGGTAAAAAGAAAGGCGTTTCCAATGACCAGCACCTGCTGATCAACGCCCCATTCGGCCAGCTTTGTTTTGAACCCGAAAAACAGGGCATTTAAAATTCCAAATAAGAGTACGACAGGTAAAAAGGCGTTATCCCGCTTCATGTTATTTCTTCTTCGATGTTTCTTTGATCAGTTTATAAATCATCATGCTCACAACCAGCAGCGGTAGCACCCAAACAAGAATGGGGAACGGCGTTCGCAGCCATTTATCAACATGGTAACCGGCAAACACGGCCAGTCCCAGCGACACCAGTATCTGCGCACCCAACCCGGCGTAACGCATTACATCCCTGCCTGCACTATTTTGCTTTTGCATGTTCTCCTTCTATCATGTGCACCACATCTTTGCCATTGCTGACCACCGCTTTTCCATTAGCCATGGCCATGATGCTTTGACCGTTAAAAAATGCGCCGGATTCAATTTGCAGGCTTACCG
>DATKHJ010000030.1:0-8590 GCA_035510335.1 Flavisolibacter sp. | reverse complement strand
GCACACAAGGAGTGGGGCGGTTTGCTTTCTTCCTTATATCTTACCCGTTGGAAGCTTTTTTGCGACCATTTGCTGCGCAACCTGAAAGGTGAAAAATTAACGGCACCTGATTTTTTTGCCGTGGAGAAACAATGGTCGGAGGGGCCGGAATTGTATCCACGGAAACAGTTGTCAAAAACGGAAGTTGACGGGTTGATCGGACGAATTTTAGCGCAAGAGGCGTATGCGAAATAAACGTCTTCGCTCCAGTACTAAAATTACATTCGAAAAATTAGGGGAGATGTTCGTGCAGTAAAAGATAAATTACAAATCAAACACAAACCATTCCATGAAGAAAATAGCATTCACTATTGCGCTTTGCTTTTTGTTGTCGAACCTGTTTGCGCAGGAAGCGGTTGTCTTCAGTCCCGACAAACAACTGAAATTAAGCGTACAGCTGATTGACGGCAAACCGGTGTATGCGGTGAGTTACAATGGAAAGCCGATGATTGAAAGTTCTCCGCTGGGCTTAGCCACCAACGAAGGCGATTTTTCCACTGGCATGAAATGGTTGGGAACAACCGATAGCACAATTGATAAACGGTACACGCAGGACCGGATTAAAACCTCCCAAATTCATTACACCGCAAACAGGCTGAAAGTAAACCTGCAGAATGCGGCCCAGAAAAACATCAGCCTTGTTTTCCAGGTCAGCAACAACAACATTGCCCTTCGTTACGAGCTGCCAAGTTGGAGCAACACGCTGGCTTGCGTGGTAGAAAAGGAAGCTACCGGTTTCCGGTTCCCGGCCAGCACCACTACCTTTCTTTCGACCATGATGGATCCCACGGCTGGCTGGTCACGTACCACACCTAGCTACGAAACGCCTTATGTAGCTGATGCACCGCTGCGCAAAACAGTTCCTGCAAAAGAAGGCTATATTTTCCCCGGTCTGTTTCGCGTTGGCGATAACGGCTGGGTATTGGTTTCGGAGACAGGCGTGAGCAGTGTTTATTGTGCATCCCAGCTAAGCGAAATTTCACCCGATGGCGTTTACACGGTTGCTTATCCAAACCCGAAACAAAACAATGGCTTCGGCAGCACCGGCGCTGCTATTTCGCTGCCGGGAGTAACACCATGGAGAACCATTACAGTTGGGGATAATCTAAAGCCTATTGTTGAAACCACCATTCCGTTTGATGTTGTGGAACCCTTGTACGAGCCTTCGCAAAATTTCAAATACGGAAAGGGAACCTGGAGCTGGATTGTGTGGCAGGACAACAGCATGAATTACGCCGACCAGGTGAAGTACATCGACCTTGCGGATGCACTGGACTACGAGTATATTTTGATTGATGCATTGTGGGATGTCAACCTCGGAAAAGAGCGGCTGCAGCAACTGGTAAAGTATGCCCAGTCAAAAGGCGTAGATGTGTTTTTATGGTATAACTCCAACGGCGGGTTTAACGATGCGCCGCAAGGTCCACGCAATAAAATGAACACATCCGTTGAACGCAAAAAAGAAATGAAATGGCTGAAGAGCATTGGCGTGAAGGGATTGAAAGTTGATTTCTTTGGCGGCGACAAACAGGAAACCATGCGGCTCTACGAAGACATTCTCTCCGATGCAAATGATTATGGTTTAATGATCATATTTCATGGCACAACGTTGCCGAGAGGATGGGAGCGGATGTATCCCAATTTCGTGGGCAGTGAAGCGGTGATGGCATCGGAGATGCTGGTGTTTAATGAAAGCACACGTAAGGCAGAAGCGTTCAACGCCAGCATGCATCCTTTTATCCGGAACACCGTGGGCAGTATGGAATTTGGCGGCACCTTTTTGAACAAATACCTCGTCAAAAACAACCGGGAAAAAAATCAGCGGCTGACAACAGATGCCTTTCAACTGGCAACGGCCGTTTTATTTCAAAACCCGGTGCAAATGTTTGCCCTCACGCCGAATAATTTAACCGATGCGCCAGCCTTCGCCATCGACTTTATGAAAATAGTACCCACCACGTGGGATGAGACCGTTTTTTTAGAAGGTTATCCTGGTAATTATTGTGTGCTGGCAAGGCGCAACGGCAGCCAATGGTATGTTGCGGGTGTGAATGCAGGAAAAGAACCCATCAAACTAAAGCTTAATCTTTCCATGCTGGCCGGCCGTAAGCTTAATATGATAAATGATGATGCAAACAAGCTTAGCTCTTCAAAAGAAATTGCGGTAAACAAAAACGGCGAACTATTGGTAGAGATGCAAGCATCCGGTGGATTTGTTTTAGCACCATTAGCAAAATAATTACTCGGTCATAGAAGGAGAAATAGCACTGGGCGAAGAGATGAACATCGTGTAAGCATTGCGTGACAACGAACACTTGCTTGTCATTATGCGTGGGAAAGGAAGCTCACCGGCGTTTATACCGTTTGAGGAAGAACTTCCTGCTTTTTTTCCGTTAGGTAAAACACGCTGATGCCGATCCAGCCAATCCAGAACAGGTAGCCGCCCAGGTGAAACCGTTCGCCCAACCAGCGGTGCGTTGTATTGTGCTGAAAATCCTGGTAGGTAAAAAACAACCCGACCAGCGCAAGCAGAATAGCACCAAGGTGCACCAGCTTTGCCTGCTTCTCCTGCACCTTATTTCGTAACCATCCCTGCAGGAAGAATAGTAGCAGCCACACAGCGGCCACCAGCAGGCCACCCTGCCACCAGACTTTTAAAAAACTGTATTGTTTGTAAAACAGGCTGATGCCCACACGTCCCACCAGTGATGCTTTGGACAACAAGTAACCACAAAGGACAGAAAGCACCAGCAGAAGCAAGACGAAGTAGCGACGTTTCATTAGCGTTATAGTAGAAAGCGCCAAAATACGAAGAGTCCGAAACAGTGGGCCGTGAATATTTGAAGAGAGGGTTTACACCATGATTGCAAGAAGTGCTTTCTGCATTTATAATGCATCAACAAGTTAATTTAGTAGCAAAGCACTTACCCAATGGCTGACGTTATACTGAAAGGATTTAAGAACAGCATCAGATCAAAAGCTACACTCATTCTTTTCTTTTGCATCATCGCAACCCTCAATTCATTTGCTGCGTCGCCTTGTAAAGTGGTTGGACTGCGGTGCGAGTATTTAATCAATCCTCTGGGCATCGATACAAAAACACCGCGGTTTACCTGGCGACTGGACGATGCTCGCCGGGGCGCCAAGCAAATTGCGTTTAAGGTACTGGTGAGTACCAATGCCAACGATTTTTCAAACGATAAGAGCCTTCAGTGGAACTCAGGAAAAATTGATGCTGCAACGAATTTGATTCAGTATAGCGGTAAAGAACTGCAGCCTTTTACCACCTACTATTGGAAAGTCATTGTATGGGATAGGGACAGCGTTGAAACCAGCGAATCGCCTGTAGCCACATTCGAAACAGGGATGATGGGTGTCCATAACTGGAAAGGAACATGGATTTCTGATGCAGCAAGCATTCATGAAAAACCAGCTCCTTATTTCCGTAAGACATTCAACGCAACGAAAAAAATTAAAACAGCAAGAGCCTACATTGCGGCAGGCGGATTGTTCGAACTTTATTTAAATGGCGAGAAAGTCGGCAATCACCGGCTCGATCCAGCCTACACAAGGTTCGACCGCCGCACCCTTTATGTAACACATGATGTGACCAAACAATTAGCACCAGGCAAAAACGCAATGGGTGTTTTGCTGGGCAATGGCTGGTACAATCACCAGTCAACGGCCGTGTGGGATTTTCACAAAGCGCCTTGGCGGGCCCATCCTACATTTTGTTTAGACCTGCGCATTACCTACGAAGATGGCTCTGTCGAAACCATCAGCTCGGGCAAGGATTGGAAAACAGCTTTTAGCCCAATTACGTTTAACAGCATTTACACCGCCGAACATTACAACGCAAACTTGGAGCAGCCCTTGTGGAACACGGCTGCATTTGTTGATACCGCATGGAAAGGCGTCATCATTCGTTCTGCGCCATCGCAAAACATCGTGTCGCAGGTAATGCATCCAATCCGCAATGTAACGGAAGTGCCGGCTGTTTCAATTAAGAAGTTTAATGACACGACTTACGTGTATGATCTGGGTCGCAACATTTCCGGTGTATCAAAAATCAAGGTGCAAGGACCGGCGGGAACAGTGGTTTATTTAAAACACGGTGAGCGGCTGACGAAAGCGGGAAGGGTTGATGTTTCCAATATTGATGCGCATTACCGGCCTGTGGACAACACCGATCCTTTTCAAACAGACATTGTTGTACTTAGTGGGAAGGAAGATGAATTTATGCCGCGGTTCAACTACAAAGGTTTCCAGTATGTGGAGGTAACAAGCAGCCAGCCGATTGATCTAAAAAAAGAAAATCTGACCGGGTATTTCATGCACAGCGATGTGCCGCCGTTGGGGCAGGTGCAGTCGTCCAACCCCATGATCAATAAACTGTGGCAGGCAACAAACAGTTCCTATTTATCCAACCTGTTTGGCTATCCAACGGACTGTCCGCAGCGGGAGAAAAACGGCTGGACCGGTGATGCGCATATTGCACTCGAAACAGGCCTCTACAATTTCGACGGCATCACGGTTTATGAAAAATGGCTGGCCGATCACCGCGACGAGCAGCAGCCGAACGGCGTGCTGCCTTCCATCATTCCAACCGGTGGTTGGGGCTACGAATGGGGCAACGGTCCTGACTGGACCAGCACCATCGCCATCATACCATGGAACATTTACCTCTTCTACGGCGATGCCAGTTTACTCAAAGCGAGTTATGAAAACATCAAGCGTTATGTTGACCACATCGATGCGACGTACCCAACCGGATTAACCACCTGGGGACTGGGCGATTGGGTGCCGGTAAAAACAAAATCGCCGGTGGAATTGACCTCTTCTATCTATTACTTCACCGACACCTATATTTTAAGCCAGGCCGCACAACTGCTTGGTAAAAAAGAAGAGGAACAACATTATAGCAAACTGGCGCAGAAGAACAAAGATGCCATCAATGCAAAATATCTGGACCGCACAACGGGTTTGTACGGCAGCGGATCGCAAACGGAATTGAGTACGCCGCTTTACTGGAACATTGTCCCCGACGAGTTGAATCCAAAAGTGGCAGCAAACCTCGCACAGCGTGTACAAAAAGACAACCTGCATCTTGATGTAGGTTTGTTGGGAACGAAGTCCATTTTGAATGCACTCAGCGAAAACGGATATGCTGACTTAGCCTATAAAATTGCGACGCAGGAAGATTATCCATCATGGGGCTGGTGGATTGTAAACGGAGCCACCACCTTGTATGAAAACTGGGACATCGATGCTACGAGTGATATCTCGCTAAACCATATCATGTTTGGCGAAATTGGTGCCTGGTTGTATAAAGCATTGGGCGGCATCAAACCCGATGGTGCAGCGCCGGGATTCAGGCATATTGTATTAGAGCCCCACTTTGTTGCTGGCCTGGATGCATTTAATGCCAGCTTCAATTGCCCTAATGGGTTAGTAGTTTCATCGTGGAAGAAAAAGGGGAAGACTGTTGAATACAACGTTACCGTTCCGCCCAATACGGCTGCTACACTCTCAATAGCAGCGGGTAAAATGCAACTGTATGAAAATGGCAAAGCCGTTCCATCATTCCCAAAACAAAATGTTGATACGAAGCCGGGACAAATGAGTTATTTCCTGCAAGCAGGAACGTATCAGTTTATTTTAAAGTAGCCTGAAGATTGTGCTGATCACGAAGAAAGGATGATCATCAAAAACAAAAATTCAACACTACACAAACGTGAGGATATAGCCGAATAAAGCACCGCCAAAAATGATAAAGGCGGTGTTTACCTTCTTGAAATAAAAAGTAATAACAAAACTGACAATAGCAACAAGGATAGTACGCCAATGGAGCAAAGTTTGCTGACCAATTTCGACAACAACCGAGAGGATAATAGCAATTGAAACAATGTTTACCGTGTCCAGGAAGGCGCCCATCATTCCGGAGCTTCGCAACCGGGGTATAAGTGGATTGAGCAAGGCCACAAACAGGAAGGAGGGTAGGAAGATGCCAATTGTTGCGCCAATGGCACCCCACAGCCCACCAATCTGCCAACCGACAAACGTTGCCGATGAAAAAACCGGCCCGGGTGTGAACTGTCCAACTGCAATGGCATCTACCAATTGCTGTTTTGTCAGCAGGCCGGTGCCCACCAATTCGGCATCCAAAAAAGCAAACAATACATACCCACTTCCATAGAGGATGGAACCGATTTTTAGAAAGGTAAGGAACAGTTTAACGTTGGAAATGTTGGCAACAGGATCTGCAATTTGCAGGAGAACAAAAGGGACGATTCCATTGGCCGTTTTATTTTTTCTTTTAACCAGGTAGAGAATGATGCCCAGCAATCCACCACCAAAGAGTACATAAATTTCATTCAATCCGGCAAGCACTGCCACGGCCGCCAGCACACCTATCACGCCAAGTTCAACACTCTTAAGCGCTTTTCTACCCAGGTTAATCATTAATGATATCACTACAGCAATTATAGCCGGCTTGATGCCGTAAAGAAAAGGCTGCACCTGCGGCAGTTGTCCGTATTGCTGGTAAAGCAGTGCAAAGATTGCAGTGATGAATACAGCCGGCAGAATGAAACAGGCGCCGGCTACCACCAGGCCTTTCCAGCCGGCTCGTTCATGACCAAGGTGCATGGTCATTTCGGTGGAGTTGGGACCGGGTATCAGGTTGGTGGCACCTACAAGGTCGAGGAAATGCTGCTGGCTCATCCAGCCTCTTTTGCGTACCACTTCTTCTTCCATTAGGGCAATGTGCACAGCCGGTCCGCCAAAACCAATCACACCAAGTTTCAAAAACAGCTTTGCCAGTTCCGGCAACCGTTTTTCGGTGCTTACCGTTTCTGTATCCCGTAGTCGATTGACCATCTGCCAGCGCCTTTTAGTAGTAAGAAAATACTTCCAAGCAACATTGACCAATCCGTGCGGCTGGCGTGCAACATTTCCCAGAAACCTTCACCCGCCAGGATTTTACTTTTGTGGTGGCCATGGCAACTAGCATGATGATGATGAGCGGAACGGCGGCAAGCCTGGTGAGAAGCCCAAGCAGGATAAGCGTCCCGCAGATAACTTCAAACGTTCCGACAAACGGACCCAGGAAAGCAGGATTGGGCAAGCCAATTTTTGCGAACCGCCCTGCACCTAAACTATCGCTGAACAAAAATTTCTGTAAGCCTTCTGATAAAAAGACGGCACCGACCATCAGCCTGATGATTAGGATAGTTCGCTGATTGGATGTTTGTACAATTCTACCAAACATAAACGCTGTTTACCGTGCAAAGATTACCACACGGAACCTGGTTCCGGTTGAAATGTAAAACAACTTTTTGTACACACCTTTGTAATTGTGTTGCTAAGGATTGCCAGACGTTCCGATTGCATTAGCTGTCGTCATCGTTGCTTGTGCTGTTAAAAGCATCCCATTGCGAAACCCAGTTTTTTTAAAAAAGTGAATCCTTCCAGGTTGGAAGGATCCACTTGTAAATCAATCAAAGTCTGTACGCTGTTTTATTTCAGGAATGATTTAATATTCTCACCCAAATCCAAAACCGGAACGCGGCCATTGATTTTTGAATTTATCAACGAACTTCCTGCAGCACTGCGGTAACCACCGGCACAATGCACCACGATGGGTTTGTCAGTTGGTATTTCCTCCATTCTTTCCCGCAATTCCGCCAGTGGGATAGAAAGACTGGTTGGAAATACTTTTCCTTTTTTTACTTCTGACTCGTTCCGCACATCCACGATGGTGTAATCTTCCGGATGGTTTCGAAATGCGGCCAGGTCAAACTGTTCTTCTTTTCCGGTGCCGTTTTGCACAACAAAACCATTCACAACAGCCGTTTCATAACCAATGGCCGCTACCCGTTTCAGCATGCGTTGCACCTGCTCTTTGTCTTCGCCTGCAAGGTAAAATCGTTCGCCGGGTTTCAATATACTGCCCAACCAGGTTTCAAACTTTCCGTCTTCCATCAGGTTGATCGCATTGGGCAAATGGCCCTCCTTAAACGTGGATTCCTTGCGAACATCGATCACCCAAACAGAAGGATCAATACTTGAAGTTTCCTCCAAGATTGAAATATTAGCTAGGCTTTCCGCCATCGGGGCTGCACCCTTTCGATTTAGTTCCACATCAAACGGAAAGTAGGCTGGAACAAAAGGCTGGTCGGTCAGAAGGTTGGCCACAAATTCTTCTTCTGTTGCTTCCTGCAGGCTCCAGTTGGTTTGTTTTTCTTTGCCGATGGTACCGCTGCTTTCTTTGCTCAGATTTTTTCCGCACAATGTACCAGCGCCATGCGCAGGATAGACGATGACGTCATCGCCGAGAACCGCCAGTTTTTCACGAAGCGAATGATACATCTGGCTTGCCAACTCTTCCCGTTTTGCCTGCAACTTGCCGGCACCTTCCCGCAGGTCGGGGCGGCCGCAATCACCAACAAACAAGGTGTCGCCGGTAAAGACGGCTTTTTGTTTGCCGTCATGTTCCAGCAGGATGCTGATGCTATCTGGCGAGTGTCCCGGTGTGTTGATGGCCGTTAGT
>DATKHJ010000029.1:0-2634 GCA_035510335.1 Flavisolibacter sp. | reverse complement strand
CTGGATGGGTCGTCAAGCATTGCCGCCATTGTGGTGTCAGACCATAGCGAAGGCAACCTGCCGAAAGATTTATTGATCGTGCAAAACAACCCGCGGTTAAGCTTTCTGCGCGGACTGGCCATCAACATCGGTGCGGCGGCTGCAGTCACCTATCTTCCCGGCGATTCGGTGCACATCAACCTCGTGGGTTCGCAACTGGTCCGCGTCAACGGCACGTTGCAGGTCACCAACATCACGGCCGATAAAGTAACCAAAATGGCAGTCAACCGGCCCGTTGCGGCTAACCCGGTTACGGCGGATAAAATACTGGCAAATCCCGGCGATTATGAAAGCACCCTGCTGGCCATTGTAGAAGGTGGTTTTATTCCGCCTGCCAGTCCCGGCCAGGTTATGAGCGGCGAGCACCAGCTCACCGATGGTACGGGCATACTGCCTGTGGTGACCGATGCCGATGCCCATTTTGCGGCTCATCCGAAATATAAAATGGCCAACTATTATGGCATTGTTTACTGCAACGCCAAAAGTGACAACAGCATCACGCCAACCATCCGTCCAAGAAAGAGCGATGATATTATACAGTTGAATTCTGTGTACGAAACACCGGACATTATCATCACCGGCTGGCACAGCGATCCGCGTGGCACCGATGCCAACTACGAATACATGCAGTTCCTGGCCACCAGAGACATTGATTTTTCGGCCACGCCGTATGCCGTTGTTACCACAAACAATGCCGGTGCTTCCAACCCGGCCGGCGCTCCGCTGAATGGCTGGGCAACCGGTGGCTTGCGTACCTACAAGATCAATATCACGTCAGGCTTTGCGGCCAGGGGAACCTTGTTTTATGTCGGCGGAACCGGCAAGCGAATTGACTCGAATGATTCCACGAGTTCAACCGATATTTCATCGGCCAACTGGGTGGCTACCCGCAACTATACCACCACGCCGGGGAATGATTTTGGCGCCGTCACAACAAACCTGTTAGCCAACTCGGGCAACGCTTATGGGGTAGCGGTTTTTAAAGGCACAGTCGTAGATAAATTTTCTATCCCGGTGGATGTGTTGTTTGTGGCAACCGGCGGAACGCTTTATGCAGGCAGCGATGGCTACCGCATTGGCAACAATGACCTGTACCGCATCATCAATCCATTAACGCTGCAGGAGCAACCTTTTTATCGCTCCGGCACCAACACGGCCAACATGACCTACACTACGCCTTCCGATGCTGCGTTGTACAATTCATGGAAAGGAGAGTATAATCTTACACTGGGCCGGTGGACAAAAGTGCGTACCAAAGTAATTGTGCCGCTACGTAATGCCGCTGCGCTGGCAGAAATTGAAAACCCCGAAAACATTGTGAAGCTGGTTCAATAAGAAAGGCCAAGCCATTCTCCTATACAAAACATTTTATCAGTCAACATCATTGCGTATTCAAGGAAGAAAAAAATCATGAAAAAAATAGCGATCCTACTCCTTACATTAAGTATTACATCTATTGTGATGGGCCAATCCAATGCCACTGGTTATGTGTTTGCAGATGGAAACAAAAACGGCAAAAAAGACAGGGGCGAAAACGGCATAGCCGGTGTCGGTGTGTCCAATGGGAGAGAAGTAACCACTACCGATGCAACCGGTAAATACAGTCTGCCCGTTGGGAACGACAACATCATTTTTGTGATCAAACCATCGGGATATGATCTGCCGGTGACGGAAAAACAACTTCCGCTTTTTTATTACATCCACAAACCAGGCGGTTCACCCTCCAATACAAAATACAAAGGCGTGGCACCAACAGGTACGTTGCCAAAATCAATTGATTTTGCGCTGTTGCCTGCGGCAGAAACCAAGGCCTTTACCACACTGATTTTTGGTGATCCGCAACCCTATACCGCCGAAGAAGTGGCGTACTATGCAAAAGGCGTAGTGGCGGAAGTTGCCGGCATTAAAAATGTGGCTTTTGGTATGAGCCTTGGCGACCTGGTTGGCGATAGCCTGGACCTGCACAATCCCTACATTGATGCAACAAAAGCAGTAGGTATTCCCTGGTTTAACGTGATGGGTAACCATGATATGAATTACGAAGCAAAAGCCGACTCGTTGAGCGATGAAACCTTTGAATCCAATTTTGGCCCGGCTAATTATTCGTTCAATTACGGCGATGTCCATTTTATTGTGCTTGACAATATTTATTACCCCGATCCAAGGGACGGTAAAAGTTATTGGGGCGGTTTTCGGGAAGACCAGTTGCAGTTTGTGGAGAACGATCTGAAGCTGGTGCCAAAGGACAAACTGGTGGTGGTTTCTTTTCACATTCCGCTGAAAGATGATAGCGGCGAAGCGTTTAACCTGGAGCATCGCCAGCGCCTCTTCAATGCCCTGAAAGATTTTGAGCACACGCTTTCACTTTCGGCCCATACCCATTTGCAGCGCAACGATTTTTTTACGGCGAAACAAGGCTGGCTGAGAGCCAAGCCTCACCACGAATACAATGCCGGCACCACGTCAGGCGACTGGTACTCCGGTGCCTTTGACGAAAAAGGCGTTCCGGTTTCTACCATGCGAGACGGTACACCGAAAGGATATGCGTTCATTCATTTTATTGGCAACAGCTATTCCATCGATTACAAGGTGGTG
>DATKHJ010000028.1:0-14249 GCA_035510335.1 Flavisolibacter sp. | reverse complement strand
CCTGTGATACATCTAATGTAAAAGTTGATATAAATTAAGCTTGTTCTTTGCCAAACTGAAAGAGGCTGGTGCTGAAGTTGAAATCGCTAATCCCGTTTTTAATAAAAAGTGAAGCCGTCCTTTGGGGCGGCTTTTTTTTGTACCTAACTGTGGTAATTCTATTCAACGTCTATTGCGTTGCACACTTGTACGTTCGAAACTTTATTCGGCATCAATGGTTCAAATAATGAACAATCTTGTTGTAAGTGGCTTCGTCAATCAAAACAATATTCTTTAAATCTTCTAAGCTTTTAAATGCTCCATGCTGATTCCGGTATTCAACAATCGCATTGGCTAGGTTCCAGCGGATGTAAGGATGAACTTTCAGCTCATCTTTCGTAGCAGTGTTCACGTTGATCTTTCTGATATTGCTCCCATCAATTTGCAACTTGCCTCTAATCTTTTGAAAAGTAGAATCCGGTAATCCATAAGTTTCACCAACCTGCTCCACTGAATAAAACCCGCCCAGTTTCTCCCGAAAGGCAATGATTCTTGCCGAAAGTTTACTTCCAATTCCGGGTAAGGCGATAAAAGCCGTTGTATCAGCTTCATTAACGTTAACAGTGATGGGCTTGCGTTCCTCCCGAACAAAAGCCGGTTTGCTATCTGTGTAAGAAGGATAGTTGCGCTGCACAGAAGTAATGACGATATAATCCTTTATCCTGTCATAAAACCCTTCCGGCATACCCCAGATTTTTTGCAGGTCTTCCGGCTTGTAAAACTTCCCGCCCTTGCTCACATATCTTAGAATGGTTTTGCTCGTCTTCTCATTCAACCCCATCCGTTGCCAGTCGTTGAAAGAAGCGGTATTTGGGTCAAACTGAAAAAGCGCCCCGGCAGTAAAACTTTTCGACTCGGAACGTTCGTACGGGTAAGAATAATCTTCCTGCTTGGGTCTGTCAAAATTCTTTCGTTTTGTTTGATTTTTTTGCAGCGTATCAATGGCCAGCACCAGCACCGAATCCTGTTTCAGTGCCAGTGGTTCAGGCTTTTTGGAGAAAAGCCTTGGTGCCAGCAGGCTTCCGCCAACCACGGCAATAAATACAAGGGCGCCAATCCTGTCTTTTTTGGTGAAAGTCAGGTATTCTTTCAGCAGATGTTTTGGTAACATGGGAAAAAGTTACCATCTATTAATGAAAACCCAAAAGTTTGTGGCTTAATCTTTGATAACGGCAAAAACTTGTTGGTGAAGCGGAATTCCGTACTTTTGCCGTCCTTTAGTTTTGGCCAAAAACACATTTGACGTCGCAAATTCTAGCTTAAATAGTTGATCTATTTGGCGTTTGTTTCTTCGGAAACAGAGGCCAGGTAAGCTTTTGCGTTATGTCAAAAAAATAAAAACCGGTTTGTAAACTTATGCCTACAACAACGACGAATCAAAGGATCAACTTCGGCAAAATTGGAAATATTGCCGATACTCCTGATCTCCTTGCGGTTCAAATTCAGTCCTTCAAAGAGTTTTTCCAGCTCGAAACCACTCCCGACAAACGAAACGTAGAAGGTTTGTTCCGTGTGTTCAAGGAAAACTTTCCCATTACGGACACCCGTAACATTTTCGTTCTGGAGTTTCTTGATTATTTCATCGATCCGCCCCGCTACACCATCGAAGAGTGTATGGAGCGTGGTCTGACGTACGCTGTTCCTCTGAAAGCCAAGCTCCGCCTGAGCTGTAACGATGAAGAGCACATTGACTTCCAAACTATCGTTCAGGATGTATTCCTTGGAAACATTCCCTATATGACGCCTCGCGGAACCTTCGTGATCAACGGAGCTGAACGTGTGGTGGTTTCTCAGTTACACCGTTCACCTGGTGTATTCTTCGGTCAAAGCATTCACCCGAACGGAACAAAGATTTACTCGGCAAGAGTAATTCCGTTCAAAGGTGCATGGATGGAGTTTGCTACCGACATCAACAACGTGATGTATGCGTACATCGACCGGAAGAAAAAGTTTCCTGTAACAACCCTTCTTCGTTCTATTGGTTACGAAACCGATAAAGACATTCTGGAACTCTTTGGAATGGCTGACGAAGTAAAAGGAAACAAAAAAGACCTCGAAAAATATATTGGTCGCCGCCTGGCTGCCCGTGTACTCCGCAGCTGGGTAGAAGATTTCGTGGATGAAGATACCGGTGAGGTTGTTTCCATCGAACGTAACGAAGTGGTGTTGGAACGTGATTCTGTGCTGGATGAAGAAGCGGTTGATACCATTTCTGAAATGGATATCAAATCCATTTTCGTTCAGAAAGAAGACGTGGGTGGTGATTATGCCATCATTTATAACACCCTGAACAAGGATACTTCTAACTCTGAACTGGAAGCGGTTCAGGTGATCTACCGCCAGTTGCGTGGTGCCGATGCGCCGGATAACGAAACGGCCCGTGGTATCATCGATAAATTGTTCTTCTCTGATAAACGTTATGACCTTGGTGAAGTTGGCCGTTACAAGATCAACCGTAAGCTTGGTTTGAATGCCGAGAAAGAGCAAAAAACATTGACAAAAGAGGACATCATCCTCATCATTAAATACCTGGTACGTTTAACAAACGGTAAAGCGGAGATCGACGACATTGATCACCTGTCTAACCGTCGTGTTCGTACGGTAGGCGAGCAGTTGTATGCGCAGTTTGGTGTTGGTCTGGCCCGTATGGCCCGTACCATCCGCGAAAGAATGAACGTTCGCGACAACGAGGTATTTACCCCGGTTGATTTGATCAATGCAAGAACCCTTTCTTCCGTGATCAACTCGTTCTTCGGTACATCTCAATTGTCGCAGTTCCTCGACCAGACAAACCCGCTGTCTGAGATCACGCACAAGCGTCGTATCTCCGCCCTTGGACCCGGTGGTCTGAGCCGTGAAAGAGCCGGTTTCGAGGTTCGTGACGTACACTACAGCCACTACGGTCGTTTGTGTACAATCGAAACTCCGGAAGGTCCAAACATCGGTCTGATCTCTACGCTTTGCGTACACGCCTCTATCAACGAAATGGGCTTTATCGAAACGCCTTACCGCAAGGTGACCAATGGTAAAGTAGATACCAAGCAGTTGACATTCTTAAGTGCGGAAGAAGAAGACCTGGCGAAAATCGCCCAGGCCAACACGCCGCTTGATGAGAAAGGAAACTTCGTTGAA
Organism: Flavisolibacter sp.; assembly: GCA_035510335.1. Classification (GTDB taxonomy): domain Bacteria; phylum Bacteroidota; class Bacteroidia; order Chitinophagales; family Chitinophagaceae; genus Flavisolibacter. The sequence goes on along the minus strand of DATKHJ010000028.1, from coordinate 11,078 downwards.
GATCGTATTGTAAGCCGTGAGACGGGTGACTTCCCGATTCTTGATAAAGGTGAAGTAGAATACATGGACGTAGCGCCAAACCAGATCGTTGGTTTGTCTGCTTCTCTGATTCCGTTCCTAGAGCATGACGATGCCAACCGTGCCCTGATGGGTTCGAACATGCAACGTCAGGCGGTGCCGCTTTTGCGTCCTGATGTGCCGATTGTTGGTACAGGTCTGGAAGGCAAAGCTGCCCGTGATGCCCGTATTCAAATTCACGCTGATGGCGAGGGTGTGGTTGAGTTTGTAGATGCCAACGAAATTCATGTTCGTTACAACCGTAACGACGAGCAGCGTTTGGTTTCTTTCGAAGATGATTTAGTGATCTACCGGTTGACTAAATTCATCAAGACCAACCAGGAAACTTCTATCAACCTGAAACCTGCTGTGAAGAAAGGCCAGCGTGTTAAAGACGGTGATTTCTTAACCGAAGGTTACGCTACACAAAACGGAGAACTGGCACTCGGTAAAAACCTGAAAGTGGCCTTCATGCCATGGAAAGGTTACAACTTCGAGGATGCCATTGTAATCTCTGAAAGAGTGGTGAAAGAAGATATGTTTACTTCCGTTCACATCTCTGAATATGAGCTGGAAGTGCGTGATACAAAACTGGGTGAAGAAGAACTGACCCCGGATATTCCAAACGTTTCAGAAGAAGCAACCCGCGACCTCGATGAGAATGGTATCATTCGCATTGGTGCACAAATCAAAGAAGGTGATATCCTGATTGGTAAGATCACACCGAAAGGTGAATCAGATCCAACACCGGAAGAAAAACTTCTGCGTGCCATCTTCGGTGATAAAGCCGGTGATGCAAAAGATGCTTCTTTGAAAGCACCCAACGGTGTGGAAGGTGTGGTGATTGGTAAGAAATTGTTCCAAAGAGCGAAGAAAGACAAGAACGCAAAAGTTCGTGAGAAAGCTGCTCTGGAAAAACAAGAGAAAGAACACGAGAAGAACACTTCTGCGCTGATGGAAGTATTGCTTGACAAACTGCAAACGCTGTTGAAAGAAAAAGCATCTGCAGGTGTAAGCAACAACTTTGGTGAAGTGCTGATTGGCAAAGGAGCGAAGTTCACTCAGAAAAACCTGGCGCAGATTGACTACATGAACGTGAATCCGCTTGGTTGGACGGGTGATGCGAAAATTGATGAGCAAATCAACATTCTTCTGCACAACTACAGCATCAAGTACAACGAAGAATTAGGCCGTTACAAGCGTGAGAAATTCAACATCTCCATTGGTGATGAATTACCAGCTGGTGTGTTGAAACTGGCGAAAGTTTACCTCGCTGTAAAACGTAAGTTGAAAGTGGGTGATAAGATGGCCGGTCGTCACGGTAACAAAGGTATCGTGGCCAAGATTGTTCGTGCCGAAGACATGCCGTTCCTGGAAGACGGAACACCAGTAGATATCGTGTTGAACCCGCTTGGTGTACCTTCCCGTATGAACCTCGGACAGATTTACGAAACTGTTCTCGGTTGGGCTGGTATGCAACTGGGTGAGAAGTTTGCCACGCCAATCTTCGACGGTGCTTCAACAGAAGACATCGCCAAGTTCTGCGAGCAGGCTGGTATCCCGATGTTTGGTCACACGTACCTGTACGATGGTGAAACCGGCGACCGCTTCGACCAGAAAGCAACGGTGGGTGTTATCTACATCATCAAACTACACCACATGGTGGATGATAAGATGCATGCCCGTTCGATTGGACCATACAGCTTGATTACGCAGCAGCCGCTGGGTGGTAAGGCGCAGTTTGGTGGTCAGCGTTTTGGTGAGATGGAAGTGTGGGCCCTGGAAGCATACGGTGCATCCAACATCCTGCAGGAGCTGTTAACCATCAAGTCGGATGACATCATTGGTCGTGCAAAAACATACGAAGCAATTGTGAAGGGCGAGAACATTCCTCGTGCCGGTATTCCTGAATCATTCAACGTATTGGTGCATGAATTACGCGGCTTAGGTCTGGATCTTAAGTTTCATGACTAATAAAACGTGAGACGTGAAACGGCAAACGTGAGGAAAGACTCCGTTGTTTCACGTCTCGCTTTTAACCTCTCACAATTTCGAAATCTCAAATTTCAAATCAGAAATACAATAAAATGGCTTTTAATAAAAGAGACAATCGTCCAAGACCAACGTTTTCGAAGATTACGATTGGTTTGGCTTCACCAGATAGCATCTTGGAAAAGAGCTTTGGTGAAATCCTTAAGCCTGAAACCATTAACTATCGTACGTACAAACCAGAAAGAGATGGTTTGTTCTGCGAACGAATTTTTGGTCCTGTAAAAGATTACGAATGTGCCTGCGGTAAGTACAAGCGCATTCGTTACAAAGGCATCGTTTGCGACCGTTGCGGTGTAGAAGTAACAGAGAAGAAAGTTCGTCGCGAACGCATGGGACACATTAAGCTTGTTGTACCGGTTGTACACATCTGGTACTTCAAATCTTTACCTAACAAAATTGGTTACCTGTTGGGCATGAGCTCTAAGAAATTAGAGAGCATTGTTTACTACGAACGTTTCGTGGTTATTCAATCAGGTATCCGCGGTGATAAAGGACAGAACTATGGCGATCTGCTGACAGAAGAAGAGTACCTGGATATCCTGGATACACTTCCAAAAGACAACCAGTACCTGCCTGATGAAGATCCGAACAAATTCATCGCCAAAATGGGTGCTGAAGCCGTTCATGATCTGTTGGCCCGCATCGATCTTGACCAGTTGTCATTTGATTTAAGAAACGCAGCTGCTACCGAAACTTCTCAACAGCGTAAAGCAGACGCCTTAAAGCGTTTGTCAGTTGTTGAAAGCTTCCGCGATGCGCAAACAAGAATCAGCAACCGTCCTGAGTGGATGGTAATGCAATACATCCCGGTTATTCCACCGGAACTGCGTCCGTTAGTTCCACTGGATGGCGGTCGTTTCGCGTCTTCTGACCTGAACGATTTATACCGTCGTGTGATCATCCGTAACAACCGTTTGAAGCGTTTGTTAGAGATCAAAGCACCGGAAGTAATCTTGCGTAACGAGAAGCGTATGTTGCAGGAAGCTGTTGACAGCTTGTTCGACAACAGCCGTAAATCAAACGCGGTAAAAGCAGAAGGTGGCCGTGCATTAAAATCACTTTCCGATGTACTGAAAGGAAAGCAAGGTCGTTTCCGTCAGAACCTTTTGGGTAAGCGTGTTGACTACTCTGGTCGTTCGGTTATCGTAGTAGGCCCTGAACTGAAACTGTATGAGTGCGGTCTTCCAAAAGACATGGCTGCGGAACTCTTCAAGCCATTTATCATTCGCAAACTCATTGAAAGAGGTATCGTAAAAACAGTCAAGTCTGCCCGTAAACTGGTTGACAAAAAAGAAGCTGTTGTTTGGGATATTTTGGAAAATATTCTGAAAGGTCACCCGGTGATGTTAAACCGTGCCCCAACGCTGCACCGTTTGTCTATCCAGGCCTTCCAGCCGAAATTAGTAGAAGGTAAAGCCATCCAGCTGCACCCGCTTGTAACGTCAGCGTTCAACGCCGACTTTGATGGTGACCAGATGGCGGTACACGTTCCATTAAGCCATGCGGCTATTTTGGAAGCGCAGTTACTGATGCTTGCCTCTCACAACATTTTGAACCCGCAGAACGGTACGCCAATCACCCTTCCCTCTCAGGACATGGTTCTTGGTCTGTACTACATTTCCAAGGGTAGAAAATCAACACCTGAACTGAAAGTTCGTGGTGAAGGAAAAGCGTTCTACAGCACAGAAGAGGTGATCATTGCGTACAATGAAAACCAGATCGATCTGCATGCGCACATTCGTGTAAAAACAAATGTTCGTGCTGAAGACGGAAGCATTACCAACAAGCTGTTGGAAACAACGGTTGGCCGTGTGATCTTCAACCAGTTTGTTCCAAAAGAAGTTGGTTTTGTAAACGCCTTGTTGACGAAAAAGAACCTGCGTGAAATCATTGGTGACATTATTTCTATCACCAACGTTCCAAAAACGGCGAAGTTCCTTGATGACATCAAGCAGCTTGGTTTCCGCATGGCCTTCCGTGGTGGTCTGTCCTTCTCTATCAATGACCTTATCATCCCCGACATTAAACAAGAGTTGGTGGACAATGCAAAAGGTGAAGTGGAAGAAGTGTGGGAAAACTACAACATGGGTCTCATCACCAACAACGAACGTTACAACCAGATCGTTGACATTTGGTCTCGTGTGGATACCCGCATTACCGAAACGCTGATTCGCGAACTGGCAACCGACAAACAAGGATTCAACTCAGTTTACATGATGTTGGATTCCGGTGCCCGTGGTTCCAAGCAGCAGATCAAGCAGTTGGCAGGTATCAGGGGTCTGATGGCGAAGCCACGTAAATCTGGCTCTACTGGTTCGGAGATCATTGAAAACCCAATCCTTTCCAACTTCAAAGGCGGATTGAACGTATTGGATTACTTCATCTCTACCCACGGTGCCCGTAAAGGTCTGGCCGATACGGCCCTGAAAACAGCTGATGCCGGTTACTTAACCCGTCGTCTGGTTGACGTTGCACAAGACGTAGTCATTACAGAAGAAGATTGCGGAACGCTTCGCGGTATCGCTACTTCTGCCTTAAAAGATAACGAAGACATCATCGAGCCGTTGGCAGACCGTATCGAGGGCCGTACATCGGTTCACGATATCTACGACCCGGTTTCTGATGAACTGATTACACCTGCCGGTGAAGAAATCACCGAATCAGTTGCCCGCCGCATTGAAGCAGCCGGTATTGAAACGGTTGAAATCCGTTCGGTGCTGACTTGCGAAGCCAAGCGTGGTACCTGCGTGAAGTGTTATGGTAAAAACCTGGCAACTGGTTACATGGCGCAGAAAGGTGATGCGGTTGGTATCATCGCCGCACAGTCAATTGGTGAACCAGGTACACAGTTAACGCTTCGTACCTTCCACGTGGGTGGTGTGGCCGGTTCTGCATCAGTAGAATCTACCTTAACTGCGAAGTTTGACGGTACTATTCAGTTCGACGGTATCCGTTCTGTAACTACTACTAATAACGAAGGCGATAAAGTACAGGTGGTTATCGGTCGTACAGGTGAAGCAAGAATTATGGATCAGAAAGCCGATCGTTTGCTGATTACCAACAACATCCCTTACGGTGCTACACTGCAGGTGAAAGATGGTCAGCAAATCAAGAAAGGCGACGTGATTTGTACATGGGATCCGTTCAACAATGTAATCATTGCCGAGCAAAACGGTACGCTGAAATTCGAGAACGTTATTGAAGGTATCACCTTCCGTGAAGAGGCCGACGAACAAACCGGTCACCGCGAGAAAGTGGTTATCGAAACAAGAGATAAAACGAAAATTCCTTCCATTATTGTTGAAGGAAAAGACCGCAAGTCGTACAACTTACCTACCGGAAGCCACATTGTGGTAGATGAGGACGAAGACGTGAAAGCCGGCCAGGTGCTGGTGAAGATTCCACGTGTGTTAGGTAAACTGCGTGATATCACCGGTGGTCTGCCTCGTGTAACGGAATTGTTTGAAGCCCGTAACCCATCTAACCCTGCCATTGTTTCTGAAATTGATGGTGTGGTAACCATGGGGGCCGTAAAACGTGGTAATCGCGAGATTATCATTGAAGCAAAAGATGGTGTAACCCGTAAATACTTAGTACCTCTTACCCGCCAGATCCTGGCACAGGATGGTGACTTCGTAAAAGCTGGTAATGCATTATCCGATGGTCAGATTGCGCCGCAGGATATTCTTTCTATTCAAGGTCCTTTCGCTGTACAGCAGTACGTGGTGAACGAGATCCAGGAAGTATATCGCTTGCAGGGTGTACGCATCAACGACAAACACATTGAAGTGATCGTTCGCCAGATGATGCGTAAAGTATCTATCGTTGATCCGGGTGATACGAAGTTCCTCGAGGAAGATCTGACTGATAAGTTTGAATTCATTGAAGAGAACGATCATATCTACGACAAAAAAGTAGTGACTGAGCCGGGCGAATCAACAAGAATGAGAGCTGGTCAGATTGTTACGCTCCGTGAACTGCGTGAAGAGAATTCCATTCTTCGTCGTAACGACAAGAAGTTGGTTGAATACCGTGACGCAAAACCTGCTACTTCGCAACCAACGTTGCTCGGTATCACAAAAGCATCGCTAGGTGTACCAAGCTGGATCTCTGCCGCATCGTTCCAGGAAACAACCAAAGTATTGTCTTCTGCCGCCATCCAGGGTAAGACGGATGATATGATTGGTTTGAAAGAGAACGTTATCACCGGTCACCTGATTCCTGCCGGTACGGGTCTTCGCGAATTTGAGAACATGATTGTTGGTAGCAAGGAAGAATATGAACTGCTGCAGACAGCCCGTGAAGCAATGACTTTCGACGACGACGAGTAAGCCAACAGGCAAAACGCAATAAACAATTAGCAAGGAGTAAGAGAAATCTTACTCCTTTTTTTTATCACGCATGACACGGATTGGAAAACAGGATTTCACGGATTTATTACCTGGATTGAATAAGGGTTCTGACCGACCTTCATGCTTTCGAAAACAATCCGTTTAATTTGTTTTAATTCGTGTAATCGGGGCTTCCTTTTAACGTTTCAAAACCGCCCGATACAATTATTTTCGTCGTTCAAAATTTTCGATTTCATGAAGAATGCTTCACTTATTTTAAATGTTGTGTTAGTGGTAGCTGTGGCGGTTCTTTTTTATTTGCATTTTTCGTCAGACAAAAAGCCGGCAGAAACAACCAAAGTTGCTTCTTCAACATCAACCGGCAATTCTGCCTCCGGTGCTTTTCGCATTGCTTATTTCGAACTTGACTCGGTTAATAACTCGTTCTTCATGGTGAAAGAAGTAAAGGCGGAATTAAACAAGGAAGAAGAAAAAATGAATGCCGACCTGGCCCGTTTGCAGCGTACCTACAACGAGCGGTTCACACAATACCAAAGCCAGGCGCAGTCGCAGGCCATGTCATCGCAGGAATCGGAAAATGCTAACCGCGACATTCTTCAAATGCAACAGAAATTTGCTTCCACAAAGCAACAGTGGGAAACACGTCTGCAGGATATGTCGATGCGCAAAATGCAGGATGTAAAAAACAAGGTAGAAGAGTTCCTGAAAGAATACAACAAGTCGAAAGGCTACGCTTTTATTTTTGGTTACGAGCCTGGCTTTATGTTCTACCGCGATAGTGTTTACGACATTACATCGGACCTGGTAAAAGGACTGAACGAGAAGTACAAGAAAAACTAACGTAGTGAAACGATACAAAAGAAAAATCCTGCAGCCGCAGGATTTTTTTATGCGTAAAACCGAACAGGTGAAAACCGTATCTTCCAGAAAAATTTTCTTGCATGCAAGAACAAGTATTAACTGCTTCTGAGGCGATTGCCGAAGACAAATCGTTTAAACGTTCCCTTGGCTTAACCGATGCTACGATGATTGTTGCCGGCTCCATGATTGGTTCCGGAATTTTTATTGTGAGCGCCGATATTACCCGCAACGTGGGCAGCGCCGGTTGGCTGATTGCCGTATGGCTCATTACCGGCTTCATGACCATCTCCGCTGCCTTAAGCTATGGCGAGTTAAGCGCCATGTTTCCCAAAGCTGGCGGGCAATATGTTTACCTGCGTGAAGCCTACAATCCGTTGGCAGGCTTCCTGTATGGCTGGAGTTTTTTTGCGGTGATACAAACGGCTACCATTGCGGCAGTAGCGGTGGCTTTCAGCCGGTTTACTGCGTACTTGATACCGGCCGTAGGAGAGGGCAATATTCTCTGGGGAATTGAAAAAGGTGTAGATGCTGCCGGCGTGATGCAATATTCGTTCTCTATTAATGCTGCGCAGATACTGGCCATTCTTTCCATTCTTTTCCTGACCTATACAAATACGAAAGGTGTGAAAGGCGGCAAGCTGATTCAAACAACTTTTACCACGGCAAAACTGCTGGCGTTGTTTGGTTTGATCATTCTTGGGTTTTGGCTTACCCAAACAAATTTTTGGGAGCAAAACTGGTCAACTGGTTTTAGCGGAAGACAAGCGACTGTAACAGATGGCGCAATCGACTGGACGGGTGTAGGCGGCGCTGTGCTGGCCGGTGGCATTGCCGCGGCCATGGTTGGTTCCATCTTTAGTTCCGATGCCTGGAACAATGTTACGTTCATTGCCGGTGAAGTAAAAAATCCGCAGCGCAATATCGGCTTGAGTCTTTTCTTTGGAACCCTGGTTGTAACGATCATTTACGTTTGCGCTAACCTGATGTACCTGTACGTATTGCCGCTGGATGGTATTGCCAGCGCAAAGAATGATCGTGTAGCAGTAGTGGCTGCCGAACAATTTTTAGGAACGGAAACAGGTCCGTATGTAATTGCCGTGTTGATCATGATCTCCACCTTTGGTTGCAACAACGGTTTGATTCTGGCAGGTGCACGGGTGTATTACACCATGGCAAAGGATAAGTTGTTCTTCAAGAAAACTGGTACATTAAACAAACATTCTGTTCCTGAATATGCATTGTGGATACAGGCGGCATGGGCTTCAGTTCTTTGCCTGAGTGGAACCTACGGCGAACTACTGACGATGATTTCTTTTGTTGTTGTAATTTTTTACGTACTCACTCTCATCGGCATTTTTATTCTGCGCAAGCAGCGGCCCAATGCGGATCGGCCATACAAAGCCGTTGGTTACCCGGTCCTTCCCATTCTTTATATCATTCTTGCAATTGCTTTTTGTGTGGGATTGGTTTACGCTTCACCAAAATATTCGCTTTACGGATTAGCAATTGTTTTACTTGGAATTCCGATTTATTTCATTGCTTTGGCCCGCAAAAAAACAGCGGCGTAGCAATGGAAAATGTAGAACAACTGTTTCAGGATTTTACCTCCGTAAAAGTGGGAGTGATTGGTGATGTAATGCTGGACACGTATTTGTGGGGAGGCGTTGAACGCATTTCGCCGGAAGCGCCGGTGCCCATTGTTTCAGTTGCCAGTAAAGAACAACGCATTGGAGGGGCGGGCAATGTTGCCCTCAACCTGCAGTCGTTAGGAGCGCAAGCATTTGTAATTACGGTAACGGGTGATGACGATGACGCCACTTGCCTGAACCAGTTGTTTGCCGATCACGAGATTAACACTTCCTATTCGTTGCGAAGCTCTCAACGAATCACCACCAACAAAACACGCATCATTAGTCGCAACCAGCAAATGATGCGGCTGGATGCCGAAATGACCAACGACCTGTTGGAAACAGAGCAGGAGGAATTACTGCGCAACTTTCGGGCTTTTGTTGAAACAGAGCAACCGCAAATTGTTATCCTGGAAGATTACAACAAAGGTGTTTTAACGGAAGCAACGATCCGCGAAGTGACTGCCATTTGCAAAGAGCACAACGTGTTGACGGCCGTTGATCCCAAGCGCAAAAACTTTTTTGCTTACCAGGGCGTGGATATTTTCAAACCAAACCTGAAAGAAGTAAAAGAGGCCCTGAACCTGTTGGGTGTAGAAGCAGAGTTGCCTGCATTGCAGGAGATTCATGAAGCATTAAGGATGCAGTTACATCATCACATCTCCTTCGTTACACTTTCTGAAAAAGGCGTGTTTTATCAGCATGGCGAAAGTGCTAAGATTATTCCTTCACACATCCGCAACATTGCCGATGTTTCCGGGGCGGGTGATACGGTGATAGCTGTAGCTGCGCTTGTTTACGCGGTGCGAAAGAATGTGCACCTGATGGCGGAAGTTGCCAATATTGCCGGCGGTCTTGTTTGTGAGCAGGTGGGCACGGCAGCCATCAGTAAGCTGGCCCTGATGCATGAATGTGAGCTGTTGCTGTCGTAAATAACGGCCCCACCCGCCTCCCAGTGGGGAGGAGAGCTAAGCACAGACCCTTGCTTTTGGACGATATTTTAAAGACCCAATCATTTCCTTGATTGAGTATTTTGTTTTACCGCAGAGAATAAGAGGAAAAGAGTTTAGCGCAGAGAGAACATTCGTTGCGCCGCTGCGTCTTCGGGTGAAGCCCACATGCAATAGAATGAATAGATGAATAGGAGGAGCCTCTTGCTTAAGCTGCCCTTCGTGCTTACCGAGGGCCCCACTGGAGGGGGGGGAGGTCATCTCCCTTAACGATATTTTACCAAGCATCCACTAAACGAGCAAGCCTTATAACCTTCTATGAGTGGCGCTTGAAAGACGCACTATACCTAATCCCGGATGCGACTGTACGATGCAGTCCTAATCCGGAACCTTATTGAATGCGACGAGGCCCTTCGATTAAGAAGGGCCTCACTTATTTAGCGTGAATCAATCACTCGTTCACATTCCTTTTATTTCTTCATAACCTGGGCAATTGTCTTTCCAATATCTGCCGGGCTTTGCACCACGTGAATGCCGCATTCGTCCATGATTTTCATTTTTGCTTCGGCCGTATCTTCTGCACCACCTACAATGGCACCGGCATGACCCATGCGACGTCCGGGAGGCGCGGTTTGACCAGCAATGAATCCAACCACTGGTTTTTTATTGCCGCTTTCTTTGATCCAGCGGGCTGCTTCCGCTTCCATACCGCCACCAATTTCACCAATCATTACAATGGCATCGGTTTCCGGGTCGTTCATAAACAATTCAACAGCTTCCTTGGTGGTTGTACCAATGATGGGATCGCCGCCAATACCTACCGCGGTAGAAATACCCAAACCTGCTTTCGCAACCTGGTCGGCTGCTTCGTAAGTCAAGGTGCCTGATTTGGAAACAATACCAATTCTTCCCTGCTTAAATACAAAGCCCGGCATGATGCCCACTTTGCATTCGCCTGCGGTGATCACACCCGGACAGTTTGGTCCAATAAGGCGGGTACCCTTGCCTTGCAAAAAGCTTTTCACTTTTACCATGTCCTGCACCGGAATGCCTTCGGTAATACACACAACTAACTCCACACCTGCATCGGCTGCTTCCATAATTGCATCTGCTGCAAACGCAGGCGGTACAAAAATGATGGAAACATTGGCACCGGTTTCCTTCACACAGTCATCCAC
>DATKHJ010000027.1:0-16572 GCA_035510335.1 Flavisolibacter sp. | reverse complement strand
TGCTTTTTCTCTTCGTTCCTTACACAATATCCCACACTTCGTTTCCGCGGAGCAACTTATCCAAATCGGCAGGCTTTTTCTCTTTTGCCCAGTCAATTTGTTTTTTCATTACGTCTTCGTACGTCGGCCGCTCTACCTGGTAAAACACGCCAAACGGACGAGGAAGATGTCCTTCCAGTTTGGGATCATCAAACATGCGGGTTAAGATTTGCGCTTTGTACAAATCACCCTCATCATGCACCCACAAATCATCCACGCTGTGACCATTGTTTAAGTCAACAACAATAGGTTTAAAGCCATCCAGCTTAATGCCTTTGTCGCTGTTAGCGCCAAACACCAGCGGCTTGCCGTTTTCGAGGAAGATAGCGTTGTCGGCTTTTGTTGTCTTTTCTGTAAACACTTCAAATGCGCCATCGTTGAAGATGTTGCAGTTCTGGTATATCTCCAGGAACGAAGCGCCTTTGTGGGCATAGGAACGCATGAGCATGGCCTGCAGGTGCTTCGGATCGCGGTCCATGCTGCGGGCAATAAACGTTGCGTCGGCACCAAGCGCCAGCGCCATGGGGTTGAACGGGTGGTCGATTGAACCGAACGGCGTACTCTTCGTCACCTTGTTTTCTTCGGAAGTGGGTGAATACTGTCCTTTTGTTAAACCATAAATCTGGTTGTTGAACATCAGCACATTCACATCAAAATTTCTGCGCAGCAGGTGAATGGTATGGTTACCGCCAATGCTCAGGCTATCACCGTCGCCGGTTACAATCCAAACGCTTAAATCGGGGCGGGACGCTTTTAACCCACTGGCGATGGCAGTTGCCCGTCCGTGAATGGAGTGCATGCCGTACACGTTCATGTAATACGGAAAGCGGGACGAACACCCGATACCGGAAATGATGGCAATGTTCTCGCGGGGAATGCCCAACGTTGGCATCACCTTTTGCACCTGTGCAAGAATAGAATAGTCGCCGCAGCCGGGACACCAACGTACTTCCTGGTCGGTGGCAAAATCTTTGGCAGTTAGCGGGGCTTTATTTAAAGTAGCTGTTTCCATGTTTTATAAATTTCGGCATTCTGTGCAATATTCCATTTTACAGGCTTTCATTTGCACATTTGCCTATTTTCAGATTTGCTCATTAGCAGTTAACTCTTCCCAGTATTCCGCCGCTCTTCTCGTGTGCGGAATCACAATGGTTCCACCCACAATATTAGCCACGGCAAAAATCTCGTACATCTGTTCTGTGGTGACGCCAAGTTCGTGGCTTTTGCCCAAATGGTATTTAATGCAGTCATCGCAGCGCAGCACCATGCTGGCAACCAGGCCAAGCATTTCTTTTGTTTTCTTATCCAGCGCACCTTCTTCGTAAGTGTTTGTATCCAGGTTCCAGAGGCGCTTCATCACCAGGTTGTTCTTGCTCAGAATCACCTCGTTCATTTTCTCGCGGTACTCGTTGAATTCTTTTACCAGTTGGGACATGCCAATAATTTAAGGCGGCAAAAATACGAAGAGGCAGAAACCTTAACCGATGTTTAAATACGGCGGGGCTTTTTTTGGCTAACTTGAGGCAAAATTTTAACGCTTTATGACAAAGACCTCGCTGGTGGTGCTTGTGCTGGTTTGCGTGGTGGCCGTTTCTTCTGCTTTTACGAGGGCAACCAACGATCCTGGTTACAAGAACCTGCAAATCCTCCCTAAAAACATTACGGAAAAACAGCTCGACAGTGTGATGCACCATTTCACCGCATCGCTGAACGTAAAGTGCAATTTTTGCCACGTAAAACAGGAAGCCAACCCTGAAGAATGGGACTGGGCTTCGGACAAGAACAAACACAAGCTGGTGGCCCGCGACATGATGAAGATGACCAATAAACTCAACGACGAATACTTTCCGTATTCCGGCAAGGCTGAAGAAATGTCAACCATTTTAACGGTAACTTGTTACACCTGTCACAACGGACGAAAAGAACCCGAAACCCGTCCGAAAAAGGAAAACTAATCGCCTTCGTCAGTGGTGAGTGGTCAGTTGTGAATAATGCATATTCGGACTCCCAGCTCACCACTGGCAATTCACCACTCACGATACAAACCCCAAAACCATGGAACCAACTTTTGACTTCGGCATGATTGGCATTGGCGTAATGGGCAGCAACCTGTTGCTCAACATTGCCGACAATGGCTTTGCCGTAATTGGCTTCGACTTAAAGCAGGAAAGGGCCGATGCGCTGGAAGCAGCGGCGCCCAAAGGCACAGTGGTAAAAGGCACTACCGACATTGCCACCATGACCCAAGCCCTGAAAAAGCCCCGGAAGATTATGATGCTTGTACCGGCTGGCAAACCGGTGGACGATGTCATCAGCAATCTTTTGCCCCACCTCGAAGAAGGTGATATTGTGATTGACGGCGGCAATTCGTTTTTTAAAGACACGCAGCGCCGCTTTGAAGAACTGCAACCCAAAGGCATTCATTTTTTTGGAATGGGTGTATCGGGTGGCGAAGCCGGGGCAAGGTTTGGTCCGAGCATGATGCCTGGCGGCGATAAAAAAGCCTATCAATACCTGAAACCAATTTTGGAAGGTGTGGCCGCAAAAGCTGATGGCAAACCTTGCGTAGCGTATATGGGCAATGGACCGGCCGGACATTATGTGAAGATGGTGCACAACGGCATTGAGTACGCGATGATGCAACTCATCAGCGAAGCCTACGACCTGATGAAGCGTGGCTGCGGATTATCTAACGAAGAGTTACACGGCGTCTTTTCCAAATGGAATGAGGGAAATCTACAATCATTTCTCATTGAAATTACCGCTGAGATTTTTCGTACCCTTGATACCGAAACGCCGGATAAAACCGATTACCTCGTTGATTTTATTTTAGACAAAGCCGGCTCAAAAGGTACGGGTAAATGGACCTCGCAGGATGCCCTGAATGTAGGCGTAGCCATTCCTACTATTGATGCGGCTGTGGCCGCCAGAACCTTGTCGTCTTACAAAGAGCAACGGGTGCAGGCTTCACAACTATACAAGAAGAAAACAGGAGCGTTTACAGCAGAACAAGAAGAATTTATTTCGGCGTTGGAAGATGCGCTGTATTTCAGTTTCATCATTGCCTACGCACAAGGCTTAAGCCTATTGGCAAAAGCTTCGGAAGAATACACGTTTGAAATTCCGTTGCCGGAAGTTGTCTCCATTTGGAAAGGCGGTTGCATTATCCGCTCTGGTCTTCTTTACCAGTTTGACAAGGCTTTTGCAGCAAATGCAGCACAGGAAAATGTTTTGCTGGATGAGAATGTGGCATCACTTCTTAACGAAAAACAAACTGCCATTCGCCAGGTATTGACGGCAGCCATCAACGCCGGCATTCCGGTAGCGGCTACGAGTAGTGCGTTGGGTTATTTCGATGCATTCTGCAGTGAGCGGCTGCCGACCAACCTCATACAAGCCCAACGTGATTTTTTTGGCGCACATACGTACCAGCGCATCGACAAGGAAGGGGTTTTTCATACGGAATGGAACGTTGAGGAGCGCTGAGGTGCGTTAATAAGTTACTATGTTAATTCGTTACTATGTCGGAATACAAACCATTCACCGACCTCCAGGTATGGAAGGCTGCAAGAAAGTTCAAAAAAGAAATTGAACAATTAGCAAATGCCTTTCCGCCAGAAGAGAAGTATCGCCTTTGCGATCAAATGATTCGTTCAGCCCGATCAATCACTGCTAATATTGCTGAAGGACACGGAAGGTTTGGGTATCCCGATCAAATCAAATTTTGCATAAATGCTCGTGGTTCTTTAAACGAAACCTTGAACCATTTGATTGACGCATACGATTGTCAATTTATTAGCAAAGAACAATTGACAGCTTACAAAATCAAGTTTAATGAAGTGATGGGTTTACTAAATGGATACATCAAGTATCTACGGGGCCTAACAAACAAAAGCCAGAAAGTAACACAGTAACCTATTAACCCATTAACCTATTAACAGCAAACCATGACATCTAAAGCAGAAAGAATCCCCACCGTCATCTTCATCTTTGGCGGCAGTGGTGATCTGGCGCATCGTAAGTTGTTGCCAGCTCTTTATAATCTTTATCTGGACAAGTATTTGCCCGAAGATTTCTTCATTATTGGTATTGGAAGAACGGATTATTCAGATACGTCTTACCGCGCCTTTATTAAAAAAGGAATTGAAGAACATTCGCGCCGGAAAGACGGGCTGGAAGAACACTGGAAGATTTTTTCAAAACAGGTTGATTACCTCAAAGCCGATCTTGAAAAGCTGCGCAGCTACCAGCAGATGAAAAAGCTGGTGAAGCAAAAAGAAAAAGACTGGAAGACCGAGGTCAATGTTATTTTTTACATGTCGGTGGCACCGCAACTGGCGCCTGGCATTGCTACCAAATTGCACGAAGCAGGACTGACAGAAAACCCATCGCGGTCACGCATGGTGTTTGAAAAACCATTTGGCCACGACCTTGAAAGTGCCCGCAAACTGAACATCCAGTTAGGGCAAATGTTTGAGGAACAACAGATCTATCGCATCGATCATTTCCTGGGAAAAGAAACCGTGCAAAATATCCTGGCACTTCGCTTTGCCAATGCACTGTTTGAACCGGTTTGGTCAGATCATTACATCGATCATGTGCAGATCACGGCTTCGGAAGCTATTGGCATTGAAGGCCGTGGTTCGTACTACGAAGGTGCCGGCGCTTTGCGTGACATGGTGCAAAACCATATTCTGCAACTTGTTTGCATGATTGCCATGGAAGCACCGGTTTCGTTTGCGGCGGATGAAATACGCAATAAAAAACTGGATGTACTAAAAGCCATTCGCTGCTGGCAGCGGGATGAAGTGCACCAGAACGCCGTTCGCGGACAATACAGCGAAGGTTGGATGCACGGCGAAAAAGTGAAGGCTTACCGCCAGGAAAAAGGCGTAGCGGAAGGTTCGGGTGTTGAAACTTTTGCCGCGGTGAAATTTCATATTGATAACTGGCGCTGGAAAGATGTGCCGTTTTACGTTCGCACCGGCAAAGCCATGCATGCCAAAAGCACCCTCATTGCCATCCAGTTTAAACAGGCACCGCAGTTTTCATTTCCGCCGGAAGCCGGCGAAACCTGGCGGCCCAACCGGCTCATTATTTCCATTCAACCGCAAATGGATATTCGGCTTCGCTTCCAGGCCAAACAACCCGGTCCGCAAATGATTTTGCAGCCTGTTGACATGGTGTTTAACTACACCGAAACTTACGGCGATAATGCACCGGAAGCGTACGAAACACTTTTGTCGGATGTGATTGAAGGCGACCCAACCCTCTTTATGCGTGCCGACCAGGTGGAAAGAGCATGGGAGATTATTCAACCCATTCTGGATGCGTGGAAAACCCGTCCGCCGGTTGATTTTCCCAACTACGCTCCCGGCTCCTGGGGACCGGAAGATGCCGAAGCATTGATTGCAAAGGATGGCCACCATTGGACAACGTTGCCTAAATAGGTTTGGCGTTTGATGTTTGGGGTTTGGGGTTCTTTAGCTGCTAGATTCTGTGTTTGAACTTCTGCCCCTTGTGATTTGAGCAATTTAAATAGTTGATAAAGGCACCGATTTTTCGAACGATTGTGTCAGCTTGTGCATATAATTCTTGAAAGAGAGAGTCTGAAATGTACTTTATGTCGAGCCCGCGATAGAGTTGTGATTTTAACTCTTCTGCTTCGCCCTTGGCGATTGTAAGGCAATTGATAAATTCCAGTTTACTGCCTCTACCAAAGCCCTCTGCTATGTTGTCCATAATTGAACCACAAGAGCCACGCAGTTGATCCTTGTAACGATAGTCTTTTGAAATAGGCTCAATGAATGTGAGTTCATACATTCTTTCAGACAAGTCTCTGGCAATTTGCCAGATTTCTAACTCTTCAAAGGTTTGAATAGTTGCCATAAAAACAAATTGACTCGACTAAAGGTAATAACTCCAAATTCCAAACACTAAACTCCAAACCGATTTCCCTAACTTTCCGCCCAACAAATGAAACTCCTTTCTCCCGCCATATCAGGTTTTGCAAGGTTGCGACAATGGTCGATTGATCAGTGGAAAGAAGATCCGGTTGCGGCGCAGTTTGCCGTGTGGCAGGATTTGCTGGCGGCAGGGCAGTACACGGCCTTCGGCAGAACATATAACTTCTCGCAAATACAATCACTGGCCGATTACAAAAAGGCGGTGCCCGTACAAAGCTATGACGACATCAAAGGTTTTATCGAACGCATGATGCAGGGAGAAGAAAATGTACTCTGGAACACACCCGTGAATTGGTACGCCAAAAGCAGCGGCACCACCAGCGACAAAAGCAAGTTCATTCCCATTAGCGAGGAGAGCTTAAAAGACAATCACTACAAAGCTTCCAAAGATGTATTGTCGCTTTATTACGTGTCTAACCCCAATAGCGATCTGCTCACGGGAAAAGCCCTAGTCATTGGCGGCAGCCATCAAATTAACCAGTTCAACGAAGAAGTGCAGTACGGCGATTTGAGTGCTGTCATTTTGCAGAATTCTCCCTTCTGGAGCAACTGGATTCGCACCCCTGATTTGTCCATTGCACTGATGGACGAATGGGAAGCAAAGATTGAAAAGCTGGCGCAGAGCACCATCCAGGAGAATGTTACCTCCATGGCCGGCGTTCCCACCTGGCTCATTGTTTTGTTGAAACGCATTTTAGAAATCACGGGCAAAGAAAACATCAAGCAAGTGTGGCCAAGCCTTGAATTATACATGCACGGCGGCGTAAGTTTTGTTCCGTACCGCCAGCATTTCGAACGGTTGATTGGCGCACCCATCAACTACATGGAAATGTACAATGCATCGGAAGGTTTTTTTGCTGCGCAAGATGACCTGAACGAAGAAGGGATGTTGCTCATGTGCGATCACGGCATCTTCTTCGAGTTTATGCCGGTGAGTGAGTTTGACAAAGAGGCTCCCGAAACCATCCAGTTAGACGAAGTAGAGATCGGGAAAAATTATGCACCCGTCATTACCACCAACGGTGGTTTGTGGCGTTACCTCTTAGGCGATACTATTCAATTCACTTGCCTCTCTCCTTTCCGCATTAAAGTTTCCGGCCGAATCAAGCACTTTATTAATGCCTTCGGCGAAGAAGTGATTGTTGACAATACCGACAAAGCTCTTTCCATTGCCTGCCAGAAAACCGGTGCGGCTGTAAGCGATTATTCGGCTGCTCCCATCTATTTTTCCGAACATGGCAACGGTGCCCACGAGTGGCTGATTGAATTTGAAAAAGAACCCGAAAGCCTGCAGCATTTTGTGGCAGAAATGGATGCGGCGCTGCAAAGCATCAACAGCGATTACGAGGCCAAGCGTCACAAAGACATTGCCCTGCGCATGCCCGAAGTAAAAGCGCTCCCAAAAGGCACCTTTGCCGCCTGGTTAAGCAGCAAGGGCAAACTGGGCGGACAACACAAAGTTCCCCGCCTCAGCAACGAACGAACCTATATTGAAGAGATCAGCCGCTTTGCTGCCGAGCGCTGATACAACAAGCCGCAAATACAGGTGCACAATCCGCTTCTCCTTTCGGCACATATTGCGTAATTTTCGTTTATGGCACATGAGATTCGTCCGGCACCGGTGCAACCGCAGGCCAACCAAACCATTCCGCTAACAGCAACCGAGCAAATTACGGCAAGACATACCTGCAAAAATTGCCAGCGGCAGTTTGAAGGAAAGTACTGCACTTATTGTGGCGAAAAAGTGTACACCGATCACGACCGCACATTCTCACATTTCATTCAAGAGGGTTTTCATTTTATCACGCATTTTGAAGGCACCTTTTTCACCACGCTTAAATACATTTTCACCCGTCCTGGCAAGCTTTCCGAACAATATTGCTACGGCATTCGGAAATCATTGTTCAAGCCTCTTTCGCTTTTTCTCCTGCTTTGTATTCTTTACCTGCTTTTTCCTGTGTTTGAAGGATTGAATATGCGCCTGTACTACCATGTACGTCATAATTTTTATGGCGATTATGCCATGCAAAAAGCAATTGCGCTGGCGCAAGAGCATCGCTGGACTGACCAGCAACTTGCAGAAGTCTTCCAGGAAAGGTCGGCGAAAGTATCGAAGTTCTTACTGCTTGTTTTGCTGCCGCTGACCGCCTTGTTTTTCTGGGCACTCACCTTTCGGAAAAGAAAGTTCTTCTTTGACCAAATGGTATTTGCCACAGAAATCAACAGCGTTTATCTTATTTGGGGCTACCTGGTGCTTCCCTTGTTGCTGTTTGGTGCAATGGGCGCTTATCATCTTGCTACCGGCAATAAACTTGTTCTGGAAGACGGCTGGATAACAATGGGCAGTATTTACAGCGTTTTTCTTCTTTATACAGCCATTGCCGCACACCGGTTTTACAAATTATCCTGGTTGAAGTCTGTTGGATTGGCACTACTGTTTTTCGTAGCGCATTATTTTATTTTAGTTATCTACAAATTTTTTCTCTTCCTCATAACAACTTCGCTGCTGTAGTAAGCGTGGCGGCATAAAACCGGAAACAATTACATTTGCCACCAACAAAACCAGCGTATGAAACTTCTTGAAAATAAAGTTGTGATTGTTACGGGTGCGGCCCGTGGTATTGGCGAAGGCATTGCGTTAAAAATGGCCGAGCATGGCGCTCATGTGGCTTTTACTTATGTGAGCGAAGGCAGCGCCGAAAAAGCAAAAGCACTGGAAGAAAAATTAATTGCCCTTGGTGTAAAAGCAAAGGCTTACCGCAGCAACGCCGGTGAATTTGCCGAATGCGAAACCTTTGTGAATGATGTGGTGAAAGAATTTGGCTCCGTGGATGTTTGTGTAAACAACGCCGGCATTTCAAAAGATAATTTGCTGCTGCGCATGACGCCGGAGCAATGGGATGATGTAATGGACATTAACCTGAAATCTGTTTTCAACATGACGAAGCAGGTGATTCGTCCGATGATGAAAGCCAAAAGCGGCAGCATCATCAACATGAGCTCCGTAATTGGTTTAATGGGTAACGCCGGACAGGGAAGCTACGCGGCATCAAAAGCAGGTATTATTGGTTTTACCAAATCGGTAGCGAAAGAACTGGGCAGCCGCAACATTCGCTGCAATGCTATTGCACCGGGCTTTGTAGAAACTGACATGACCTCTTACCTCAAAGAAGGCGAGCAGGCCGATAAATACAAAGCAGGAATTCCGTTGGGAAGATTTGGCACCGCCGATGATATTGCCAACGTTACTCTCTTTCTTGCATCGGATATGAGCAACTATGTAACCGGGCAGGTGTTGAGCGTGGATGGCGGGTTGTATATGTAAGCCTGTCTTTGAACCATGATTTGGGTGGGTGGATTTTGAAGATGAGGAAGAAATGATAACCTTCTTTATAAAGTAAGAGTCGTTCAGCAATGAACGACTCTTCTATTTCTCATTAATCCCATCAATCCCATAAATCATGGTTCAGACTATCAATGCAGCAGCTTAATATTTTTCTTCCTGATGTAATAATGCCAGAACATCATGGTGGCAATGGAACGATACGGTTTCCATTTGTGCGACAACTCAATAATCTCTTCTTTGGTTAATGCTTCCTCCATTATCATTCGGATGGCATTGACCAGCGCTAGATCGCCAATCGGAAAAACATCGGTACGCTGCAAGGCGTGAAGAAGGTAAATGTCAATCGTCCAGTTGCCAATGCCTTTTAAGGCAATCAGTTCCTGCCGCACGGCTTCGTTTTCTTTTGCCTCAAAGCTTTTAAGGTTAATGCGTTTTGTAAGAAGGGCGATGGCCAGTTCTCGTACATACACCGTTTTCTGCCGCGTAAAATAGCAGCTTCGCAACTCTTCATCGGTTAATTGCAACAGTGCTTTTGGAGTGATCTTAGGCAGGCGATCTTTCAGCTTTTTATACGCCGCGTATGCGGAAGCCAGCGAAACCTGCTGCTCCAAAATTGTCAGCACCAGCGTTTCAAACGTGTTGGGCCTTGTCCAGAAAGGCGGGTAACCATACGTTGAAAGAATTTGTTCCATGTGCTTATCCTTCGCCGCTAATTCATTGCAAAGCGCATGAAAATTTTGGTTGGTGAATTGCTGCATGAATTACCAGGTAGCGTTTGGAAAGGTGCGCTGCAGGTGCTGCATCTCCGCCAGTAAAAAACCCATGTACTCGGTATGCCGTCCTTCTTTACCGCCGCTTTGCGACCAAGTTGATGTAGGTAACTCCAGCGTTGCCTCATCAAAAACGGCCTGCACTTTTTGCAGCCAATCATTTTTTATCACAGTTGCATCTATCTCTTCGTACGAGGCTTTTGTAAACAATTCGCCGGTGAACATCCACAAATCGGTTAGGGCATTTTTTATACGACGCTTGCTTTCTTCCGTACCGTCACCCAAACGAATGACCCATTCGCCGCTCCAGCGCAGGTGATAAGCCGTTTCCTTGATTGATTTTTCAGCAATGGCAGCCAGTTGCGCATCGCTGCTTTGTTGGAGTTTTTGGTAGAGATAAAATTGATAAGCGCTAAAGAAGAACTGCCGCAAAACAGAGAAAGCCCAATCACCGCGGGGCAATTCCGTAAGTAAGAGATTGAGGTATTGGTGTTCATCACGAAGAAATGCCAAATCATCTTCCTGCAACTCGCGGTTGTATTCTTTCCATGGCCGCGGTAGGTATTTATCAACCGCCGCTTTTTCTTCTTCACTAAATGCATTGTATAAAGCGGCTGCATGCTGGTAAAAATTTCTTGCCTGTCCCAGCAGGTCAAGCGAAATGTTGGTGATGGCAATGTCCTGTTCCAGCACTGGTCCGTGGCCGGTCCATTCGGCATTGCGTTGCGCAAGAATCAGTGTGCTGTCGGCCAGGTGAAGTGTATAGAGAAATTGTTGATCGGTTGACAAGTTGATAAGTTGATTGGTAAAAGCAATCCTGTTAATCACTCAAAAAATCCTGCGAATCCGCGGTTACATGTGGTTCACTTCATCCGGCAGGTCGTAGAAGGTTGGGTGGCGATACACTTTGTCGTTTGCCGGTTCATAAAAGCTTTCGGCTTCATCGGGGTTGGAAGCGTGAATATGTTTGCTTTCCACCACCCAAATGCTTACGCCTTCTTGTCGTCGCGTATAAACGTCTCTTGCATTTTCAATGGCCATGTGTGCATCGGCGGCATGCAGGCTTCCTACATGTTTGTGATCCAGGCCTTGCTTGCTGCGGATGAAGACTTCCCACAAAGGCCATTCCGCAGCACTATTTGCTTTTGATGAAGAAACATTGCCTTCGGGTTGACCGCCTTTCATTGAATCATAATCGCCGTAGTAATATTTGATTATTGAATTATTCATTATTGATTATTGGCTTTGCTTTTACGGTTTTCAAATACTTAATGTAACCATTTAACTCTTTCAAACACTGCTTGTATTGGCTGTTTACGTTTTCCAACATTGTCTTATCAATGTATTTCTCGTCATAAGCTGTAATAAGATGCTCCATAGTTTCAGCTAAAGAACCCCTGCTCTGTCGGCAAAATTGGATATTCTCCTGGTAATGAAACCGACCAAAACCTTCTGCCAAATTTGCTGTTATCGAACGGGCGGCATCGAGCAATTGAGCGGACAATAAGAACCTTTCTTCTTTTGGAAAATTCTTACGAACAATATTGCTGACTTCTTTTCTAAAACTCCTGCAAGTTTTATAAACAGGCATATCATAGAAATGCTTGTAAGAAGTCATGAGAATAATCAATAATTAATAACCAGTAATTACTACGCAGCCGCTTGTTGTTTATTTCTTCTTGCCCGTTTATCTGCATGCGCTTTGGCGGCTTCACGTACCCAAGCGCCGTCTTCCCAGGCTTTGCGGCGGGCATCCAGGCGTTGTTTGTTGCAGGGACCATTACCACTCACTACGTTCCAAAACTCTTCCCAGTTTATCTTCCCAAAATCGTAGTGCTGGCGGCTTTCGTTCCATTTTAAATCCGGGTCGGGAAGCGTCATGTTAAGGAGCTTCACCTGCTCGGCAATCATATCCACAAAACGCTGGCGCAGTTCGTCGTTGCTAAAGCGTTTGATCTTCCACTTCATGCTGCTTTCGGTGTTGGTACTTTCGGCGTCGTGCGGACCAAACATCATTAAACTAGGCCACCACCAGCGGTCAATGGCATCCTGCACCATGGCACGCTGTTCTTTTGTTCCCTTACTTAATACCAGCAAGGCTTCAAAGCCCTGGCGCTGGTGAAAGCTTTCTTCTTTACACACCCGGATCATGGCGCGGCTGTACGGACCGTACGAGGTACGGCAAAGCGGCACCTGGTTCATAATAGCGGCACCATCTACCAGCCAGCCAATGGCGCCCATGTCGGCCCAGGTAAGCGTGGGATAATTAAAAATGGAAGAATATTTGGCTTTACCGGTGTGCAGTTGTTCAATCATTTCGTCGCGACTGATGCCCAGCGTTTCGGCAGCGCTGTAGAGATAAAGGCCATGACCGGCTTCGTCCTGCACTTTGGCAATAAGAATTTGCTTGCGCTTGAGCGAAGGTGCCCGGCTGATCCAGTTACCTTCCGGTAGCATGCCTACAATTTCGCTGTGCGCATGCTGCGAAATCTGGCGGATGAGTGTTTGCCGGTATTTCTCCGGCATCCAGTCTTTGGGTTCAATGCGCACATCCTGCTCAATCTTGCGATCAAAAATTTCCTGCAAATCCTGTACTGACATATAGCAATTTAAGAAAGTAAAAATAGGTAAAGAAGGGGGTAATCTTTTCTTAAAGGTCCTTGCCAGCTAGCTTTCAGCCGGTTTGTCTAAGCAAACTTCTCTTGGGAAGCTTAAATGTTAAATGTAACTTTCATATAAACTTTTTACCATGAACTTCGAAACAATGAGCAAACAACGAAAAATGATGCTGATTGCAGCCGCCGTTGGCATCGTTTGCATGTTCTTACCCTGGGTTTCCTTCCTCGGTTTTTCCGTTAATGGAATGCATGGCTCTGGCGTGCTGGTGTTCTTGTGTTTTTTAGTAGCCGGCGTCATGGCTTTTATGGGCGATCAAACCAAAAATCTGTCGTCCACCAACTGGATGATTGCTTTGATTGCAAGCGGGGTGGCGGCCATCGTTATGGTTATTAATTTTTTTGACGCTACAGATGCATTGGGAGCCCTGGGCTTTGGCTTTTATGGCGCCATTGCTGCCGCTATAGCCTTGTTGGCCTTTACGTTTATGTACCGTTCTTCATCCGATAGTTTGCAAAGCGGGTTTGACAGCCTGAAAAGCAGCTTTACCAACAATGTAAATACTCCTTCTGCCGGCACCACTACTACCACCACTACACCGACAACCACGGTTTCGCATACGCCAACCGACGATCCCAATCGGCCAACCGCATAACCTTATTTTAAAGCCGCTCTAGAAAAGCGGCTTTTTTTATTTCTTTCCCAGCCTATATTTAACAACCAAACTGCAAAGTCTTTTATGCGACTAACCTTCTTTCTTTCGTTCATCCTGCTTGCCACGTTGGCCAATGCGCAGAAAATTACGGAGAACACCATCGTCAAAGATTCGTCCGGCACTATTTACCCGGCTAGCATCTGGCGGCCACTATTGGTAAAAGGCGGCCATACACTGAAGCCTGAAAACAAGAACGACCAAAACACGGCGTTTTACCTGGTGCGGCTAACCGGCGAAGAAAAAGAAGCCCGCATGGCCAAAATGCCGGCGCCAAAAGAAAGCAACTTCTTTCGGAAGGGCGAAAAGTTTAACCTGGGCAAACTGAAAGACATTACCGGCAACGAAATTGATTTAAAAAATAACCTGGGAAAGATTACAGTGGTCAACTACTGGTTCATCAGCTGCATGCCCTGTCGCATTGAAATTCCGGACCTGAATAACCTGGTAACGAAGTATGCTTCCGACAGCGTTCGTTTTGTGGCCATTGGACTGGACGACGAGGAAAGTATCAAAAAATTTGTAAAGATGCTGCCGTTCAGCTACCAGCTTGTTGATGATGGCCGCTACCTGGCCGACCGAAACGGTGTGAGGGGCTATCCCACGCATGCCATTATTGACCAGGAAGGGAAAGTTTACTTCCACACAACCGGGCTTTCTACCAACACGGTTTACTGGCTGGAAAAATCCATTAAGGAATTGTTGAATAAAAAAGAGCCGCAGCTATCGGCAGCAAAGTAACTCTTTCGCCAAGCGAGTATCTGGCTTTAAGTATGTTTCATGAAAAGAGCTTCTACTTTTCTGGCCCTCATGGTATATAGCTTGGTTTTGTTTGCGCAAGACGAAAGCCCTTCATGCCCTCTCCGCCGCTCATATTTAGTAGTTATCAAAGCGGAGCAACTCATGGATAGTTTACAAAAGCAAGGTGCAGATACTTTGCTTTTTTATCACCGATATGCTGATAATACATCTTTCGGCTACGGAAAAATTATTTGGAGGTCGCGAGGTGTAACAAAGCAATACACGATTAATTACAACCATGAAACGAATCGAATTAGTGCAATCTCTTACCTGACTTTGCAACCGGATAACATCTTTTCCTATTTCTTCCAACAGCGGCTAGACACCCTTTCTTCAAACCCAAGAGACGAGGAGTTGGAATCAATGTCTCACGATGGCCGTCATTTGGTATGGGTGCGTACAAAAAACCAAAGTCATTGTTTTGAAATTCGCAGAGCAATCGTTTACCATTATCCAGCTCATCCCCGAAGCCAATTCGTAAGCCGACTTATGCGGGTAAGCGAATTAAGAGAGATGGAAAACGGCAGAAAACGTATGGGAATCAAACCAAATTAATAACCGCTACTATTTCGCATCAAAATCAATCACCACTTTTTCGCTTTTTGGGTGCGCCTGGCAGGTCAGCACAAAGCCTTGCGCTACCTCATCGGGCTCCAACCCCCAGTTTACTTCCATCTCCACCTTGCCTTCCAGCAGTTTGGCTTTGCAGGTGGTACACACGCCGCCTTTGCAGGCATAAGGCAGGTCGGCGCCTTGCTTTAAGGCCGCATCCAAAATGCTTTGTCCTTCCTGCGAAAGATCAAAATCGAACGTGATGCCATCAAGCTTTACGGAAATTTTACTGACCGGACCACTTTCTTCTATTGCCGATTGCCGATTGTCGATTGCCGATTTTTTTTGTCCGGGCACAGTGAACAACTCAAAATGAACTTTCTCATCTGCCACCCCTTTGCCGGCCAGGTAACCTTTAATGCAAAAGATCATCTCCTCTGGTCCGCATAGGAAAAATTCATCGCATTTATTAATGTCAATGACCTTGTTGAAGAACAGTTCCAGCTTTTCGGTATCTATTCTCCCGTTATTGATGGGCGCATCGGTTTTTTCGCGGCTAAGCACATGGTAAACCCGAAAGCGATCAATGAATTTATCCTTCAATGCCTCCAGTTCTTCTTTAAAAAGAATGGAGGTTTTTGTACGGTTGCCATACACCAGCGTAAAGCTGCTTTGCGGCTCGGTAAGCAGCGTGGTTTTAATAATGGAAAGAATGGGTGTAATGCCGCTGCCTGCCGTAAACGCAACGTAGTTCTTTTGTTGCGAAGGCTGCAGTTTGGTATAAAACTTTCCGGTTGGCGGCATTACCTCCAGCACATCGCCGGCCTTGAGGCTTTCATTGGCCCAAGTGGAAAAAACACCGCCTTCCACTTTTTTCACTGCCACCCGCAGGCGGTTGTCAAACGGGCTGCTACAAATGGAATAATTGCGGCGCAGTTCTTCTCCGTTCAGTAATTTTTTTATGGTGAGATTTTGGCCTTGCGTAAACCGGAACAGGTTTTCCAACTGCGTAGGCACGTCAAACTCAATGGAAACGCAATCGTCGGTTTCTTTCACCACCTTCTTAACCCGTAAAGAATGAAAATGAATCATACAGCAAATGGGAAAGCGCCAAAGATAAAGGGCGGTGATTTGGCAACGACCGATTTCCTCCCAACAAAAAACCCTGCTTTCGCAGGGCTTTCGTTTATTCAAATTTTCGTTCCACTTTGTTGTTGATCTTGGGAATTGTTTTCAGGTAGGCAAAAATGGCTTTCACTTCCCCATCGCTCAAATCGGTGTAAGGAGCCATGGGCTGCCGCAGGGCAGGCTGGCCGTGTGGCACAATACCGGTTTTTACTGCTTTTACAAACTCTTCTTCCGTCCATTTGCCAATGCCGGTTTCTTCGTCCATGGTAAGGTTGCGGGAGTAAATTGCTTTTCCGCCGGGCAGCTCAAACTTGTTTCCGCCACCAAAAAATCCTCCTGACTTCTCAGGATTTTCAAAATCAGCCTTTGCAAAATCGGCCGAGTGGCAGGCGTAGCATTCTACCCGGTAAAGGCTTACATACTCGCCCCATTTTACCTGGTTGGTAGTATCGGGTTCGGCCACGGTGCCGGCAGGGAAAGGCATGGGTTCCATGGCTTTAATAGTAGTTAAAAATTTTGCCAAGAACGAATACGATGATTCCGGCTGACGTGTGTTATCGGCCTTCACCCAGGCATGATCGGAGCGTAAAAAAGCAATGATGGAATGCATGTCTTCGGTGGACATGCGGTGTAGTTTTGCCA
>DATKHJ010000026.1:0-3483 GCA_035510335.1 Flavisolibacter sp. | reverse complement strand
GTATGGTATTTATTGAATTGTTGTAATGCAGAATATACTGTCTAATGTGCCTTTATAGCTTCCTAAATGGCCTTTTTGATTAAAATCTAACTTTCCGGCTACAAGAACTTTTTTTCCATCCATTTTCTCTATTTCATTTATATACTCAACAAGATGCGGGCTAAAATGAATCCAAAATGCATCTTTCGGTTCTGAAGTTGCCTTGGGATAGATTGCAACATTCTCAAATTGAAAAGTCACAACCCCTTCCAGTTTAATAATATCAGACTGATGGATTGTGTCTGCATCCTCGAAATCATACTTTTCCAATTTATCAATCGTACTGTTTGGAGAACAGAACGATTGATTGCTTTCTGAGCGAGTGTTTGTAGCGTTAACACAACCTACAAGAAACAGAAAAAACAGATAAAGAAACTTCATTTCTTCAATCGCCTTTAAAATCTCAAATGCCTTACCGTTAAGCCACCATTGATTAATTGCTTCAGCGAGTCAACGCCAACTTTCAAATGTCGTTCCACAAATTGTTCGGTGATCTTGCGGTCGCTTTCTTCTGTTTTTACGCCTTCGGGTGTCATTGGCTGATCGCTTACCAGCAGCAAAGCACCGGTTGGAATTTTGTTGGCAAATCCCACCATAAAAATGGTGGCCGTTTCCATGTCAATGGCATAAGCTCGTACTTTCTGCAGGTAGGCTTTAAACTCTTCATCGTGCTCCCACACACGCCGGTTGGTGGTGTAAACCGTGCCGGTCCAGTAGTCCACGCCATAATCGCGGATGGTTGTGGAGATAGCTTTCTGCAACGCAAACGCCGGCATGGCCGGCACTTCCGGCGGAAAGTAATCGTTGGATGTACCCTCGCCCCTGATCGCTGCAATGGGAAGAATGAGATCACCAAGTTTGTTGCGTCTTTTTAACCCGCCGCACTTGCCCAAAAATAAAACGGCTTCCGGCTGAATGGCCGTCAGCAAATCCATAACGGTGGCTGCTGTTGGACTGCCCATGCCAAAGTTGATGATGGAAATACCATTGGCCGTGGCGCACTGCATGGGTTTGTCGAGGCCAACTACTTCCACCTTGTTCCACTCTGCAAATAGCCGTACGTAGTTGCTGAAATTGGTTAGAAGAATATACTTTCCGAAACTGTCAAGTGGTTGCCCTGTATAGCGCGGCAACCAGTTTTTAACGATGTCGTCTTTCGTCTTCATGGCCACGAATTTAATGATTAGGTTTGACGCATGATTGTGGTGCAGTTCCCGGAGCCAAAGTTTCGCCTGAAGAAAGAGGGAGAGAAAGCCTTTGTTTTTGATGAGATCAGGAAGCGTTGGCTGTTGTTAACCGAAGAAGAATGGGTGCGACAGAATTTTGTTGCGTACCTGCAAAAAGAACTTCACTACCCGGCTGCGCTGATTGCTATAGAAAAAGGATTGCTGCTAAACGGGCTGAAAAAACGCTTTGATATTTTGGTTTACGATGCTGCACACAAACCCTGGCTGATGGTGGAATGCAAGGCGCCTTCGGTTGCTTTGAGTGAAGAGGTGCTGCAACAGGCTTTGCGTTATAACCAGTCGGTGCCGGTTGATTATATCATTATCACCAACGGCGAAAAAACAATGGGGTGGGAGAAGAGCGGAAGCAGCTTGAAATTAATTAATGCTTTGCCGCGGCTTTCTTAATTCACATCAGGCTTTTTAGCTTCTCTTTTTTACGGTTGCCGCAATCATTTCTTCCAGCACCCTCGTATTAACATCTGCCAGTTTGTTGATGTAAAGGCAGCCGCCTCCAACTTTGTGTTTGCCCAAGTTTTTTAAAGCATCTGCATGCGCCTGCAGATCGCCAACCAGGTAAACCGTAAGGTTGGCCTTGCGTGGCGAGAAGCCAACCTTAAACCAGTCGACTTCTCTGCCGCTGGTAGGGCTTTTGTAACGCAATTTGCCAAAGCCGATGATGGATGAGCCCCACATTTTGGGACCTTCTTTTGCGGCTTTTTCCATGAGTTGAAGAAGAGCAATACTATCCTTCCTCTTTTGTTCATCAGGAATAGCGGCAATAAATTCTTCAACAGAAGAAGCTGTTGGTTTGGTTTTGATGTTTGCCGGTTTTGCCATGCTGCTTGGTTTTACACTGCCAAACTTAAAGCATGTTTGGCAAAGCGATTTCAGCGTGCCATGTATGTGAACGAAGGTTGCGAGAGGTAACAGTATTTGTAGAACGGATGCAGTTCGTTCTTGCCGTTGCAGCAGTACAATGTTTTACTACACGCTTGTTGATATGCCGTTTTGCTTTTCACCTTTCAAGTTCAGCTTACCGGCAAAGACCGACCATACCACCTTGGTCACAAGTATTCAAACAGAAAAAGCTAACCTTCTTACTTTTTTACAGCTAAAGAATAAAATAATAAGGTTCGCCTTCTATCAATAGCCTTGCTCTTGCTAAGGTAACAAGGTCACGTTAGCTGTCTGTTGTGTGAATGAAATTGCCCTTGTTGTAAACAATGCAATCTTCAATTAAAATTCAATAATGAACCCAATGGTTGGCAAAAGATTACCATCCACATCATTCAAAATAAAGGGAATGCCGTTGCTGCCATTTACATTAACCGGGTTGCCATCGGTAGAAACAAACGCCGTGTTATCGGTGTTTCGTTGAAAGGTGTATTGCGGTGTGCCGGCACTTTTCGATCCATAGAAATTCTGTATATCTAGAAATACATCCAGCGTCAGCCGTTTGAAGTTCCACTTCTTGTCAATGCGGATATCGCCGGCATGAAATGCAGGCAGGCTTTCCGTATTTACCAGCGAATAATTCAGCACACCAGTGCCCAGCGTTAGATAATTGGCGCGGCTCTGCTCAAGATCGAACGGTGTGTAAGGCGCCGAACCCTGGTAGCGGAACTTCAAGCCAATTTCCCACTCCTTTGGCAGCTTGTAACCCATGGTGTAGCTCACCAGGTGACGGTTATCCCAAGCGGCTGGCGCATAGCGGCCGTTCAGTCCTGTAAATTCGCTCCAGTACAGCGTGTAACTCAACACACCAAAAAAGTTTTTGGTGAGCTTTTGCTGTGCAAACAGTTCAAAACCGTAGGCACGGCCCTTGCCGTTTTGCACCACTGGTTCGTTGCCAATAGCGCCAAACTCGGTGCCTTTGTTGGCCAAGCTAATGCCATCGGTTACACTAACCGGGTAGCCGCTATAGCGTTTGTAAAAACCTTCCACCGTAAAGCGGAAGTTGCTGTTCGGCAGGTATTCAAGCCCGCTGACAATGTGTGTGCTCCGGATGTATTGTGCAGGATTAATGGCTGTTCCGGCTGCATTGGTAAAGGCAATCTGCGTATAGCTTGGCAGGCGATAATAAAGGCCGTAGCTGGTGCTGAAATTCAGCTTGTCCGTCAGCACATAGCTGGCACTAATCCGCGGACTCAATTGTTTCAACGGGTTGCTTTCGCCATTGCCTGCACTGTTGGCATCGGCACGTACGCCACCGCTC
>DATKHJ010000025.1:0-9596 GCA_035510335.1 Flavisolibacter sp. | reverse complement strand
ACATTGCTGATGGTGATTTGTCTTGACCTGACTTTGTGGCTTTTATCCACCACAAAAACATATTGCTTGTCCTGGATCTCGTACGTTGCTTTTTGCGGTATGATAAGTGCTTGGTGAAGCGGTACGGTCATTTGCACTTTGCCGGTTTCACCATGCTTCAACAAGCGGTCGTTGTTTGGGAAAGTGGCACGGAAAGCAATGTTGCCCGTCTCGGGGTCAAATTCACTTTCAATGGTTTCCACTACGCCTTTGTAGGGCAGCAACTGGTTGTTGGCCAGCAGCAGGCCTACCTCTTTGTGCAGCCCCGAATTGGCTGCTGTTTTGTAGTCCAGGTATTCGGGTTCCGACACGTTGAAATAAGCAAACATTTTGCTGTTATCGGAAAGACTGGTGAGTAGTTCGCCTTCGTCGATAAGGCTTCCCAGCTTCAGCGGAATCCGGTCGATGGTACCATCAAACGGCGCCCTGATTTCAGTAAACGAAAGGTGCAGTTTTGCCAACGCCACTTCGGCTTTTGCCTGGTCCCATTTGGCGTGGGCCAACGCCAGCTCATTGGGTGATACAATGCCTTTGTCGGCAAGGGTTTTTGAATTCTGCATTTCAATTTCCGCTGCCTTTGCTTCGGCCTGCGCTTTCAGCAATTCAGCTTCGTAAAGCTTTGGCATAATGCGAAACAACAACTGGCCTGCGTGTACGTATTGCCCTTCGTCCACGTAAATATTTTGCAGAAAGCCTTTTTCCTGTGCACGGATTTCGATGTTTCGGATTGACCTGATCTGGGCAACGTATTCCTTGGCAAACGTGGTGTCGAGCGGCATAGGCACTGTTACCTTGTATTTGCCGGTTTCTTCTTTGGCTTCTTTTTCGGATGTGCAGCTGGTATGGCACAAAACGGCCACAATGCCAATTAGCAGTAGAACTTTTTTCATGATTTTTTATGAGAGATGTTTAACGATGAATGCTCGTGAAGAAGTGATGTCTCCGAATTGTGGTCATCACTTGTAACAGCAGGAACAACACAAAAAAGAGAACAGGCGTAGAAATGCCTTCATCTTCTGTGTTCGTGCAGTTAAAATAAAATGGAAAGTAGTTCTAAATGCGAAAGACCCTTAAGCGGACGTAAAGCGGTGAGCCTGCATCGGCATGGTGTTGTAAAAATGCCAGGTTATTCTTGACCGAAACAGGATAATTGTCGGCGAGAAAAACAGTGATAAAGGCAACAACATATTTTGCCAGGAGTGATTGCTTTCGTAATAACTCATCTTCGTCTTCCCCGTCAAGATCAAACGAAAACCAGTTGGTGCCATCACTGTTGTGAGGTGTATCGAAAGCGGTTGAGTTCTTACCAATTGAAGTGGAAGAATTGAACGCTGAAACAGGATGGCTGCCGGGTTGCCCATGGCTATGCTTGAACGTGGCTATCCCAAGAAGGGAAAAACACATCAGCAGCAGTATTATGAGAGCCCGTTTCATTGCGGCAGTAAAAATAATTAGCAAAGTGTATTGAGCAAGAGACTTTCTGCCAATCGGAAGAAATTAACGTTTAACCATCACACCATGAATTGCTTGAGGTCACGATAGACACGGGAAGATTTGGGGGAACACCAAAGTCATCGGCGGCTGCCACTTACCATTTCTTTCCAATCTTCCGCACTCAAGGCACTGAACATGTTGCTCCCGCTTTGCACAAGTTCTGCAAAACGTTCTTTTTTGCTTTGCTGCAGCAGCATCATTTTTTCTTCTACGGTACCCGGACAAATGAGACGAATTGCCTGCACGTTCCGGTGCTGGCCAATACGGTAGGCACGGTCAATGGCCTGCGCTTCCACAGCCGGGTTCCACCAGGGATCAACAAGGTACACGTAGCTGGCTGCGGTTAGGTTTAGCCCTGTGCCGCCGGCTTTCAGGCTAAGCAAAAACACCCTTACCTGCGGGTCGTTTTGAAAGCGGCTAACTTCTGCTTCGCGGTTATGCGTTGCGCCGGTGAGGTAGGAATAGGCAATGTTGTTCTTATCCAGTTCTTCCCGCAACAAATTGAGCATGGAAACAAACTGCGAAAACACAAGGATTTTATGCTGTGGTGATTTGCTTTCAATCTGCTCCATCAGCGCTTCAATTTTTGATGAACCGCCGCCTTTTAAATGTTCGGCTTTCAGCAACCGCGGATCATTGCAAATCTGGCGAAGCTGGGTTAGCCCACGCAAAACATGAATTGAAGCCCGCAGTATTTCGTCCTTCATTTTTCCTTCCAGGTAGTCACGCAGTTCGCCTTCGTACGCTTCGTACACTGACCGCTGCGCATCACCCATCGGGCAATAAAGTACCTGTTCGGTTTTGTCGGGCAACTCCTGTGCAACGGCTTCTTTCGTTCGCCTTAAAATAAACGGCGCCACTTTGCGCTGCAGTTCCGCGGCCCGCTTGCTATCCTCAAACTTATCAATTGGCGTTGAGTACACATCTTTAAAATATTGCTTGTTGCCAAGTAACCCGGGGGCGGCAAAAGAAAGCTGCGCATACAGGTCAAGCGTGTTGTTTTCAATTGGCGTGCCGGTAATGGCCAGGCGGTTTCGCGATTGCAACAGGCGGGCTGCGTGGTAGCGTTGCGAATTGCTGTTTTTAATTTGTTGCGATTCATCCAAAAACACGTAGCCAAAACGGTAGTGGCGCAGGTAACTGATGTCGGAAAGAAGGGTGCCGTAGGAAGTCAGCACCACGTCGTATCCATCAAACGCCTGCGTATCTTTTTTGCGGTTGTTGCCGTGCGCCGTGTACACGGTTAACGATGGCGCAAAGCGCTGCAGTTCTACCTGCCAGTTAAATAACAGCGAGGTTGGCACAACAATGAGGTGCGTTTCTTTCAGCCCTTTTTCTTTCAATAAAAGCAGCAAAGCAATTACCTGTACTGTTTTGCCCAGGCCCATGTCATCGGCCAGAACGCCGCCAAACTGCTGACTGTCCAGGAAGGCCAGCCAACTCAAGCCTTGTAGCTGGTAGGTTCGTAGGTGTGCTTTCAAACCCTGAGGAGCCTGCACCAGGTTTATAGCATCCAGACTGGAAAGCTGTTGCTGGTAATTCTTAATGGCATCTTTTACTTCATCATCCAGTTCTGCATCATTGTAGAGTTGTGCAATGGTGTCGAAATGTTGTCGCGGTGTCACCAGGTCTTCACCAATAATTTCCGCCGCAAAAAAGAATTGTGACATGCGTTCAATCCATTCATCCGGCAGTATCCCTAATGTGCCATCATCCAGCTGCACATACCTGCTTTTATTTCGAACGGCTTGCTGCAGTTGTTTGAGCGTTGCAGCCTGCTTGCCGTAACGCACCTGTAGTTTTGTGTTAAACCAATTGAGTCCACTTTGCACCTGGACCGAGATAGCCGCTTTGTGCGCATTCTTTTTATTTCCTTTTAGTTGATTGAAACCGTAGATGGAAATTCCGGCCTCCCGCCATTGTTCAAAAGCTTGAAGAAACCAGTCTTCATCAAGGAAGCGGTCGCGGTGCAAATAGAAGTACGTAAGGCCATCTTCCAGTTGCTCGTAAAAAAGCGGGTGCTGCCGCAGCAAAAAACCAAGAAAAGCATCTTCGGCGCTTTCGTCTCTTTGCATGGCCATCAACCGGCCGCGGGCATCGGGCAGGTACACCGCCTTTTTGCTGCGCACCGGCACTTCAACACTGCCGTAGCGCATAACCGGGTTGATGATAACATATTGGTTCAGATCGGAGAGATAAACCATGCGTTCGATGGCGCCATTCAAGCCGGCTTCTTCCAATTGTTTTTCCGTTGCGGATGCGATGTATGCATGCACCACTTCTACCCTTTCTTCCAACTTTGTTAATACCTGCTCACTGAAAGCCTGGAACTGCAACTGGTGCACCTGCGCCACTTTGCGACTGGCAAAGTATTGAAGCAATTTTACCTGGGTAAGATTTGCCGCCAGGTGCAAGGTGTCTTTGTGCAACAAAAAATATTCGTGCACTAGTTGAAGTTGTCCCGGGTGAAACGATTCATCGCGAATGCGAACCTGCGGCGTCAGGGTATAAAACTGGTCCTGTTTATGAATGAAAAGAGCGAAGTGATTGAGAATGGCCCCCACCTTTACTTCCACCAGCGAACCCGCTGTTACGTTTTCGGAAAAACCGGCGTTGTGCAAGAAAAACCGAAGTCCTAATGGATTCTTGATGATGATCTTCAACGCCCTGATGTCGGCGGCCGTTTTCGCCGTGGCGGGATTGTGCTGAAAGCGACTGACAGCAGTATAAAAGAGCAATGCTTCCGGCTCTTTTGTTGCCAGCGCTGCATCGTGAGCACTCATGGGAAGCAACGGGTTTTTGATTTTACCGGCCTGCGTGGTTGCAGCATCATACAGCTCAATGCACAATGACTTGTGAAAACGAAATTGCTTCAGCACAACAATGCGCAATTCGGCGCTCCCTTCCGTAAAAAGCGGTTCTTCCGTTGCCACCAGCAAAGCCTCCAGGTCCCTGATCGTTTCCATCACCAATACTCCAATTAAATAAGGGCCGAAGGTAAGCGGTCAGCGGGCTTGTATCCGGGCACGGTCAGCCAATGTTTAGATTTCTTGTTTGAAACAGGATAGAAAATTCTACAAACAGCTTTCCAATGTAAAAGCAGGAAATAGGAAGGCATGGAAAATGCTCTTGGCATGAAATATTTAAGTGGAGAAACGACAGAATTCGGCACCCTTGTAGCGGTTATCACTTACATTCATTCATCAATTGTGAATCACACTATGCTTGACGCTGAAGTAGCAAAAAAAGAGTACCCTTTTTTAAAGGGCGGAGGAGAAATGGGACGCCGTACCAGGGCATTCGACTGGTCAGCTACACCACTCGGACTGCCGGAAAACTGGCCGTCAAGTTTACAGGCAGCAGTTAGCATTCTGCTGAATTCGCAGTTTCCCATGTTTGTGTGGTGGGGAGCAGAGCTCACAACGATTTACAATGATGCCTACACCGTTGTTGCCGGCGACAAACATCCGGCGCTATTAGGTAGTTCAGGAAAAAAAGGCTGGGCAGAAATATGGCCTGACCTTGAACCATTGGTGAAAGATGTGTTCAGCGGGCATGCAACCTGGTCAGAGGATTTGCCGCTGTACATCAAGCGCAGCGATAAGGAAGAAGAAACATTCTTTACTTTTTCTTACAGTCCCATCCTCGTTCAAAATGGTGATGTTGGCGGGTTGTTTTGTGCCTGTATTGAAACCACCGAAAAAGTGGTGAGCAGGAAACGAATTGAAGAAAGCGAGCAAAACCTGCGCAACACCATTTTGCAGGCACCGGTAGCCATGTTTCTTTTTCGGGGAGAAGACCTGGTGATTGATACCGTGAATGTAAAAGCGTTGGAAATGATCCGGAGGACAGACGCCATTATTGGCGAACCGTTGCTGCAAGCCTTACCGGAACTGAAAGAAACAACAGCCTACAAAATTTTCCAGGATGTGTACCGCACCGGTATTGCTCAATATGGCCAGGAAGTGCTGGTGCCTCTTGAACGAAACGGGATACTGGAAGACCGTTACTTTAATTTTGCCTACACACCGCTAAAGCAAGGCGGCAATGTAATTGGCGTGATGGATGTTGCCACCGAAGTAACCGACCAGGTGCTGGCAAGACGGAAGATTGAAGAAGCCGTAGCCTTGCGCACCGCAGAATTAGCCGCTGCCAACAAAGAATTGAAACGGTCAAATGCACACCTGGAAGAATTTGCGCATGCCGCTTCACACGATTTAAAAGAACCCATTCGAAAAATTCACTTCTTTACCGACCGGTTGAAACAACAATTGGAGGGCAAACTTGATCCTGAAGACAAACGCATGTTTGAACGGGTGGAAGATGCCAGCCGCCGCATGAATTCGCTCATTGACGACTTGTTGCTCTACTCGCATGTGAGTCACAAACCGTTTGAAAAAGAAACCATTGATCTTAACGAACAGATAAAACGGGTACTGCAGGACCTGGATTTGGATATTCAGGAGAAGGAAGCAGCCATCGTAGTTGAAAACCTTCCAACCGTACAAGGCTACAAGCGACAGTTGCAGCAGCTTTTTCAAACCTGTTGTCTAATTCGCTGAAATATTCCCGCAACGGCGTGAAGCCGCAAATACATCTTTCGGCAGGTATTGTTTCCGGCACCGAAGCAGGCTTTGTTTCAAACAGGCGTTATCATGTAATTACTGTCAGCGACAACGGCATTGGCTTCGAGCAAGACCAGTCGGAAAGAATTTTCCAGATGTTTCAGCGGCTACACGGCAAAAACGAATACGAAGGCACCGGTGTTGGCTTATCCATTGCACAAAAAGTAGCGGAGAACCACGACGGCAAAATCATTGCTGAAAGTGTGCCGGGAGACGGTGCTACGTTCCGGCTGTTTTTACCGGTGGAGTGAGAGGAATTTTTTAATGTGGAAAGAACTGACCTCGAGATGACTGAAGTCGGTGATGTGGATTTTACAATGGAATCCGCTAACCATTTAGCAAAGAGAGAAGCTGCAAAAGCTTAATTATCCCAAATACGTTTTGGCGAGTACAAGGGTGATCATTGAATGCTTTACTACTACTTATTGCATCTTGCATCCAATTATTCAACCAGGAAATTCGCCGGCATCACATCACCTCATTCACCAACGTTCCAATTCCATCAATCGATATCCGAATCTCATCGCCACTTTTCAAAGTAAAATCATGCTCGGGAACAATGCCGGTGCCGGTCATAACTAAGGCACCGTGCGGGAAGGAACATTCCCTGTAAACAAAGGACACCAGTTCTTCAGGAGTCCGTTTCATTTGCGCAAGGCTAACCGTTCCGTTAAAAGCAGCAGCGCCATTCCTGTTAATCTGCAGATGAATGTTTGTTGCCTTGTCAATCGGCCCATTGGTAACATAAATGCAGGGACCAATAGCGGCGCAGCCATCGTATGTTTTGGCCTGCGGCAGGTATAGCGGGTTTTCGCCTTCAATGCTTCGGCTGCTCATGTCGTTGCCAATGGTATAACCAACAATTTTTCCCGACGATGTTACCACCAGCGTGAGTTCCGGCTCGGGTACATCCCACGTGCTGTCTTTGCGTATTCTTACTTTCTGGTTTGGTCCAACCACCCGATGCGAGGTTGATTTAAAAAACACCTCCGGCCGATCGGCCTCGTATACCCTTGCATAAAAATCGCCGCCGCCGGCATCTTTGCTTTCTTCCTGCCGGCCAATTTTGCTGCGCAGGTAGGTTACGCCGCAAGCCCAAATCTCCTGGCTTCCCACCGGCGCCAAAATCTCATTCAACAAACTTTCATCACCCGATGTTGCGTTTGCAATTCTTTCCTGCGTCTTTTGCCACAAGTTATCGTCATTGATAAAAGCGTCCCAATCTTCCTTTAGCAGATACATAAATTCATCCTTGCTGATTACAATGCCATTCGGTGTTCGATAGATTTTCATTTTGGTTGATTATTAGTTGAATGTGGAAAAAGGAAATTAATAAAAATTGGTAGTGGACTATTTTCATTTTTTGCAGAATATATAACTGCGGATGGCGTTCAGTATTCTCTAATCATACAGCAAGTTTTTTGTAACCAATCGTCGCAAAAAGAAGACAATTTCAGACAGTACAAAGTATCTATTCATCTTAAACGAAAACTTCCAATAATTACCAGCGAAGAATATTGTACAAGCCGAATGTTTTTTCTTATTAATATCGTTTAGCGAAATTTCGCAATACTGAAACGGATGCTTGCATGAACCACTACTTTTTAAAGAAAGACTGTAAAGAGCTTCATGCCTTTCCACACATCTCCGAATTTGCTTTCAAGAAAAATAACACTATCCATTTCGATTCGCTAAAAAAAGAAACATCACCGTTCCTGCGCTTCTATTATGTTGTCGATGGCCGTTTCGACTGGATGGTTGAAGAGCAGCACCACATTCTTTATCCCGGCGACCTGGCGGTTATCTTACCCGGACAAAGCTTTGGCGGCGAAAAAGACCTGCTGCACATTGGCACCGTTGCCTGGCTGCACCTAAACTTACCCTTGCAGCCGCAGGCCGATAATTTTGAATTAGGCCGCTGGAGCCGCTTAACCGATGGCGAATGCAAGGCCATCTGGAAGATCATTCTGCCAAACACCGCTCCTATTCTTTCAAAGCTGAAAGAAGCCGGGTTGCTTTTCCAGCAAATGCTGAATGAGTTTTCGAACCAGGAGATTGGCTACTCAGCACGCATCAATCAATCAATAGATGATCTGTTGATTTTGATTGCACGATACCTGACCCGTCAAAATCAATCGCGGCGCGACTTTCCGCAAACATTTTTGAAGTTGGAGCAAACACTTCGCGAAGACCTTTCGCACCAATGGACGGTAGAAGAAATGGCAGCGTTGGTGGGTTTGGGCATCACTGCTTTTTCGGAAAAAGTGAAAAGCTATACCGGCTTCTCACCACTCAATTACCTGATCAACATTCGCATTTCCGAAGCCATCAAGTTATTGAAACGTCCGGATGTGCACATAACAGACATTGCGCTGGATGTTGGTTTTTATTCATCGCAACATTTTGCCACCACGTTTAAAAAACTCACCGGCTATACGCCTAGTGAGTTCAGAAAGAAAAATACATCGACCTCCGAATAAAAAACTTAGTCATGGATTGCATTATCACCATAGAAATAGGAACCGGCGCGGTACGTGTAGCAGCCTTTGATGTAGAAGGCACGCTGCTTGGCCATTCCAAAGGCGCCTTTCCCACCTTCCGGGTAAAACCCGACTACAGCGAACAGGATCCCGAGCAGATTTTCATTACGATGCTTTACATGCTCAAAAACTTTTTAAACGAAAAAGTGCATCCCAAAAGTTACCGGGTGGCCAGCATTTGTTTTAGTTCGGCCATGCACAGTGTACTGCCCATAAACAAGCATGGTGTGCCGCTTGGCAATGCCATGGTTTGGTCGGATAACCGGGCGAAGAAAGAAGCCGTTGAGTTAAAAAATTCATCGCTTGCCGAAGCCTTGTACAAAGCAACCGGCACGCCTATTCATGCCATGTCGCCGCTGAACAAAATCACCTGGCTAAAAAACAACGAAGCCGAACGCTTTGACGCTACGTATAAATTTCTTTCCATTAAAACCTACATCATTCAGCAACTCACCGGCGAGTATGTGATGGATTACAGTGTTGCCTCCGCAACGGGCATGTTAAACATTTACACCTTGGAATGGGAAGAAGATGCAATGAAGCATGCCGGCATCAACAAAACAAAACTGGCCGATTTAGTCCCGGTTTTTTATGCACCGGCAGGGTTGAAAAAAGAATACCAGATGTCGTTGGGGCTGCCAAGTTCCGTGAAACTGATTGTTGGCTCCAGCGACGGCTGCATGGCCACGCTTGGCGCTGGTGTCTGGGACGATGGCAAAGCCACGGTAACCATGGAAGAAAGCGGTGCCGTAAGAGTTGTGGGCAAAGAAGTATTGCAGGATGACAAGCAACGTTTGTTCAATTACGTGTTAACCGAAGGGCATTATGTTTCGGGCGGCCCCACCAACAATGCAGGCGCTGTGTTTGAATGGTACGCCAAACAGTTTGGCGATTTCAA
>DATKHJ010000024.1:0-10724 GCA_035510335.1 Flavisolibacter sp. | reverse complement strand
ACTTTACATAAATAAGGGTTGGTAATACCAACTTCCCGTTTTATGTTTGTAATACCTTACAAAAAATGGCCAACCCAATTCAGGAGAAATTTTACCAACAGGTAGGCGAACGTATCTCGATTGCACGAAAAGACGCCGGTATGAAGCAAGATGCACTGGCATCCTTTCTAGACCTTAGCCGCGTCTCTGTTGTCAATATCGAAAAAGGGCGGCAGCATCCATCCCTATACCAAATAAAAGAGATTGCCCGGATATTAAATGTGTCCGTTGAGTCGCTCATTCCAGATACGGCCCCTACAGATAGTAAGTCAAAATCAAACTGGCAAAAACTCATTAAAGCTAAAGTCCGCGACAAAGAAACCGGTGATAAAATCTTCGGGTTTGTAACCGGCCTAAAATCTGAAAAATAAACTTGCTATGCTGAATCGAAAAATTGAAAAACTTACGTCGAAGCTTTTGGACGATTTGAAAGTCGATAAGCTTCCTATTCCTATCAACAAGATTGCCGAATCACGGGGGCTTTCCATTAAACCCTACGACCTGGGTGCCGATGTATCGGGTGTATTAGTGATTGAAGGGGGCAGGGGCACAATTGGCATTAACCCCACTGAATCGGCCGTGAGACAGCGTTTTACCATCGCACACGAATTGGGTCACTTCGAACTACACAATGATGGCGATGAGTTGTTTGTTGATAAAGGATTTAAAGTTCTCTTCCGCGATCAGAATTCTTCAAAGGGGGAGATCAAAAAAGAGCAGGAAGCCAATGCGTTTGCGGCTGCACTCCTAATGCCTGAAAAGCTTATTCGGGAGGAAGTCCAAAAACACAGTTTTGATCTGACAGACGAAGATTCGATGAAAAAGCTTGCGAAAGCATTTAATGTCAGTGTGCCGGCAATGACCTTTCGAATATCCAACTTACGTCTTTTCTAACTGAATGATGT
Organism: Flavisolibacter sp.; assembly: GCA_035510335.1. Lineage (GTDB taxonomy): Bacteria > Bacteroidota > Bacteroidia > Chitinophagales > Chitinophagaceae > Flavisolibacter. The sequence goes on along the minus strand of DATKHJ010000024.1, from coordinate 9,780 downwards.
TATGATTATTATCGAAAGCGCTAAAGTTGATCCGGAAATAACTAACATTTTTAGCACACCTTAAGATGGAAGAAATTCTTGACTTTACTAATGCAAATGGATTGGTTCTTTGTGCTGAACCACAAAATGCACAGAATAATTCTGAAATATTGTATTTAGCTGAAGCCCAAAAATTAGGAGTAAAAGCAGTATTCTTCAGAAGATACTACAATGATGAAGACACCAAACCCTTTCGTTCAGAACCTGCCGTTTGCATTTTTGAAGAAAATGACAACTTTTTTAACTCCGATGAGCATATAAAACTTCATGCGGCGATATGGAGCGCTTCCAAGAATGAAGTATACATAATAAAATCACCCACAAGAACAGATATAATAAATGCCAGAAAACCTGCTGAAGCTTCAAAAAACGGAAACTTAAGTATTGAGAACCTTTTATTGGCATCAAGTGCAGCAGTCAAAGGAATTGATTTCAAAAACTTCTCGGCTTATCTATTTGGTAGCGGTACGTTCTGGGAACAGCCTGAATTTGAAAAAACTTTAAACGAAAAAAATAGCCCGTACTTGTTTCTTTTGGACTATTTGATGGCTGCACGTAAAAGATTTTTAACTACAGGCAGTATCAAATTATCTGCTGAGACAATTGACAAACTATTAGTGATTTCCATTTTGATTAAATTTCTTGAAGAGATAACAGATGATGATGGAAAACATACGTTAAGAACGATATACAAAAAATACAGAATTTCCACTTTTTCCGAAGCTGTCGAAAGAAATTTATGCGTTGCTATCCTGAACGAGTTATCAAATGAATTTAACGGGAAAATATTTGATAAATTTTCGGAAGAAGAAAAAGACAGAATTAATGGAGCAAACCTGACAATACTTTCCAATTTTTTGAGTGCTAACATCGATATCAGAACCAATCAAATCTTTTTTTGGGAACAGTATAGTTTTAAACACTTGCCTGCTGAAGTGATTAGTGCTATTTATGAAAACTTCATTCAGGCTGAAGCTGTAAGAGAACACGGTGAACGTGAAAAAGGGGTGGTTTACACTCCTATCCATTTGGTCAATTTATTAATTGATGAACTGATGCCGTTAGATCGCCCAGATCTATTTAGAAATAACACTTTTCGGGTACTAGATCCTGCTTGTGGTTCTGGAGTATTCCTTGTAGCGGCATTCAAACGGATGTTACAATGGTGGGCGTTAAATCACAGCACCAGGGAAAATATTAAATTCCCCGACAGCAAGACCGCACAAAAGATTTTAGAGGACAATATCTTTGGAGTAGATGTAAAAAAAGCAGCTACATTAATCAGTGTTTTTAGCTTAACCACGGCGTTATTAGATAAGCTGACCCCTCAGGAGATATGGAACAAATTGAAGTTTAAAGACCTAAGCAAAAAAAACATTCAAAATAGAAACTTTTTTGAATGGGCAGTTTCAATTAAAAAAAGTGGTGAGACATTTAATTTAATAATAGGCAATCCACCTTTTAATCTTGAAAGAGGGAAAAAATTAAAAGATGTTCTCAGCGAAGAAATTTTTAGCCAATTGGATTTTAACCATAAAAAATTACCTGATAACAATTTTGCACTGCATTTCTTGGAAGCAGCTATGTTATTTGCACCAAAAGTCAGCCTTATTATTCCTGCGAATGTCTTACTATACAATAAAGCAGCTAACGAGTACCGAAGGCAGATATTCACCAGATACAACATTTACAAGATTTTCGACTTTACACACCTCCGACGGGATTTGTTTCATAAAACTGCGGATGTGCCAATTGTTGCCGTGATCTGCAACAATCAAACGGCTAAACAAAACTTTATCGATCACGTAGTAGTAAAAAGAACAATCATTTCCGAGAAAAGATTGCGGTTTGAAATTGACTATTATGACCGCCATAAAGTTATGCTTGACTGGGCAACCGATGAGAGCAAGGATTTCATTTGGAAAACCAATTTATTGGGAGGAGGTAGATTATTTCAGCTAATTTATAGGCTAAGCCTTCTTCCAAACCTGGAACAGTTCATAACCGAAAAAAGGGCTTTGAATGATGAATGGACTTATGAAGTAGGCTACGAAGCAGGCAATGCCAAGGAAAAGAAAGTTGTTCACTATATACATGGGCAAGATAAGATAACTGGCATAGACGAAAATGGGAAACTGATTTCGAACACTATTGAAAAAAACAAATATTTTTATAGGCCAAAAAATGAGTCGCTATTCACATTACCACTGCTCGTAATTCACAAAAAAATTGGCGAAAACTTTTTACCCGTCGGTATTAAATCCAAACATCCAAAACCATATCTTGTTTTTAATAGCAGCTTTGTCGGTATTCACGCACCCAATTCAGAATTCGCAGAATTAAAGCAACTGTATGACCGATTTAAACAAAACATTGAAACTTATCTGTTGTGGATACTAAACAACAGTTCCAGTGCTATGATCAGCCAGGAAACTGCTATAAAAAAAACAGACTTGGATACCTTACCCTTCCCTTCATCCGAAAATGAACAGTACTTGAAACTAACCAGTCCTGAAAGGATAATAAGAGAAGATGTTTTAAATTATTATATCCACCTCGGAAAATCAATTAGCGACAGAAGTGCCGGAAGAGTACTGCATGACAAGGTTTCGGGCAAACAATTAAAAGAATTTGGCGAAACATTTTGTACGGCACTAAATGAAATTTATTCAAGAAATGACAAGTCATGGCAGGTTGGGTCAGTGAGCCAAAGCAACTTATATACTATCTATCAATTTGGGTATGGGAAATCCGGCAGGCTATCATACAAGTTTAATCATATAGGTGACGATGCCCTTAAATCATTAATTGAAGAAGAAAATGCCAATAAAGGTGTGCTTTATACTCGGATTCTAAGAATATATAAGCACCTGGAAAACTATGATTGTATCTTCTTTATTAAGCCAAATGCTCAGCGTTATTGGTTAAATTCAATAGCCCTTAGAGACGCTGACGACACCTTTATTGATCTTAAAAAGGCAGGTTTTTAAATTATGACCCTGGGAGAACCAAACGAATTTAGAGAGTTAAAGCCAAACACACTTGTTGCGGAACTAGTTGAATTTATCGAAAAGCAGCTACCTGATTTTTCAAATTCACTTGAATTTATCAAAATTTTGGAGAAAAAGAAAAACGAGAATCAACACTCTCTTTCTTTCTGTGTTTATATGACCAATAAATGCAACTCCAAATTTTATTTTGCGCGGGAAAACTCCCAGAAAGGCCCAAGCACAATAGATATAGGCGTATATAAAGGCCCTATTTTGCTTTTTACAATTGAAGCCAAATTGTTGCCAACGCCGCAAGGTAGCAAAGGGAACGAGAGAGAGGAACACGAATATGTATATGGAAGGGGTGCCGGCATTCAAAGGTTTAAAGACGGTAACCACGGAAGGGATAACGTGGACCAGTTTATCCCGGAAAATGGAATGTTAGGGTTGATAAAAGACCAGGATTTTGAGTTTTGGCTCGAAAAGGTAAATCAGTGGATTCGGGATATCAATTGGGAATCATCAGAAGCACTTCAAAAAAATTACTTTAACTCGGTAGCAAAATTAAAATCGAAGCACAAGAGAGTTAACGGCCCCGAAGTTTTACTACACCATTTCTGGATCAAGGTAAACTAGTAAGCTGATTCAAACAATTTCAATTTCGAATGGGTTTATAAAATATTCAACAACAAATTGATCACGGGCGAATTTGATAGGTTAAGAAAAAAACTATTTGCATAAGCGCTGGCGAAGAGGCGGCATTGTTTAATACCCGGATACAAACACTCTGCAATCAAATTTTGGAAAAGCCTTTTCTAAAGAGGTTTATCAGGCATAAAATCATTTGGGTAGAGTATAAGCAGTCTTCTAATTTCTTTTTTGTGAAGTAGAGTATAAGGCGTTAAAGTTTGAACCATTCTATAATACCGATGTGGTCTGTCAATGCCTGCAAAGTTTACCGCACTGTCAAATTGTTCGAAACCAACATTGAAACATTTTATCGAAGGTAAAAAGTTGTCCTGAAGGCGCTAACCAGCTCGCAAGACTAATCAACCCTGTTTACCTTTTTATCGCTCTGAAAAAATCTTCTAGACTCATCTTTCGAGATAGGCACATCCTCTCGAGGGTATAAAGCGTGATTCGATATGGCGCACTTTTCCAATTCTTTATGCGTCTAACAGTTTTCTCGTCAACATCATGATTGGTAGCGAAAGAACGTACGGAGTCCTCATTTGGACCAATCCACTCTTTACTTATATGTTCACAGATATTATCGTAGATATCCCGCACATAGCAAATAAAGTATGGGCCGAAAGAAATTATGCGGACAGCAGTCCGCATTTAAGACCTTTGACTTATATTTGCTAGAAGAAAATATCTTCGCGAATTCTTCATAAACTAATTGAAGCTTTCGCTTGGAGTCTTGTCTTGAAACCTCGGAAATTTCAAATGCCACAAGACGATAAGCAAGGGCTCATGCTACGGCGTGGGCTCCCTTATTCGTGGCATGGGCCTTCCGAGGGCCTCAAGACGGTAAGTGGAGACCTGCGCCTTCTTTTTTTCAACTTAAGCAGTTGCTTCCTTAAAATGGCTCCAAATAAATATGATTAATGGAAACCATTGCAACCCACGCCTGTACATATCTCACAGGAGTACGTACTTTCCTTTCAAAGGGGAGAGGAGATAGGCTTTAACTGGGCCTTCCGCACCTTCTATCCAGCGCTAATACACTATGGTCACAAAATGACCGGGTGCCAGGAATTGGCTGAAGAAATTGCTTCTGGCGCATTTCTGAAAATCTGGGAACGCCATCATCAATTCCACAGCCTGCCTGTGATCCGTGCTTACCTCTATCGCGTTGTGCACAACGACGCCCTGCAATGGCACCGTCGTCGTAAAAAAGAAAAGCTTTTACAAGAAGGCTTGTTCCAACAAGAAAAGGGAGACTTTGAAAAGGATCATGCTGAAGCTATCATCCAGTCGGAAGTGATTCGCCACCTTTATCAAACGATTGGTTCCTTACCTCCTGCCTGTGGCAAAGTATTTCAATTACTGTATGTGGAAGGAAAAACAGTAAACGAAACGGCTGCAATTTTACAACTCTCCCCCAATACAGTCAAATCGCAGCGAAAAAAAGGGTTGGCTATGTTACGCCATAGCCTGACAACACTTTCATCCTTCTTTTTTGCATTCCTATTGAGGCATTAATATTTATAAATAAATCTCCGCACCCAACCTACTCACCCTCCGACGGCGGATCTGCCTTTATGGGCTTAGCATCGTATTTACCCAATCGAAGAAGAATAGCCAAAAGTAGCAGCATGTAATCTGACGAATATTCTCTTTCATGGTAGAAACAGTGCGCTACATTGTTGCGAAGATTCAGGCCGCCCTCCCGGTCAAAAACATAGTTGAACAACAACATGTCATCCTCATCGAAATATTTCCTGACCGTCTTATTATCAAAAATATCATGGGCGAGCACTTCCTGAACGCCATTGCGCTTACCGACGCTAGATGGGATATTCACCCGTTCGCAAAAGTTGCGAAACAGCCCTTCCATTTTTAGAGTGAGGCTGTCGATACAAAGAATAAAATTGGGTGTATAATATTTGCTAGCACCCCATGCCAATACCTGGCTGAAAAACTCGGCCACAGCTGGGGCAATCTGCAGTACCCAGTTCGAGGTTATAGGATGGCCGCCTAAATCAATCTTCGTGTGCGGCTTTCCGATCCAGGTGTGTTCTACCAGGTAACGCAAAAAATTTTTGGCGGTGAGACGACCGGACTGAATGCCAAAGACAAAAACGTAATGAAGAAAGGGCTGTAAGCTATCCCGCATGTAATTGCCGTACGTTTCCAATATTTTCGCCCGTTCATCATTCATGCTGGCTTGGTCAAATATGTTTTTGTTTTTGTCAAATTGCAAAACGGTTCCGAAGTCAAAAAAAGTAGGCTGCTTTTTGCCAGCTGCCGTCAGTACACTCTGATATTTTGGGAACAGCGTCTTTGTAGCCAGTATCGCATAAATGTTGGCAACTGGCAATTTTAACATCGCGCGGGCCTGTTCCTTTAAATGCTCCTGATAATCTTGCAATGCTTTGATGGTCGTTTCATCAAAATCATAACGAAACTCATCAAGTTTTACAAAAGGTTTCAAGTCATTATAGCGTTGTTCAGCCAAGTGTTTTTGTCCCGTTGCTCCGGCTAACCGAAAGGCATCAATGGTTTGTCGGTATAGGTTTAGCTTGATGAAGTTTCTGCTTTCATCTGTCTCGCTGTCTGCTAGCCGTAGGTACGCTTCACCAATATACTGATGCCAAATCTTTACATCACTTTTTACCTTTTGTGCCACTTTTATAGCAGTCGGAAGGTGAAAGTTCGCTAGCGAAAAATCATCTGTCTTTGTTTTCGGTTGTTCCACATGTACTGAGAAGATATCTAGTACACCTGCAAAATCCTCCGTCTTAAATAATTTCGGATGGCTCAGCATATCTTCTACGATGCCATGTTTTGCCCAAAAGTTCAAGGCTGGTTGCTGGAACAATAAATTGTTTGCTAACAACCTCACTTCGCCGACATGCTCCTTGCTGCGGCTCACCAAACCAAGCAAGTTTTCAAATAGCTGCGCAATAAAATAAGACCAATCATTATCTGGCGGATTGTTTCGGAGAATACATTCGTTGATGCATTCCATATAGGCCGTTGCACCGTCACGAGCAAACTGTTGTTTTTTTTTAGCAATACTGCTCCAGAGGAGGTGATTATAACGAGCCCTTAAAATAGGTGCAACTGCTGTTTGTGCCCTGTGGACAATGTGATCAAAAGCATCCCTTTGATGTGCATCCAGTTTAGGATATTCCGCAACCTGCCCCACGGATTTTCCATTGCTGGTTGAAAAAGCAAACACTCTTTCACCTTTGAAAGAGTAAAGAAAAAATTCTACTTCCCACTGCAGTTTCTGAATTTCTATACTGTCAGTTGCCTGGCTCTTGTACTTTAGTAACAGATCAGTAATGTCATGCTCTTTTGCTAGCAGCAATGCATACTTTTCAAAGAGCGTATAGAACTGTTCCAATGTTTTGATGCCTGTCAGATCAATTTGCTCAACTTGCATATTTCCTATTAATTAACGATGCTTTCGTACAAATGAAAAAAACGGATTCTTAAACGAATAGCAAGCTACAATTATAAAGCTAAATATATTAGCAAATTTTGTCATTCTAGTCTGTAGATTTTTAAATTGCTTGTTAGCATCTTCTAGGTGTAGTAGCATTGCTAAGTATCACCTGTTCTCTTCAAAAACAAACGACTGGAGGTAGCCTGCTTTCCATTAGCGAAGTCGATGCGATAAAGAAAGAAATTCCGACGATTGTCCGCCATAAAATCCCGTAGTAGCCCACTGAACTTGCTATGGGAAATTTGATTTGTTTTCCGGTCGTAATCGGCAATAGCGCCTGTAATAAAATCTGGCACTTTCACGAGGTCTTGGTAAAACTCTTCATCCCTGCTTGAAGCTGGTGCAGCCACAAACAGACAATGAGGAAAATGGTGCAGCTTTTGAATAAACAAGACGTTGAATAACTCAATGGCAAACCGATCTTCCACATCATGAATGGCATCACGATCAGAAAACCATCCAAATAATTTTGCCTGAGTGCGATTGCAAACCAAAGTAGCCAACATACTGCCAATCGAAGTCACTAAGAACAGGTTTTTGAGTTGAACAAGTTTTCTGTTTTCCTGCACTTCGCGAATAAGCCGCCTAACTTTTCGGGCAAATGTTTTGTTCTCCTCTGCCATGTGCGGGTTTTGCGACGTCCATTGGAGTTCTTCGTCTGCCAACTTATCCAGGGTGTGTACCAATGACATCCGAAGTTCTTCCAGCGTCGACCGGTCTAGGAAACGGTAGTTTTCCAACACGACTGAAAATGTCAAAATAGGTGAAGCCTTTAAAAAAGACACAAACTCTGGCCGGATGGTTTTAGCTTTTTTTATTTCTGAAGGGGCTAATGCAGTAATGAGGCCACCTAATTGCATGTGATCCATTCCCGAGGGAAAGAAAGAAAAGGTAATTACCGAATTGGGCTTCTTTCCTTCAAGCTGGTAATCACTATAGCAAGCCCATTTGGTAGTTCGACCAAATTGAGAGAAGTAGTTTGTTTCCAAGTCGTCAACACCACTTTGCAGGAGCGTTTGGTAAAAAGATTGGAGAACTGGCGCTTCATTCGGTTGGAAAGATAGATGATAGTAGGGTGTCATGATTCATTTCGGTTTGCCGCGACTGTTTTGATCATGGACTGAATTGCTGCTGTGAGTAAAAACTATTTTTTGTCAGTTCATTGGAAAAAATAGTCAAAAAATAATTTTTAAGGACATCACCCCCTCAGACCTTTTTTGCATCTTAGAATGGGTGGGTAACAACAGGCAAATTTGACTATCCAAAGATAATTCTAACTTAATAGTATGAATTCAAACAGCGCTGACCATAGCGATGAAAAAGCCTACCGGGTGGCTTACCTCATTGCGGGTTATATCCGAAAATCACTGACGGAAGAAGAGCACGATGAACTGGACGCCTGGGTGGAAGGGTCGGATGAAAACATGAAGCTGTTTGAAGAACTGACTGATGAGAAACACATAGAGGCCAACCTTGCCTGGATGGACAGCGTGCAAACAGAACAAGCTTTAAAAAAGGCAAAAGAAGGCCTGGCCTTTACACCGGAAAAGAAAGTAAAGAATACTATCAACTGGCGGCGCTATGCCGCTGCGGCCAGTATCATCCTGGCGATTGCTGCGATCTTCTTTTTGCGAACAGGACCCGTTCCGCCAAGGACGGCAGTAGCCGATAACCTTCCGCCACCAGCCCTGGATGTACTACCAGGAAGCGAAAGGGCCACGCTGACATTGGGAGACGGCACCATCATCGACCTGCAAAAAACTATCGTAGGGACCATCAAGGCTGACGAAGGAGCCACTATTCAAAAGAATGCCGAAGGAGAACTCATGTACGCTGAACAAACCGATATAAAAGAAACTTCTTATCACACGCTTGCCACGCCGAAAGGAGGGCAGTATGCGCTGACACTTTCCGACGGCACCAAAGTGTGGCTGAACGCAGAATCATCACTTCGCTACCCCGCACAATTTACTGACACGGGCAGGGTAGTCGAATTAAAAGGGGAAGGGTTTTTTGAGGTGGCAAAAGACAAAGGACGGCCCTTTCTTGTACGTACAACAACAGGTGAAGAAGTCAAAGTGCTCGGCACCCAATTTAATGTGATGGCGTATGGGAATGAAGAAGGGAAAAAAATAACCTTGGTCGAAGGCCGTATCCGGATAGCAACGCAAAACGGAGGCTTGACTTTAAAGCCTGGACAACAAGCTCTCGTGGAGAAGAACGATGTAAGGCTGGCTGCTCATCCAGACATGGAAGCGGCGATCGGGTGGAAGAGAGGCGAGTTTGTTTTTCACGACGCTGACATTTACGCCATCATGCGGCAGGTGGAACGGTGGTATGATGTGAACGTGATTTTCCGGACCACTTCTTCGGAACATTTCAATTTCAGCATTTCCCGGAAAGAGCCCTTGTCCAAATTGTTGCACCTGATGGAACTGACCGGTAAAATTCATTTCAAGATCGATCAAAAAACAGTGTATGTATTACCCTGACGACTAAGCATAAAAACAACGTGGGTTTCACCAAACAAAAACCGGAAGTGGTTGCAACACTTCCGGTGGACGTTTGGAT
>DATKHJ010000023.1:0-4474 GCA_035510335.1 Flavisolibacter sp. | reverse complement strand
TTACAATCCAGATGGTACATGGTATTTTGAAGGAACCAGCACAAACCAGCTTGCCAGGCTTTACCAGGAAACCAACGACAGGGACCAACAAACAACATCTGCCGATGTGAGGCTTACGTTAGAGATATTGAAAGGCCTGCGGGCTTCTTTCTTTGGCTCTATGCAACGCAACAGTTTTATCGACAACTCCTACGCTACACTTGCCTCTGAGGCATCGGTCGAGAGTTCGGTTGCGCCCAATGGCGGACGAGCCGGCAAAAGCACATTTCTCAGCAAGGACTATGCAATGGAACCAACGCTGGAATATTCAACAACACTCAACAAAATACATGCAATCAGTGCTGTTGGCGGTTACAGTTATCGCTACCATGTAGAAGAGTCGTTCAGTGCTACCAACTATGGTTTTGTAAATGATATTTTCGAAGAGAATAACTTGGGCCAGGGCAATCAGCTTGGTCTGGGAAAAGCATCCATGGGGAGCGGTAAGGGTGATAATACACTGATTGCGTTTTTCGGAAGAGTCAATTATTCCTTCCAGAGCAAATACATGTTCCAGGCTACCATCCGCCGGGAAGGTTCGTCACGCTTTGGTGCCAACAACAAGTGGGGAAATTTTCCAAGCGTTTCCGCCGGTTGGAACATTAACCGGGAATCCTTCATGTCTAACGTTTCCTTTGTTGACAACCTCAAACTACGGGTTGGCTATGGTCTTACCGGTAATCAAAACATTGCCAATTATGCATCCCTTGTAACCTTAGGCGGCGGTGGCGTTTACCGTTACCCTGACGGGCAGTACAGGGAAACCTACGGTCCTAACCGAAACCCAAACCCGAACCTGCGGTGGGAAACAAAAAAAGAACTGAACATCGGGCTTGATTTTGCGTTGCTGAAAAACCGGATTGGTGGTGCTATTGAAGTGTTTCACCGCAAAACAGAAGACCTCCTAGAAACCTATACATCTGCACAACCTCCCTTTGTTCGTGAGTTCATTTATACCAACGTCGGCGCCATCTCTGCACGTGGTATCGAGATCACATTAAACATTGCTGCCGTGAAAGGAAAGAATTTCACTTGGAATACGGACATCACGGCCAGTACTGCTAAAAACAAACTCGATAGACTCTCCAACGAAATTTTCAAATTGCCTTACCGCGAGTACGGTGGAATAGGTGGTTTTGGTGCCTTGGGTAACGCTATCCGCACTTATGAAGGTGGTGACCTTGGTGAGTTCTGGGGCAAGCGTTATGCGGGCCTTGATGCCACGGGAAAATGGTTGTTCTACAACAACAAAGGAGAGAGTGTTCCCAATGCCCGTATCAACAATTCATTCGACAGGAATGTTACAGATCTTGCCAAAATTGGCAATGCGTTGCCAAAGCTTTATGCATCGTGGAGCAATGATTTTACGTACAAAAACCTGGACTTGCGCATTTACCTGCGCGGAAAATTCGGGCATGATATCCTGAATACAATGGCGCTTTCGTATGGTAACAAAGTCACAAAAACAAATCTGTTAAGAACAGCATTTACCAAATACGCCGGCATAAACGACACCTACATGTATTCCGATTATTATATCGAGCCGGGTGATTTTGTAAAGCTGGATGAAATTGTAATAGGCTATAGCTTCAATTTTAAAACTCCCTACATCCGCAACCTGCGTATTTATGCCGCCGGCCAAAACCTGGCAACCTTTACAAAGTACACCGGCAACGATCCGGACTTTATCAACGATCTCGGACTGGGAGCCGGCATCGACAGCCGCGGACCTTATCCAAGCACACGAACTTTTCTTGTAGGACTAAACGTTGGCTTCTAACCTGGATTTGCACAAACCTCAATTTAAAAAGGTAAGAAATGAAAGCATTTAAAAAGAATCTATACTATACGATGCTGGTGATATGCCTGGCCTGCATGCACAGCTGCACAAAGTTGGACGAGAACATCTACGACCAGCTATTAACAGACAATTTTTACAATAACAAAAACGAAGTATTGTCGGCGGTGCTGCGGCCCTATACACATGCCAATGCATGGGCCACACCATCGGGGCAGCCAAGTTGGTACCGTTTCAGTGAGCTGGCGGCAGACCAGTTGGCATGGCCTACAAAAGGACGGCATGGTGAAGATGGTGGACGGTGGAAGCGCATGCATTATCACACCTGGACAAATGATGAAGGAGATCTTAACCGTGCCTGGCAGCTAATGTGGTGGGGACTTGGCCTTTGCACTGATCCCATTGAGAACATTGAGAAACGGGAGATTGAAACAATGGGCATTACACAGGCCGAGAAGGAAGCCTACATAGCAGAATTAAAATTGTTGCGAGCTTACCACTATTTAAAAATTTTAGATTTATGGGGAAACGTTCCCATTGTAACAAAAGTGGGTGAACCAGTAAATCCGGCAACAAGTTCAAGAGTGGAAGTGTTCAATTTTATTGAAAAGGAAATCAAAGAGAACATTGACAAAGCCCCGAAATTATCGGCTAACATGGTGGGACGCATTACGCAGGCAGGCGCCTATGCCATGCTTGTAGAGCTTTATTTAAATGCACAGGTGTGGACGGGTACGGCAAAGTGGGATGATTGTATTGCAGCCGCCAACAAACTGATAAATGGTGAAGCCGGCGGCCAGAATGGTACCATGGCGCTTGACCCAAACATTCAGGATGCGTTTAAACCAAATAACCACACATCAAAGGAGGCGATCTTTTCAATTGCTTACGAATTCCAGGCAGCCAATTTTCAGCCAAGCTGGCCCAGTGAGTTCTATCATTTTAACCAGCGGTTTATTTATGGCGGTGCCAGAAACGGTAACGATGGTATTGTGGTTATTCCTGGGGTTTATACCAAATTTGAAGATGCCGACTTACGCAAACGAGGCTGGATGCTGGAAGGCCCTCAAATGCGTTTTGATGATCCAACCAAACCTGTGTTAGGTGGTAGTGGCAACGAATACGATAATCAGCCGCTGGTGTTTGTTGATAACATACGGAAAAACAAGCAGGGTGGTACCGTGTCCAACATGAGCGAAGGAGAGGAGAATAGCGGTGTTCGTTTTGATAAATACAAACTTGGTAACCAGGTTGCCGGACCTGGCGGCACACCGGCACCACATCCAAATTATAACAGTACCGATTGGCATTTGTACCGCCTTACCTGGATATACTTTGCCAAGGCCGAAGCTCTCATGCGCAAGAATGGCAACAACGCTACAGCGGAAGCCGTACAACTTATCAACGATAGCAAGAAAAGAGCTTTCTCCGTTGCCAACTGGGCAACAAGAGCTTACACAACAGCCACACTTACTTTGGATGAATTGCTCGAGGAAAGAGGACGTGAATTCATTTTTGAAGGCTGGCGCCGGCAGGATTTAATTCGCTGGAATAAGTTTACAACAGCGGCCTGGTGGGACCACCAACCTTCGGAGAAGCACAAAGAGTTGTATCCCATTCCAACGCAGCAGATCACGCTGAACCCAAATCTCAAACAGAATCCGAACTATTGATAGAGACGCAGATGATCCTGGATTCTGTTTTCAACGTCGGTACTGTTTTCGTACACATAGAGTAAACAATTAGTGATAAAATAAAAGAGGTTCCTGCTTAATTGCAGGGACCTCTTTTGTTATGAGTTTGTGCCAACACGTCAACTGCCTCGTTGGCTTAAACCGCTAGGTGAATTCGCAAAGCGATGGTATTCACAACCGTTATTTCAATTTCCTCTTGACCCCTTCAAATGTCATCTTCACATTTTTAATTTCCCCATTCGCATCAAACAACAATTGATCAATGCACACAACTCTATGGTCGCGGCCAAGGTTGGGGATAGGCCGGCGGTGGTAAACAATGTACCATTCATCTGTGCCCGGTATATTTATCACCGAATGATGCCCGGCGCCTGTTGCAATGCTTTCATCGGCTTCCAGAATGGTAGCCTTTCGCTCAAACGGCCCTAGCACATTGTCCGAAACAGCATAAGCAACCTTGTACGTGCCGTTCGTCCAACCACCTTCCGACCACATAAAATAATACTTTCCATTCCTGGTGAACATTATCGGTCCTTCTACATAACCTTTGGGCGTGATTTCCTTTACAAGAAGGCTGTCCGTAAAAGGAACCAGTCCAGTAAAATCTTTGTTGAGCTTTCCCACGTTGCACCGCCCCCAGCCACCGTAAAAAATATAGTACTGGCCGTCACTGTCCTTAAATACAAATTGATCAATTGGTTGAGCATTATTATAAAATTTGTTGATCAGTGGTTTGCCCAGGTGATCTTTAAAAGGCCCGGCAGGATGGTTGGCAACGGCGATGCCGATGCCGCCCAATGTATCATCGGCCTGCTTGTTGCGTTGTTTGCTTTGAATGTCGTTGGCGGAAAAGAAAAGAAAATACTTCCCGTCTTTTTCAATGATCGAAGGAGCCCACATTGCCATTCGGGCCCATTTTATTTGCGCCGTATCTACAATGCGT
>DATKHJ010000022.1:0-3474 GCA_035510335.1 Flavisolibacter sp. | reverse complement strand
CATTAAGGGAGAAGACAAAATAATTAGCTGGTACAGAGAAGTGGTGGAGCGTACGGCCAGGCTGATGGCCGAATGGCAACGGGTAGGATTTGTACACGGTGTGATGAATACGGATAACATGTCCATTTTAGGATTGACCATTGATTACGGGCCCTATTCGTTTGTTGACAATTACGATCCGTTGTTTACACCCAACACTACCGATCTTCCCGGCAGACGTTATGCTTTCTCCCGGCAGGCGCCGGTTGCCAAATGGAATTTAGGTGCCCTGGGCGGCGCCATTGTCCCGCTGCTTAATTCGGAAGAGGAACTCATGACAGTAATTGATGGATACGACGATGCTTACTGGAATGCGTTTTATGGAATGATGGCGAACAAACTTGGTCTGGATGAAATTCGAAAAGAAGATGTCACGTTGATTTCCGATCTGGAAAAACTATTGGCAACACTTCAACCCGACATGACAATCTTTTACCAGTTACTGATCACTGTTCCGCAGGATGAAGCCAAAGAAAGTATTGTTGATCATTTCGCTGAAAGCTTTTACCAACAGCCTTCTTCTGCTGAAGCAGATAACTTTTATCAATGGGTGCAAGCCTATAAAAAGCGGCGTTTTAACAGCACCATCCCTGCAGAAGAATCGGTACGACGGATGCAGACAGCCAATCCCCGTTTTATCCTTCGCAACTACCTGTTGCACCAGGCAATTGAAGAACTGGAAAAAGGCGACGATACCTTGTTTGCAAAACTGCAGCAGGCAATGAAGGAACCGTATTCCAGCAACCATGACCAATTCTTTCAAAAGCGGCCCGAGTGGGCTACGGAAAAAGCCGGTTGTTCGATGCTGAGTTGCAGTTCGTAAAAAACTGCTACGCCGTTTAAGGCTTTTCTTGCAGAAAATAGGCATTCACTTTAGGTGGCGTTTTCCCGTTGGGTAAATGCTTTCTTTTTTATTCCGGCTAAAATTTACCTTTCGTTGTACATGGTAAAATCAAAACAACATGAGGTTACTATTTTCAATTTCTACCGCCTGCTACGCTACTTTATTCTTAAGTAGCTGTCAGCCTAAAAATGAAACTTCCCCCGCATTGTTGTTAAAAGACCTGAACCTGAAAAGAGGTGAGGTAATTTCCTGCAGTCCTTCAGGCAAAGAGTTTGGCTCGCTTTCATTTGAAATTACTGGTAAAGACACGGTAAAAAAGACCTTTGAATTGGGTGTAAAACTGTTGCACTCATTTGAATACGACGAAGCTGAAAAAATATTTGCGAACGTATTGGAACATGATCCGCAATGCGCCATGGCTTATTGGGGTGTTGGCATGAGTAATTTTCATGCATTGTGGTCGCCGCCAACAAAAGAAGAACTGGCCAAAGGCGCAAAAGCAATCCAGATTGCACAATCCATTACCAATAAAACCGACCGCGAAAAAGACTATATTTCTGCTTTAGCTGCGTTTTACAACGGCCACGAAAAGGTTGATCATCGCACCCGTTGCCTGCGCTTTGAAAACGCAATGAAAATGGTAAAAGAAAAATACCCCGCCGATAAAGACGCGACGGTATTTTATGCTCTGTCGCTAATCGCAGCTGCAGATCCCGCCGACAAGTCATTTACAAAACAAAAACAGGCAGGTGCGCTGCTGCAGGCTTTGTACGCTGGCCAACCGGATCATCCGGGTGTTGTGCATTATCTCATTCATGCTTACGATTCGCCTGAACTTGCGCACCTGGGGCTGAATGCGGCCCGCGTTTATGCATCGGTGGCGCCGTCTTCTGCACATGCGCTGCACATGCCTTCACATATTTTCACACGGCTTGGCTTGTGGGACGAATGCATCAAAAGCAATCTTGCTTCGGTAAAATCAGCGCAATGTTATGCGCAATCAACCGGCATAAAAGGGCATTGGGATGAAGAGTTGCATGGCCTCGATTATCTAGTTTATGCGTACCTGCAAAATGGGCAGAAAGACTCTGCAAAAAAATGGTTAGACTATCTAACTTCCATTAAAAAAATAACGCCAGCCAATTTTAAAGTGGCTTATGCAGTGACCGCTATTCCCTCCCGTTTTTTATTGGAAAACAGGTTATGGTCAGATGCGGTAAACCTACAACTGCAGCAAACAAATCTTGATTGGAAGAAGTTTCCCTGGCAGAAAGCAATTTTCCATTTTACCCGGCTGATGGGTGCCGTACACACAAACCAGCCTGCTGTTGCCAATAAGGAATACCTAGAAATGCAACGCCTTCATGCAATTCTCTTGGAGGAAAAAGATGTTTACAAGGCCGCACAGGTGGAAGTGCAATTGAAAGCTGCGGAAGCATGGATGCTCTGGAAAAAGAAAAAGGATACGAATGCGATAGCATTGATGAAAACAGCGGCCGACCTTGAAGACAGAACTGAGAAGCACCCGGTAACGCCGGCAGAAATTTTACCGGCAAGAGAACTTTTAGGCGACCTCTGTATGGAAGCGGGCAAACCAGGAGAAGCATTGATTGCTTACAAACAGAATTTGAAAAAACATCCGAACCGCCTGAACGGTTTAACAGGCGCTGCTACTGCAGCGGAAAAAGCAGGCAGGGTAGAAGAAAGCAAGATGTATCGTGGGATGCTGGCTAAATTCACGCAGGAAGAAAAAGTATTGCAACCTAAAATGAAGGAATCAACAGCGAGAAGATAGTGAGGTGTGGAAGTTAGATGAAAGTCGTCAGCTATTGGTGTCTTTCACCAATTGTTTGTTGAAGCCCAGCGCAACAAGTTGTTCAAACGCCTGCCAAACATCAGCCGGAATGTGTTGCTCTGTTTGAAACCCTTTTTCTGCATAAAGCTTTATCCGCTGCAGGTCGCCAACCATAATTTGAATCACTTTTTCCATTGGCGTTTCCGGGGTGGCATAATCGGCAAAAGAAATTTGCGGCGACGTAACAATGACTTCGTTTCCCGGCCATTGCTTTTGAAACGTCGCAAAGGTTCTTCGCTCCATGTAGGGCTTTTGCACAAGAATAAATCGCTTTGGAAACAGCTGTTTTTCTTCCAGTAATTTACGGGTGAAAAGAATATTTTCTCCGGTATTGGTTGATTGGTCTTCTACCAGGATTGCTTCCGGCGGAACGCCTTTCTCAATAGCAATGCGGGCAAATAAGGCGGCTTCGGTTTCTGTCCATTCACCTTTTGTTAGTCGTCCCAGTCCGCCCGAGAAAATCAACAGCGGCGCCCATCGCTGAAGGTAAAGTTCAGCGCCGCGTTCAGCCACTCTGGTATCATGACTTCCCAATTCAAAAATGCAGTCTGCTTTTTGCAACTGGTGGTGCATCTGGTGATAATTCCAGACGATGGTTGCCAACTTCAACACTTCCGAAGTTATTTCGATAGCTGATGTATTTTCAGGTGAAGCGGAATTTGTCATGCTATTTTCCCGATTGGTTAATTCATTGCTATTTCACCAGGTGCTTTTCTTCAATGCGTTGGTGTAGTGC
>DATKHJ010000021.1:0-9258 GCA_035510335.1 Flavisolibacter sp. | reverse complement strand
GGGCTATAAATATGTTTGGGTAGATGACAATACGCAGCCAAAAGCGAAAGATCATGTGGTGGTGAAAGATGATTTTTCAACCATCTGGGCTCGCTTTTACGATATAGAAACCGACAAGCCTTTTTTCACCGGCCGCGATGGCGTTAAAAAAAGCAATGTTGCCGAGATTGAAGCCGAACGCCGCAATGGCTACGCCTGGTACGGTACATGGCCTGAAAAGCTGCTGGCAAAAACGTATCCCGAATGGCAGAAGAGAGTGGGTGCTGTTACAGCCAAAACATTCCTGGTTGTTTCGCAAGATGGCAAAGGCGACTATACCACTATCCAGTCGGCCATTGATGCTCTGCCCGACACCGCTGCAACACAACGAACCATTCGCGTTAAACCCGGCCGCTATCTCGAAAAGATTTTCATCACCAAACACAAAATCATTTTAGAGGGAGAAGACCGCGAAAGCACAAAGATCATTCAAAGCATTGCCCGCGACGAATGGCGGTGCGATAATGCCAGCGACTGGGGTGTTGCTACACTGAACATCGACGGGGATGACATTACATTGAAAAACCTGAGTGTTGTTAACGACTACGGCTTCACGCAAAAAGAGCCACGGACCGTAACCTGTGCAAGCGATTCAACCGGCAAGAAGGTGATTACAATGAACGGCCACCAGATGGCCCTGCGTAGTATGAACGCGACGCGGCTGAAAGCCATGAACTGCCGCTTCAGTGCCTGGGCCGGCGATACAGTGAGCCCATGGAATTTGGTTGATGGCATGTTTTATTTTAAAGATTGCATTATGGAGGGAGGCGTTGACTTTTATTGTCCACGCGGTTGGGCTTACGCCGAAAACTGCACCTTCTACGCCAACACCGGCACGGCTGCCATTTGGCACGATGGCTCTACCAATGCAGATTACAAAACGGTGTTGAAGAATTGCCGTTTCGATGGTTTCAAAGGATTTAAACTGGGCCGCTATCACCGCGATGCGCAGTTTTATTTAATTGATTGTACGTTCTCGGAAAACATGTCCGACACAGATATTTACCAGGTTCCAACAGCCAACACCATTGAGTGGGGCAGAAGGGTTTACTATGCCAATAGTCATCGCAACGGCGGCGATTTTAACTGGCACAAAGACAACCTGGCAACAGCACCGGGTTCGCCAACCGCAAAAGACATAACGGCCGCATGGGTGTTCAAGGACAAATGGAATCCGGAAGAAGAGGGACAGAAGAAACAGGCAGCAAAATAGAAGCGTATTAGGGATTTGGAATTGGTAATTAGAAAGATGAAGTAAGAAAAATTGTAAGAAAGTATCAACCATAAACAACAAACGATTTATATGATTTTGTCTCGTTATTCCTTGCGAAACGTTAACCCGGAAACCGTGGTGGTTCCGCAAGATGAGGTGTTTGAATTACCGGAGAAAGTATTGCAATTCGGAACGGGTGTGCTGCTTCGCGGCCTGCCTGATTATTTTATTGACAAAGCAAACCGCCAGGGCATTTTCAACGGGCGGATTGTTGTTGTTAAATCAACTTCGCAAGGCGATACCACGGCTTTCGACAAGCAGGATGGATTGTACACCTTGTGTGTGCGGGGTTTGCAAAACGGGCAAAAGATTGAAGAGAATATTATCAATTCATCCATCAGCCGCGTATTAACGGCAACAGAACAATGGAGCGAAATACTGGATTGTGCACACAACCAGGCCATGCAACTTATTGTTTCCAATACAACAGAAGTTGGTATTCAACTGGTGCACGAAGACATCCGTCATCATCCGCCAAAATCGTTCCCCGGTAAATTGCTGGCATTTTTATACGAACGCTTCAAAGCCTTTGGCGGGAGTGAGCACAGCGGGATGGTGATTGTGCCAACGGAGTTAATTCCCGAAAACGGAACCAAGCTGCAATCCATTGTACTGGAACTGGCGCACCTGAACAGCCTGGAAGATGAATTTATTGAATGGCTGGAGCGCTGCAACCATTTCTGCAACTCACTTGTTGACCGCATTGTGCCGGGCAAGCCGGATGCGGAAATAAAAGCTTCGCTGGAAAAAGAACTGGGATATACCGATGGCCTGCTCACGGTATCGGAAGTGTATCGCCTGTGGGCTATTGAAGGTGATGAATACATTCAATCGGTGCTCTCGTTTGCACAGGCAGATGAAGGTGTGGTGATTGAACCTAACATTGATATTTACCGCGAGTTAAAGCTTCGCATGCTGAACGGAACGCATACGTTAAGCTGTGGACTGGCTTTTCTTGCCGGTTGCGAAACCGTAAAAACGGCCATGGACGATGAAACGGTTTCCAGCTTTATTGCCGGTGTTATGCAAAATGAAATTGCACCGAATATTCCGTACACCGTTTCGCTACCCGTAGCGCATGAATTCGGCGAAAAAGTGTTGGATCGTTTTCGCAACCCGCACATCCAGCACCACTGGATCAACATTACGCTGAACTATAGTTCTAAAATAAAAATGCGATGCGTGCCGGTTCTTCTTAAACATTACGAAGCGGCGGAAACAGCACCTGAATTATTTGCCCTTGGATTTGCCGCCTATATTCATTTCATGAAATCGGCAACAGCCAGGGATGGCAAATATTATGGTGAACTGAATGGCGCCTCTTACGCAATACAAGACGAAGTTGCCGAGATCTTCTCCAAACGCTGGACTGGTTTGCCAACGCAGCAACTGGTAACAGAAGTGCTGGCCGATACCATCTTGTGGGGAACAGATTTAACGGCCTTGCCAGGTTTTTCTGAAGCCGTTACAGAGAATTTAAATAGTTTGCACAACATCGGCGTAAAAGAAACAATTGAAGCCGCTCTGAGTAAAAAAGTAATTGCAGCATGAAGCAACGTGTGTTAAAAGTTCATCCTTCCGATAATGTAATTGTGGCCTTGCAGGATTTGGCAAAAGGCGAAACAATCACCTTCAACAACGCTACCTATACACTGGCAGAGGATATTGCTGCCAAGCATAAATTTTTTGAAAAAGACATGAACGCCGGTGACGAAGTCATCATGTATGGCGTATTGGTTGGCAAGGCGCAAATGGCCATTCCATCCGGTGGTTTAATGACCACTACCAATGTAAAACATGCGGCAGAAGGATATGATTACCGTGGTGTAAACTACCAATGGAACGCACCGGATGTTTCCAAATTTAAAAACAGGACCTTTAATGGTTACCATCGCAGCGATGGAAGAGTGGGTACGGCAAATTACTGGTTGTTCATTCCTACTGTTTTTTGTGAAAACCGCAATCTTGATGTGATCAAAGAAGCCTTGCACAACGAGCTTGGCTACGGCGTAACAGCAAAGTACAAGGGCTATGCACACCAACTTGCTGAAGCATTTAAAACCGGCACTTCCTTTGAAACCATCGATTTTGCACCAAGCAATCCGCAGCAGAACCGTGTGTTTAAAAATGTTGACGGCATCAAGTTCCTGAACCACCAGGGCGGCTGCGGCGGCATTCGGCAAGATGCGGCCATCCTTAGCAAATTGCTTGCTTCGTACGCCGATCATCCGAACGTTGGTGGCATTACTGTTTTAAGCCTGGGTTGCCAGAACCTTCAGGTAGAAGATTTTAAACGCGACCTGCAAGCCCGCAATCCTTCTTTCAACAAACCGCTTTACATTTTTGAACAGCAGCAGGTGGGCAATGAAGAAGTGTTGGTGGCAGAAGCCATTCGCAAAACATTTGAAGGGCTGGTTGAAATCAATAAACTGCAAAGAGTTCCGGCTACATTAGATAAACTAACTCTTGGTGTAAAATGCGGCGGCAGCGACGGCTTTAGTGGCATCTCCGCCAATCCCGCTGTCGGCTATTGCTCCGATTTGCTGGTGGCACTGGGAGGAAAAGTATTGCTGGCTGAATTTCCTGAATTGTGCGGCGTAGAGCAGGAACTTGTTGACCGTTCGGTAGAAGAGCCCATTGCCCGCAAGTTTATGCACCTGATGAGAAGCTACGAGGAAATTGTAACAAGAGTTGGCTCGGGTTTTCACATGAACCCGTCGCCGGGAAATATAAAAGACGGTTTAATTACCGACGCCATTAAAAGTGCAGGCGCAGCCAAGAAAGGTGGGACTTCACCTGTGGTTGATGTACTGGATTATACGGAACCGGCGACAAAGCCGGGCTTGAGTCTTGTTTGCACCCCGGGAAATGATGTAGAAGCAACAACGGGAAAAGCGGCATCTGGTGCAACCCTCATTTTGTTTACAACAGGCCTGGGTACACCAACCGGCAACCCGGTTTGTCCAACCATTAAAGTGGCTACTAATTCAAGGTTAGCTGCCCGTATGCAGGACATTATTGACATTGATACAGGTCCCATCATTGAAGGAGAAAAAACAATTGAGCAAATGGGTGAAGAAATACTTGAATACTGCATTCAAGCGGCCAGTGGTGAGGTAACTCCCAAGGCGGTGTTGCTCAACCAGGATGATTTTATTCCATGGAAAAGAGGTGTAAGTTTATAAGGTGAACGAAGACGATTCATTAAAACGATCATCTTCATCCGCGTTCCCGCTTTCAAAGACAGAACTAATTATGAAAAAATTTCTCGACGAAAACTTTTTACTGAATACAAAAACGGCGCAGCAACTCTACCACGAGTTTGCCAAACAAATGCCGATCATCGACTATCACTGTCATCTTCCGCCTGACCAAATTGCGGAGGACAAGCAGTTTGAAAACCTGACGCAGATCTGGCTTTATGGCGATCATTACAAGTGGCGGGCCATGCGCACCAACGGTGTGCACGAAAGCTATTGCACCGGCAACAAACCTGATTTTGAAAAATTTCAAAAATGGGCGGAGACGGTTCCTTACACCTTGCGCAACCCACTTTACCACTGGACGCACCTGGAACTGCAGCGCTATTTTGATGTGCATGAAATTTTGAACGGCGACTCTGCTGAACGCATTTACAACGAGTGTTCTGCCAAGTTGCAAACGCCGGAGTATTCCGTTCGCAACATCCTGCGCAAGATGAACGTAAAAGTGGTGTGCACAACGGACGACCCGATTGATTCGTTGGAGCATCACCAGAAAATAAAAGACGATGAATTTGAGGTGCGTATTCTACCGGCTTATCGTCCCGACAAAGCCATGAACGTAGATAATGCAACATCGTTCAACGACTATCTTTCCAAGCTGGAAGCTGCTGCCAACACAAGCATCGCGTCTTATGCAGATTATCTTGATGCACTGAAATCACGCCATGATTTTTTTGCAACGATGGATTGTTCTGTTTCCGACCATGGACTGGAGCAGATCTACGCAGAAGACTACACCGATGCCGAAATAGAAGCGGCGTTCAATAAAATCCGTTCGGGCAAAGAGCTGACGAAAGAAGAGAACCGAAAATTCAAATCGGCCATGCTGCAGGTGTTTGCCGTGTGGGATTGGGAGAAAGGCTGGGTGCAGCAATACCATCTTGGTGCTTTGCGCAACAACAACTCCCGTATGATGGGCAAGCTGGGTGCAGATACTGGCTGGGATTCCATCGGCGATTTTTCGCAGGGTAAAGCCATTGCCAAATTTTTGGATCGTCTTGATACTAACAACCAACTGGCAAAAACAATTTTATACAATCTCAATCCGGCCGACAATGAACTGATGGCAACCATGATTGGCAATTTCAATGATGGTTCGGTTGCCGGTAAAGTGCAGTGGGGTAGTGGCTGGTGGTTTCTCGATCAAAAAGACGGCATGACGAAACAGATAAATGCCCTTTCCAACATGGGATTATTAAGCCGTTTTGTGGGTATGCTTACGGATTCCAGGAGCTTTCTTTCTTTCCCACGTCACGAATATTTCCGCCGCATTGTGTGCAACTTGTTTGGAGAAGAAATAGAAAATGGTGAAATGCCAAATGACATTGCCTGGACGGGAAAAATCATCCAGGATATTTGTTACCACAACGCAACCAATTATTTCAACTGGAAAGACGTTCCGCAACCACAACTTCAATCGGCATGAGTAGAGTCCTTTGCTTTGGCGAATTGTTGATGCGCCTGTCGCCGCAACTGGAAGGTGTCTGGATCAACCAGAATAGCATGCCGGTTTTTATTGGCGGCGCCGAACTAAACGCTGCAACCGCCCTGGCTAACTGGGACGTCCCCATTAGTTATTGCACGGCACTGCCCGATCACTACCTGTCTAAAGAGCTTGTTGCTGCCGTTCAGGCCAAGGGGATTGATACAAGCCGCATTCACTACAGCGGGGCACGCATTGGCACCTATTATTTGCCGCAAGGCGCCGATTTAAAAAACGCCGGCGTTATCTATGACCGTGCCTATTCTTCATTCTGGGAATTAAGGCCAGGGCAGTTGGATTGGGACGCGATTTTAGACGGGGTAAGCTGGTTTAATTTCAGTGCCATTAGCCCGGCATTGAACGAAAACGTTGCCGCTGTTTGCAAAGAAGGCGCAGAAGCCGCGTCAAAAAAAGGCATTACTGTTTCGGTTGATTTAAACTACCGTGCAAAGCTTTGGCAGTATGGCAAGCAGCCGCACGAAGTGATGCCTGGGATGGTAGAACTGTGCGATGTGGTGATGGGCAATGTGTGGGCCGAAGAAAAAATGCTGGGTATTCCAGTAGAAGAAACTATGCCGGATGAAAAAGAAGCGTACCTGGCACAATCGCAAAAATCATCAGAAGAAATCAGGAAGCGTTTTCCCAAGTGCAAACAGGTAGCCAACACGTTTCGTTTCGACAAGCCAGAAGGCTTGCATTATTATGCTACGCTGTACACGCAAGACCAGTTATCTGTTTCGGCAAAGCACGAAACAAAAACTGTTATCGACCGCGTAGGCAGCGGCGATACATTTATGGCAGGACTGATTTACGGAAACTATCACAACCAGCAGCCGCAGGAGATCATTGATTTTGCCGCGGCGGCAGCATTTAATAAATTATTCATCAAAGGGGATGCATCAACTGCATCGGTAGAAGACATCCGCAAGGTCATTTTACATTATGCGTAAAAAAGAACAGGCAGAAAAAGCATTGCTCGAACAAAAAGTTCTCCCGCTGTATTACCACGACAGTGCAGAAACAAGCGTGGAAATTTTAAGGGCTTTGTACGAAGGCGGCGTTCGCATTTTGGAGTACACCAACCGCGGCGAAGCTGCGCTGGGAAATTTCGCCGTGCTGCGCAAAACGGTTGACAAAGAAATGCCTGGACTGCAACTTGGCATTGGCACTATTAAAAGCAAAAAGCAGGCGAAAAAATTCATTGAGGCTGGTGCCGACTTTATTGTTTGTCCTTCTACAAACGAAGAAGTAGGAGAGGTAGTGCTAAACGAAAAGCTGTTGTGGATTCCGGGCTGCATGACGCCGACAGAAATTGCAACCGCTGAAAATGCTGGAGCAGAAATCGTCAAGATTTTTCCGGGTAATCTACTGGGACCATCCTATATCAATGCGATTAAAGATATTTTTCCGGGCCTGCGTTACGTGGTAACGGGCGGCGTGGAAGCCGAGGAAGAAAATTTAAAAGCCTGGTTTAAATCAGGTGTGGTTGGCGTTGGTTTGGGAAGTAAGCTAATTACAAAAGAAGCGCTAGCCAACAAAGATTACGCTGGCTTAAAAGCAGCAACCGAGGCGGCGTTACAAATAGCAAAAACGGCTGCACAAAATGCTCAATAGAATTACCAGCCGTACAAGAGTGCGACGCAACGAAAGCCAGCTAGTAGCACTAGCTTCTGGTTCAAAAAGATTGCAAACTATATAAACGAAAATATTCATGGTAGAAACGAAACCAATCACTCCAACTTCAAACAATATCGGCCAAAAGATCAGCAAATACCGCTGGACGATTTGCAGTTTGCTTTTCTTTTCAACAACCATCAACTACCTGGACAGGCAGGTGCTTTCCCTAACGTGGAAAGATCACCTGGTGCCTGAGTTTCACTGGACCGATAGCCACTACGGCGACATTGCCGGATGGTTTTCGCTTTTTTACGCCGGCTCCATGTTACTGGCCGGACGTTTTGTTGATTGGATGGATACGAAAAAAGGTTTTCTGTGGGCCATTGGTATCTGGAGTGTTGGTGCCTGTATTCATGCCTACTGCGGCATTGCAACAGCGGGCATCATCAATGGTGATTGGTTTGTTGGTTTTGAAGGAGCAAGAGAATCGCTGAGTACCGTTGGCGATGTTGCCTTAGTTACGTCCACAAGCGTGGCACTCTTCATCTTTGCCCGTTTTGTGCTGGCTTTTGGTGAGGCAGGCAACTTCCCGGCCGCCATTAAAGCAACGGCCGAATATTTTCCGAAGAAAGACCGTGCATTGGCCACCAGTATTTTTAATGCCGGTGCTACAGTTGGCGCCATGGCAGCACCGCTGTCAATTCCTTTTATTGCCGATGCATGGGGATGGGAAATGGCGTTTATCCTCATTGGTGCACTGGGTTTTATCTGGATGGGATTCTGGATTTTCATGTACAACAAACCCGAGGCGCATCCGAAAGTAAACAAGGCCGAACTGGAATATATTCAGCAGGACATTGTGATGCACAACACGGTGTCGGAACCAGTTATTTCAACAGAGAAAAAAATGTCGTTTGTTGATTGTTTTAAGTACAAACAAACCTGGGCCTTTGCGTTTGGCAAATTCATGACCGATGGCGTTTGGTGGTTTTTCCTTTTCTGGACGCCGGCCTACATGAAAGACATTTACAAAATGACGGCGACCGAAAGCGTTTTACCGTTGACCGTATTGTACGCTATTACGCTGTTGTCTATCATTGGCGGCTGGCTGCCTTCTTACTTCGTAGATAAAAAAGGAATGAACCCCTACGAGGGTAGAATGAAAGCGATGCTGATTTTTGCTTTCTTCCCTTTGCTGGCATTGCTGGCGCAACCGCTGGGACAAATCAGCTTTTGGCTGCCGGTTATCATTATCGGTATTGCCGGTGCGGCGCACCAGTCGTGGTCGGCAAACATCTTCTCTACTGTTGGCGATATGTTTCCGAAAAAGGCGATTGCCACCGTTACGGGTATTGGCGGTATGGCTGGCGGTATTGGTTCGTTTTTTATTAACAAAGGTTCGGGAATGTTGTTTACGCATGCCGGCGAAACACAAATGCAGTTTGCCGGTTTCCAGGGCAAAGAAGCGGGTTACTTTATCATCTTTTCCATCTGCGCTGTGGCCTACCTGATTGGCTGGTTTGTGATGAAATCGCTGGTGCCGAAATATCAGCCCATTGCGAATTGAACAAAACTTCTAAAAA
>DATKHJ010000020.1:0-2510 GCA_035510335.1 Flavisolibacter sp. | reverse complement strand
TAAGGCAGGCGGGGCATGTTGGCATAAGCCCAGTTAGCCGCCGGGTTTCCGCCAAATACACCCATTTCTTTCCAGTCAGCATCAGGCTTTTTCGCAAGAGAAGTTGGCTTCAGCGAGAAGTCGGAAGTATGGGTTACGGCTGCCAGATCGAGGGAGGTGAATTCCGGATCTTTGTTCAGGATGTTGTCTCTTGTTAATGCATTGTTCACGGGAAAGAAGGTAGTAGGCAACACTGTACCGGCACGGTAGGCCAGGTTGTTTTTAGCCTGGCAGTCATCGGGCAGCGCCAATGCTCCATAATTCAGAAAAATGTTGTTTTCCACCATCAGGTTCTTGCAGACAGAAAATGCATTTCCCGTAGTTGTAATAAACACGTTGTTCTTCAACAATACCACACCGCTCCCGGTAACATTTGCCATAACCATACCGGCATAGTTCACAACGTTGTTTTCAAATAACATTTTGGTTACGGAAAGAGGATAAGAAGAAGCGTTGCCGGCCAACAGGTAGCCTTTGATGTAGTTATTGCTCACCAGCCAGTTACTGAAGGTGTAAACAGCATTTACGTTGTTGCTGATAGGGCCGTCAATGCGGTTGCGGGTAATAATTAAATCACTCACGCTGGCGGTAACAAAAATGCCGGTTTGAATAACAAGGCCGTTGATTTCGCTGCCCGATGCTGCCGCATTGTTGATCGAAAATTTTGGTACGATGGCTGGGATGGCATCTTCTGCTTTATCGGGGTTCATGCCCGGACCAAAGAAGATCAGCTTCTTTGCAAGCGTTACGGCATCATACACGTTTGGAGAACCCAAAACATAGATGGTATCGCCGGCGCTGGCTTCGGCCACGGCAGACATGATAGTGGTGTATTTGGTGGGAGAAGTGTTGTTGTTGCTAACGGTAAAAACTTTTGCTTGTGCAGAGAAAGAGAGGCAGCATACTGCCAGTAAAAGTGCGATGTACGTTTTCATTGGGTTTTATTTTATCCGTAAAAGCTGCTACGGTGCACAGTATTTTTACGAATTTGCGATGCAAACTTACGAGCTGCCATCGTAAATAATGCAACCAAGCCTTCTTTTTTTTAGTGATTTTACTCAGTTTTTCTAGGCGTTTTATTTAGTACCCAAGAAATGCACTCCTGCACTTTTGCCAAACGCTAAAAAACCGGCGTAGCATTTTGGCTTGAAACAAATCACTTCTGCTGAGCACCAAACAGGTAAATGCGCAACGAATCTGGCGAGAAAGTAACCAGCTTGTTGGTATTGGTGAAGGCATGTAGATAAGGCGTAAAGGAAGCAGGAAAGTTTAGACTGCGCTCTGTGAAGTTGGTTGGATTATAAACCAGGATGGCATTGTTGCTAACTCTCACCACCATGCCATTCCACACATCAATGGTGCTCCAGTTTTTGAGTAAGATCTTTCGTTTGTACGTGCCGTAGTTATCAAATACAAAAATGCCGGAAGCAGAATCGGCCAGGTAAACCAGGCCATTGTCGTTGATGATTTTTTGCGGTGCAAAACTTTGCCCGAAGAGCTGGCGGAAGTCATCCGTTTGCAACAGGAGGTTTCCGGATTCATCTACTTTTTTCAGTTTGTAATCAAACTGGTCAAACACCCAAATGTTGTTGTCGTAAGAAAGGCCAATAGCAGTAGGCTGCAGAACATTATACTGCCGCAGGTTAATTGAAGCCCTGTTGGCTAAGAAACGATCCAACACTACCACTGTAGAAAAATCCTTGTAAAACAGCAAGGGCTTCAAAGGATTGCTCACATCGATGCTGGATAATTTGCCGTAGTTGCGAATTCCGTTGAACACGCCAACTGAGTCGCCTTTGGCGCCAAACTTTTTTACCTGCCCTGTAGAAGAAATGATGTAGAGATTATCGAGTTTGTCCAAGGCTGCAGCAGCAATCTCGCCGTTGTATGTTTTCACCAGCGCAAAGGCCGAATCGGTCACCTGCGCCTGGTTTACTAAACTGATGACAACAAAGAGTATGGTAAAAATCTGTTTCAATCTTTTCTTACAATTTTACTATCCTTCCCGGTGAACGAATGAACTGACATGTATGTTCCGTCAAACACTGCATAGGTCTGGTAATTCATCCACTCGCCTAAATTAATGTAACGGCTTTCTGTAGATAGACGATAATCAATGGGCAAGTGTCTATGCCCGAACACAAAAAAATTGTGCGGCTCTTTTCGCAACATTTCCCTGCTGTAAATCAGCAGCCATTCTTTGTCCTCGCCTAAAAATTTTTCTTCAGGGTGATGGGTTTCGCCGCGGCTTTTACCGCTGAAGTAATCTGCCAGTCCCATACCAATTACAGGCGGCACCAGCCCAAAAAGCCACTGGCAAAGCGGCGAACGAAAAATCTTTTTCAGCATTTTGTAGCCGTGGTCGCCGGGGCCCAGTCCATCGCCATGGCCAATGTAAAATGAACGATGGTTGATCTGGAAAACTTTTGGACTGAAATAAACCGGTATGTTCAGTTCTTTCTGAAAATAGT
>DATKHJ010000019.1:0-4768 GCA_035510335.1 Flavisolibacter sp. | reverse complement strand
GCCTGAAAATGCATCTTCAATAAGGGTAGAAAAACGAGAAGCGGCCGGAGGTAGTTGGTGTTTGGTAGGGTAAGCAGAAGATGCTTTTGCGTTGTCACATAAAGGTAAACTTCCTGTTCTCTTATTTCCAAATAAAAATTGCTACACAACCCGTTGCAACATTAAAGTCGTGTATAAGTTAGTAAGGTGAAAAGCTGTGTGCAGGTAGATTGTTTGGTGACATGGCACTATCGTTGCGGACAAACGGGAAACAATTTGCATGAAGTCAGCGGAAGAAACAAAAGCGGGATTGACAACGCAGCAGTCGAGCTACGACATGGCGCAAATTATGGGCGGACTATATGGCGATGG
The DNA here is from genome assembly GCA_035510335.1 of Flavisolibacter sp. Classification (GTDB taxonomy): domain Bacteria; phylum Bacteroidota; class Bacteroidia; order Chitinophagales; family Chitinophagaceae; genus Flavisolibacter. The sequence continues at coordinate 4,417 of DATKHJ010000019.1, read as the reverse complement.
ATTGATTGGTTTGAAAGGAGCCTTCAGCCGGGAGTGGGTGGCGCAACTGCACCAGAATGTTTTAAAAGCATACGAAGAAGCACTGCAACGTCCCGGTGGCGCTGTCGGCCGCGGGCCTAAACGTCATTACGTAGAAATTCACCCGGAAGACATCCGGGGTTTTGTAGAACTGGCCACGCATCCGTGGATTGTAGCTGTTTGCGAAGCCGTGCTTGGCCCTGACTATAAAATTGTTGAAATCGGGTTTGATGTTCCCAACCCGGGTGCGGTGGACCAGCCGTGGCACCGCGATTTTCCGGCACCGCCGGATACCATTTACGGAAGGCGGTTAAACTCACTGGCGTTTAATCTAACCACGGTAGATGTAGAGGAGAACATGGGGCCTTTTGAAATAGCACCGGGCACACAATGGGATTTACCCGAAGGGTTTGAACACGGCATGTTTCCACCAAAGCATTTCTATCCCCGTTACGAAGAAAGAGCCCAGCGAAAATATCCGCAAATGGGCGATGTGTCGGCACGGTCGGCACTAACCATTCACCGCGGCACAGCCAATCATTCTAACAAAGCAAGACCTGCGCTTGTTTTAGGTGTAGATGCTCCCGGCGCCATCAACGCAGAGCGACACGATCTGCAGGTCACGAAACAGTTTTACGAAACACTTCCGCAAAGCCTCAAATCGCACCTTACCTGCCGCTTGGTAAATGCACTGGAACCCATTCTGCAGGCGCACAGCATTGAAGGTTTGATGATGGGCGAAGCGTAAAAATTCCTTTCGTGAAAAACAGGTAAGAAAGACGCCCGTTGTCTCAATCGGTTGCAGTCATTTCACTCGTGTAGTTTAACGGCATCTTAAAACATGAGTTCCTAATTTGACTGCAATTAAAAAGCTAACGTATGCGAAAACTTTACCTGTATTTTCCGCTTTTTGCAATCATCACTTCCTGCGGTTCGAGCCTCCGGTATGTAGGGGCAAGCAACAATCCTACTTCCAGCGTAGAAGTGTTTGTTGATGAATCGGCCATTAAAAAACCGTACGAAATTGTTGGCAAAGGCTATATCAGGAATCAGCATCTCACCAATCCCGAAAAAATACAAAGCAAAGCCATGAAAAAGGCACAACAGAAAGGTGCCGATGCCATTCTGCTGAAAGATTATTTTGTACCGGCTGTTGTTACCGGGCTGCAAAGTTCAGCAGGCACCGATAGCAGCGGAAGAAGAACAACAACAAACACAAACGCAGCTATACCGGTTGCAACCAACAGCGAAATCGTAGTGCTTTTTCTGAAGTACAACAAATGAAAGATACGGCGATTTATTTTTGAACGATGGACACAAGCTACCACCTGAAACGTACCACCACTGCCGACAGTGATTTTCAACAACTGGTTTTTCACCTCGATCACGAGCTTTGGAATGAATTAAAAGAAGACCAGGCAACCTACGATCAACACAACAAAGTGCCGGATATAAAAACAGCCGTATTGGTTTACCAGCGGGATGAAGCGGTAGCCTGTGGCTGCTTTAAAAAAGTTGCTGCCGATACGGTTGAAATCAAACGCATGTTTGTTCAGAAACCCTACCGCGGCAAAGGCTTATCAAAACAGGTGTTGGGCGAGTTGGAAAAATGGGCTTTGGAAGAAGGTTTTAAACAAGCCGTTTTGGAAACAAGTATTCATTTCACAACCGCCAAAACGCTGTATCAAAAGTCTGGCTATAACATTATTCCAAACTATGGCCCCTATGTTGGACTGGCGGAAAGCGTGTGCATGAAAAAACAACTGGCCGCTCAGGGATAAAGCAGGTATTTCTTCCGCATCTCTTTGTAATTGCTCAGGGCCGGTTCCCAGCTTTTGCGAATTTCTTCGTCAGGCACATCATCAATAATCTGCTGGCGCAACCGCGAATCGCCGGTGCGGAAATCAATGTTGCCCATCTCTTTGCTTTGCTTGAAATCGAAGAATTTTTCTTTGTCAGGAAACGCTTTGTACAACTCTTTTATCCATTGCAGGTTGATGCGTTTCTCTTTGCGCAAAATAGCCACATCATAGTTGCGAAGATCAAGACCATAGCAGGTTTCATTCATGTATAGCGGCGTTTCCGACATACCCGGAATGCCCACCGGCACAAAAGAGAAACTGTATTTTCCTTTCAGCGAAGGCGCACCCAAAACGGTGAACGGGAAATAAGTGCCGCGGCCATGGTTCAGCGCCGTGCCTTCAAAAATGCAGGTTGACGGGTAGAGCAAAATAGACTGTTGCGTATTGAGGTTGGGCGATGGCTTTACCGGTAACTCGTACGGCATATCGTGGTTGTAATTGGCAACCGGAATGATGGTGAGCTTGCATTTTACCCCTTTGGTCAGCCAGCCTTCGCCATTTAGCATTTGCGCAAACTCGCCAATGGTAAGACCATGTGCAATAGGAATAGGAAATTTACCAATGCCTGATTTCAGCTTCATGTCTAGTACCGGGCCGTCAATAAAATAGGCGTTTGGATTGGGCCTGTCGAGAATGAGCAGTTGTTTGTTGTTTTCCGCACAGGCTTCCATGATTTCAGCCAACACATTAATGTTGGTGTAAAAGCGGCAACCTACATCCTGCGCATCGTAAATCATCAGGTCAATGTTGGCCATGTCTTCTTTAGAGGGCTTGCGTTTTGGCCCATACAACGAGACAATGGGAATGCCGGTAGCCGCGTCAATTTCATCTTTCACTTTTACACCGGCGCTGGCGTTGCCGCGAAAGCCGTGCTCGGGACCAAACACTTTTACAATGGTAACGCCAAGCGATTTGAGTGAATCAACAAGGTGTGTTTTGCCAATGATGGACGTCTGATTCCCCAGGATGCCAATGCGTTTTCCCTTCAGCAAGGGCAGGTATTTTTCGGTTTGATCGGCACCGGTTTTAATAGGGATAATCGGTGCAGCAGGCTGAATTGTTTCTGTCGTTTCAACACTTTTATTTGAAACAGAAAAAGCAGCAACGACGATCGCAACGAGAAGAGAAAACTTGTACATAGGCGGCTGTTGTTGCACTAAATGTACAATGAATCTAAAACCGAAGTTGTTGTTTCAACACTTATACTCTATGTCAATAGAAAAGAAGCAAACTTATTGTTGGAGATAAATCAACAAGGTAAACTATCATAGCAACGGAATACTGACCATTGTATTTATCGTATCAGCACCGTTGTTCCTTTGCGGGTGTATTGACGGCCATCGGCGCCAATGCCTTCGGCCACCCACACCACCACACCAGTTGCAACCTGGTTGCCCTGTATACGTCCATCCCAACCCTGGTTCTGGTTGCGGGTTTCAAAAAGCAATTGTCCCCAGCGGTTAAATACTTTAAAGTATTTGAGTTCTTTAATTCCCATAGTTACCGGCCGCAGCACATCGTTGCGTCCATCGCTGTTTGGCGTAAACCCGGTGGGCACAAAAATATCCGCTCTTTTTGCTGCTTTCACCTGCAAAGTATCTACCGTTATGCAACCTGTTTCGGTCAGCAATTGAATGGTGTATAGAATATCTGCAGCCCCTACAAAAACCGGAGTGGAGCTTCGCGGATTATCCAGCGACGTAACCGGAGCCCACAACGGGTCACCAAACGTTCTTGCCCCTAACCTATAAGGCTCATTGACCACCGCATATTCATCGGGATACCGAATACCCAGCTGCGGCTTGTCAATCAGGACCGGTTGCTTTTTTGTTTCCAGCGAACAACCAAAATCGTTCAGCAGCTTTGCCGAATATGAACCCGATTGTGTAACCCTGTACCGCGGACCTGTAGCACCCGAAATAGGAAAGCCATCAATATACCATTGAATCTGGCTGACAGGCTTTACTTGTAAAACGGCGCTATCATTTGTCCCAATGCAAAAGGCAGCCTTCCCAATCAGTTCCAGTTCACTGTCAAGAACCGAGGAAGTCACCAAAACCGTGTCCCGGCTTAAACAGCCTCCCCCGCTGTTGCGAACCGTAAGTACATAATTGGTGGTTACATCCGGACTGCACAACGGGTTGGATTTACTTGGATCACTCAACCCATTGCCAGGACTCCAGCTATACACCAGGCCAGGTTTGGGAATGACGCCAAGCATAACCGGCGTGGTGCCGCAATACGGCAGATCGGGGCCTGCCCTTGCCAGGATGGTTAAGGTATCAACCAAGCGGGCATATAACGTATCGGGACAACCATATCCATTGAATGGCGATACCACCACCGCAATGGTTGTTCCGGCAGCTGGCGGCGGATCGAACCGGATGGTTTGCGACTGGCCAATCTGCTGCGAAAAATTGCTGTTCCACCAGGTGTATTGCTGGTAGCCGTAGGGTGCCACTACCGTTACGGCTGTATCGTCGCGGCAATAAGTGGCGCCAACAAATTCGCTGCTGCACTCGGAGTTGACATCAATG
>DATKHJ010000018.1:0-2007 GCA_035510335.1 Flavisolibacter sp. | reverse complement strand
GGGAAGTGATTGCTGGTATTTGTTTGTCACGGCATCCAGCCCGTCTTTGATATCGTACACCAACTGCAATGTGTAAGCCACGCAAACATGCACCGGCGCATACACACTGGGAATGCGGCCCTGGTGCGATGCACTCAGAATAATGCTTCCTGTTCTGGCCACCAGCGACTCGCAACTTGTAACCGATGCCTCGCAGGTAACAATATCGTTGTGCAAAGCATTTGGCTGAATGGTGCGGCGAAGCTTTTCTTCCTCGCAATAAATTTTGGTCCACTGGTTTTGGTAACGGAGTTTTTCAAAAGCGGTTACAAACTCCTGTTCATCCACACAAAAAATAAACTTGCCCTGCAGGGCTGTAAACTGCTCGGCAAATGTCACTACAAGATCATCCTGTTGCGGCTGCACGGGATTTTCTGCACCTTCTGCTTCAGGGAAAGGCAATGGCGTTGGTTTTGCCAACGCCATGCGTATTTTCTTTAAAATGTTGTTTTTTGCTGTACTCATGCGTTTTGTTTGGGAAAAGCACGCCGTTATAAAAAGGACACGCCAATGGCGTGCCCTTTACGCATTTTATTGGGCGGCCGGCGCCTGGTTTGTAATGTTCGGATCGTAAGGCGGAACACCTTCGCTGATGCCACCGTCGTGGTGATGATCATCTTCCACGCTCAATGGTTTTTTCTCTTCGTATGGACGAGGGCCGATCAAGGCTTCCACATCGCTCTGGAAGAGCACTTCTTTTTCCAGCAGTTCCTCAGCCAGTTTCTCCACTTCGCCCCTTCTTTCCGTTAACAGGCCCTTTGTTCTTGTGTAAGCTTCATCAATCAGGCGGCGTACCTCTTCGTCAATAATCTTGGCCGTTTCGTCTGAATAAGGCTTGCTGAACTGGTTTTCCGATTGCGGATCGTAGTAGCTGATGTTTCCTACTTTATCGCTCATACCATACACGGTTACCATGGCGGTAGCAATGCGGGTAATCTGCTGCAGGTCGTTCTGTGCACCGGTTGAAATTTTTCCAAAGAAGATTTCTTCTGCTGCCCGTCCGCCAAGCGTCATGCAAATCTGGTCGTGCAATTGGTCGGTGTTGTAGAGATACTGTTCTTTCGGTGTATACTGCGCATACCCAAGGGCTGCGGTTCCTCTTGGAACGATGGTCACTTTTAGCAGCGGGTAAGCATGTTCTAAAAACCATCCGCAAATAGCGTGACCGGCCTCGTGGTAAGCAATGATCTTTTTCTCTTCGGGAGAAATAATCTTGTTCTTTTTCTCTAAGCCACCAATTACACGGTCAACAGCATCCTGGAAGTCGCTCATGTCAACCGCACCCTTTCCTTTACGGGCGGCAATCAGGGCAGCTTCGTTACACACGTTGGCAATATCAGCACCGGCAAAGCCAGGTGTTTGTTCAGCCAATTTATGAATATCCACTTTCTCCGAGACCTTGATTGGTTTCAGGTGTACTTTAAAGATGGCTTCGCGGCCTTTCACATCGGGTTTGTCGATAGAGATTTGTCTATCGAAACGACCGGGACGCAACAAGGCTGTATCCAATACATCCGGACGGTTGGTAGCGGCCAGAACGATGATACCGGTATCAGTTCCAAAACCATCAATTTCAACGAGCAACTGGTTCAATGTACTTTCTCTTTCGTCGTTGCTCATCATCATGTTCTTACCACGGGCACGGCCAATAGCATCAATCTCATCGATGAAAATGACACACGGTGCTTTTTCACGGGCCTGCTTAAACAGGTCGCGAACACGACTGGCACCTACACCCACAAACATTTCCACAAAGTCGGAACCGCTGAGGCTGAAGAAAGGCACTTGTGCCTCACCGGCCATGGCTTTTGCCAACAGGGTTTTACCGGTACCGGGAGGACCTACCAACAAGGCACCTTTTGGAATTTTACCACCCAGCGATGTGTATTTTTTTGGATTGCGGAGAAAGTCAACAATCTCCATTACTTCCACTTTTGCTTCGTCCAGCCCGGCTACATCGGCAAATGT
>DATKHJ010000017.1:0-11298 GCA_035510335.1 Flavisolibacter sp. | reverse complement strand
GGATTATTACTCCGGTACCGGCATTCCGTATTACAATATTCGCCGTGCCATACAAATCGTTAACCCGGCAGCCCGGTAATTTATTAACTGATTAATCGACTAAAATGAAAGGAAAAATAGTTTTGGGAATCACCCTGATCTCCCTTTTCATCCTCAGCTGCAAAAAAGCAGAATTCGGCGACCCGGTTATTCTGGCAACGGGTACAGAGGTATCACCAGTGGTGAAGTTCGCGGTAGAGAACACGCCTGCTGAATACACCGTTACGGCAACAGCCACGCACAAAGCTTCAGAAGACATACAGGTGCGGTTTGAATTTGACCCGGGGGCAGTGGAGCGATACAATGCAGAAAACAAAACAACCTATTTTGTTGTTCCCGAAGCGGCTATTGATATTACCAACCTGCAAACAGTCATCGAGGCTGGTTCTACGTCATCAACACCGGTGTCGGTAAAGGTTATTTCAACATCACCGTTGGTAGATGGACGTTCGTACCTGATTCCCCTAACCATCCGGCAGGTGAGTGGTGGCGGTGTAACGGTGTTGGAATCGTCAAGAACGATTCTTTTGCGCATTGCCCGCATCATCAATTTCAACGCGGTGTCAATGAATAATTCGGATGGACCAACAACCGGCGCACCGGGCACGAGAGGCCGTTTTAACGGGGCCTTCCTTTTCAACCCGCAAAGCCCTGCCAAACTTGCCAACTTCACCTTGGAAATCAAAAACCTTGTGTATGCGTTTCGCGGCGGCGATGGCAACTCAAACCCGCAGCCCATTCAAACGCTTGCGTTCTGGACCAACCAGTGGGAGCAAACAACCATCGGCCTGCGTTATGGCGAACTCGGGAACCCGAACAATTCGCTGCAGTTGATTGGTGCTTTGGGAAGTGCGTTTGCGTATAATTTCAACGCCAACCAGTGGTACACCATTTCACTGTCCTACGATGGCAACAAATGCGTGATGTATGTGGATGGGAACAAGGCTGCAGAAGTTTCGGGTTCAATGGTGCTTGACTTCTCCCGCATGCAGTTTGGCCAGGTGTGGGGCGGTTACGATACAAGACAATATTTCAACGGACGTATTGCAGAATGCCGCGTTTGGAGCCGTGCACTTACCGCCAGTGAAATCAAACTCAATCTTTGTGGTGCCGATCCCAACGCCGATGGTCTGCTTGCTTACTGGAAGCTCAACGAAGGCTCGGGTCACATCTTCCGCAATTCTTCAAAAGAAGGGGCGAAGTATGACATGGACTGGTCGAAGGTTTATTGGGATCCGAACGATAGAGGAAACGACAACCTGACGTTGGCCGATAAGTCGCAGTTTGTTACCTGGACCAGCGATGCACTGAATAAATGCAGCCAATAATTGCTCTTCACTTCAAAACTGAAACTATGTTTACGTCAAAATATTTCATTGCTTGCCTGGGTGCGGCCGTGCTGTTCTCGGCTTGCAAAAAAGACGAGAAATTCGACATCACCGGAGACCCGGAAGTAAAGTTTTTTATCAACAACGAAAGCCTCGGCAATCTTCCTGTTAATGCCGTTGGTTTCACCGCCATTAACCATCCGAATCCTGCCGGGAGTGGACTAGTCAATCTTTCTACCACCATGCCTTCGGTAATTAAATTCCCGGTGTTTGCCAACAAACCCGTTAGCGATGATGTGGTGATCAGTGCGGAATTGGATAATTCCCTGATTGCTCAATACAACGCAGCCAACAATACGGAATACGTGGCATTTCCGTCAGGTGTTCTCAACCCGGTAAGTTTGTCGGCGCAAATTCGTAAAGGTGCTACCGTTTCGGCCGATTCCTTTTCCATTCCCGCAAATACAGCTTTGCTGAATACCTTAACAGAAAAAGCCTACATGGCACCAATTAAACTAACAACGGTTTCTAAACCCGGTGTTGGTTCGGTTACCAGCACGCCATCAACAAGGGTTACTTACGTTGTATTGAACACCGAGTTGCGAAGAATAAAATACCAGGCGGTAGCAGCAGATGCACTTGGTACCTTGATTACGCCAAGAACAGCATGGACCGTTGCCTTTTCGCCGGCACCTACCACAACCGGGAACATCTTTGACGGCTCAACAACAACATTCACCCGTTGGACCGCACCTCCGGGAGGAGTGGGGCAGGTTGATGTAAACATGCAGACAACCCGCAATGTTACCGGCATCAGGTTGTACACGACCAATTCTGCAACGCTTATTCCAACACAGGTAGAAGTGTACCTGAGCGAAGATGGCATTAACTACGATCATATCGGAACACCCCTGCGGGCAAACCTGACGTATGCATCGAGTTATAATTACATCCTGTTTTACAAAGCCATTCCGGCAAAATACATCCGCTTACGACTGTCGTATTCAACATCAACCAATACGCAGAATCTGCGGGTGTCGGAGTTGGATGTTTATGCTAATTAAGAGCAAACGTTTGTAATCAATTGTTGTATGTTTTCTGTCCACTTGATGAAGAAAGCTGTTGTTTTACTTGCCCTGCATGCATGCTGCTTAACGGCAGCAAGGGCACAAGCACCTTCTGAAACAATCAGGTTTGATGAACGGGTTTTCAACTTTGGAACCATCCAGGAAAAGAAGGGCAAAGTGTCGCACACATTTGTCTTTCGTAACACAGGTAAAACACCGGTTGTCATCAACGATATTTACAGTGCTTGCGGCTGCATTGGCAAAGCGCATTCAAATGAAGCAGTGAAACCCGGTGGCACAGGGAAAGTGACGGTAACTTTTGATCCCGGTTACAGGGAAGGCTTTTTCTCCAAAGAAATTGTGGTGTACAGTAATAATGGAAAAAGCTATAACCGCATTTGGGTAGAAGGTTCTATTGTGCCGGCTGAACGCCCCATTGAAGACGATTATCCTTACAGCTTTGGCAGCGGACTGTATTTGCGATTAAAAGTGATGGCCTTTGGTTATGTGAAGCCCGGTGAAACAAAACAAATGCAACTGCATTACGCTAATGCAACCGACAAAGAAATGACGCTTGCTTTTGAAGTACAGGGCGGCAAACACGGGCTGCAGTTTACCAATCCCGGTAAGCTAAAGCCGAAACAAAAAGGCATTGTAACGTTTACCTATACCATGCCGGCTACCAGCAGGAGCGATGCCATACTGGTTGTTTTGCCAATAGTCAATAACAAAAAGCTGAACGAAAAGTTGGAGATCAAAGTGCTGAATGAACTGAAGCTGTAAAAGAATAAAGGCCGTTTTCAGCTTTACAAAATTTTTTTCGTACAACAAACCATAAAGCAGAGCAGAACAACAATCCTGTACCCATGAAAAGCCAGCAACGAGTGCCCTGATAATTTTTGTTTTGCCGGGTTGGTCATGCTCCTGGCAAAACTTTATTTGCCTGCGGCGAAAATGATCTCTATTTGAAAGCGATGCCTGTTTAACTTGGCGTTGCTTCAGAATGTTTTTCCGGCAGCTACAACCATAACCGAATCGAATGAAAAATGCACGAAACAGTTTCCATCAGTTTTACATCTTTTTATTTTTCCTGGCAGGCTTTGTATCGGTAAAAGCACAGCAAACACCTGCGCTCATTCCGCAGCCAACCAGTATCACTACCGGCAAAGCTTCTTTTACTGTTACACCTAACACAACCATCCACGTTGCAAACGGTTCGCCATTTGGCAACGAAGCGGCTTTGCTTGCTGAATTGTTTCAAAACAGTTTTGGACAACCATTATCGCAAACAACAAAGGCTTCACCCAACCAGATCAGCCTGAAACATGACAAAACAATTACTGCCGCCGAAGGCTACCGCATTTCAATTACAGCAAAAGAAACAGTAGTAGCGGCAGGCTCGCCGGTAGGCATGTTCAGGGCCGTTCAAACCATCCGGCAATTGCTGCCGCCATCTGTTGAGGGAAAAGCGCAGGGAGCGAAACTGGTATTGCCGGCCGTTGAAATTGACGATGCACCTTCTTTTGGCTGGCGCGGTATTCACCTTGATGTATCACGGCATTTTTTTTCGCTTGATTATGTAAAGAAGTTGATTGACCTGATGGCTTTGTACAAGCTGAATAAATTTCATTTTCACCTTACCGATGACCAGGGCTGGCGGGTAGAAATAAAAAAATACCCGAAGCTTACAGAAGAAGGAGCGTGGCGCAGCTTCAACAACCAGGATTCGGTTTGCATGGAACGGGCAAAAGAAAATCCCGACTTTATCATCGATCCAAAACACATTGTTTCGAAAGACGGAAAACAACTTTACGGTGGATTTTACACGCAGGTGCAATTGAAAGAACTCGTTGCCTATGCGGTAGCACGACATATTGAAATCATTCCTGAAATTGACATGCCGGGACACATGATGGCTGCCATCAATTCTTACAACTATCTCAGTTGCGACAGCACAAGCCGCTTTGGCCAGTTTTTCTCTACGCCTATTTGCCCGTGCAATCCCAGTACCATCCAGTTTGCCAAAGATATTTTCACGGAGATCATGGACATTTTTCCTTCGAAATACATTCATATCGGCGGTGATGAAGTGGACCGAACCTACTGGGAAAAATCGGATGCCTGCAAAGCGCTGATGCAAAAAGAAGGCATGAAAAATTCGGCTGAACTGCAGGCTTGGTTCATTCGGCAAATGGAAAGTTTTTTTAACGCCAACGGAAAAAAACTGATTGGCTGGGATGAGATTTTAGAAGGCGGCGTAACGAAAACGGCAACCATTATGTACTGGCGCACCTGGGTGCCGCATGCGCCTGTTGAAGCGGCAAAGAGTGGCAACAACGTTATCATGACGCCAGGCAATCCCATGTACTTTAGCGACCAACCCGATAAAAATTCATTGCCGGCTGTTTACAACTATGAAATGATTCCGAAAGAGCTTACACCAACCGAAGCAAAAAGAATTGTTGGCGGGCAAGGCAATTTGTGGACGGAATACATTCCCACAGAGCAACGTGCTGACTATCTCTACATGCCACGGTTAACAGCATTGGCAGAAAATTTATGGAGCGGCAAAAAGAATTATTCATCTTACCTGCAACGGCTAAATACTCATTACGAGCGGCTTGATTACCTGGATGTGAGTTACCGTTTGCCAGACCTTGAACTATTGAACGAATACGCTTTTACCGAAGCCACTGTTCTATCGGTAAAAAAGCCTTTCGATGAGTTGATTATTCGCTACACATTGGATGGTTCAGCACCAACAAGCGCATCAGCCGAATTAAAAGGACCATTGCCCATTCGCCAGTCAGCGCAGGTGCGACTTGCCGCGTTTACAAAAGGCGGCAGGCGTGGCGATGTGCAGGATGTTCATTTCAAAAAACAAAGCTGGGCAAAAGCACACAACTTGGTTGCACCCAAAAAAGGATTGGAAGCCATTTGGTACAAACGTTCTTTCGACAGCACAAGCCTTATTTCGGGAAGCCCCGATGGTAAGTTTACTGTATCAACCGTTTCTGTTCCTGCTGAAGCCAAAGCAGAAACGTTTGCTTTGCAATTCAGGGGGTATATTGATGTTCCGCAGCAAGGCATTTACACGTTTTACCTCACCAGCGACGATGCTTCTTTTCTTCGCATTGCCGGCAGGGAAGTCGTAAACAACGATGGCATGCACCCGCCAAGAGAACGCAACGGGCAGGTGGCACTTCAAAAAGGTTCGCACCCTTTTGCATTGGATTTTATTGAAGGCGGCGGAGGCTTTACCTTAAGGCTCAAATACAGCCTGAATGGTTCCGAACCAAAAGACATTCCCGCCGGCTGGTTAAAACATTAAGCGCATGAAACCAATCCTGTTTTGTTTTTCTTTCCTGCTATCTGCTGCTGCTTTTTGCCAGGCGCCGCCAAAACCCTATGGCGCATTGCCCTCTGCCGCGCAATTAAAATGGCACGAAATGGAAATGTATGGGCTCATCCACTACGGTGTGGATACGTACACCGACAAAGAATGGGGTTTTGGTGATGAAGACCCGGCACTGCTGAATCCTTCTGCTTTCAGTGCCGAGCAGATTGTAAGCGCTGCAAAAGCAGGTGGATTGAAAGGCGTGATCGTAGTAGCAAAACACCACGACGGACTTTGCCTCTGGCCTACAAAAACAACAACGCACAACATTACCAAAAGCCCGTGGAAGGGCGGCAAAGGCGATATGCTGAAAGAGTTTCAACTGGCTTGTCAGAAGTTAGGCATGAAGCTCGGTGTGTATTGTTCGCCGTGGGATCGCAACAGCCCTGTTTACGGCAGCCCGGAGTACGTCGCCATTTATCGTGAACAGTTGAAAGAATTATACAGCAATTACGGTCCGCTTTTTATTTCCTGGCACGATGGTGCAAATGGCGGTGATGGTTACTACGGCGGAGCAAACGAAAAACGCAATATTGACCGCACAACATATTACGGTTGGGAAGAAACATTTTCCATTACAAGAAAAATGCAGCCTTCTGCTGTGATCTTTGGCGATATTGGTCCCGATGTGCGTTGGGTGGGAAATGAAGAAGGCTTTGCAGGCGAAACCAGCTGGGCAACTTTTACTCCCGAAGCACCCGATGAAGGCAAGAAACCGGCAAATGGCTATGTGAAATACTGGCTGTCGCCGGAAGGAACGAGAAACGGCAAATACTGGATGCCTGCGGAATGTGATGTGCCACTGCGGCCGGGATGGTTTTACCATGCGTCGCAGGACGACCAGGTAAAATCGTCTTACACCTTGCTTGATCTTTATTACAAAAGCGTTGGCAGGGGCGCTAATTTCGATCTCGGCCTTGCGCCAGATAAAACCGGACGCATGCATCCGGCTGATGTAAAATCCCTGAAAGAATTTGGTGAGTTGGTGAAGAATATTTTCAGAGACAACCTTGCAAAAGGTGCGAAGGTTGTTGCCAGCAATGTTCGCGGCAGGAACTCCAAAATGTTCGGTCCTTCTTTTTTACTTGATAATGACCGTTACAGCTATTGGACAACCGACGATGATGTGTTGAAACCTGAGCTGACGATTGAATTGAAAAATCCAACTACGTTCAATGTTATTCGCCTGCGGGAAAATATCAAACTGGGCCAACGCATTACTTCGATTGCGGTAGATGCATGGCAAAACAATGCGTGGAAAGAGGTTGCAACGGCAACAAGCATCGGTGCCAACCGGTTAATGCGCTTGCCGCAAAACATCACCGCGCAAAAGCTGCGCCTTCGGGTTACCGGTGCCGATGCTTGTCCGGCCCTGAGTGATTTTGGCCTATTTAAAGAGCCGCCTCACTTAACAGCACCAGTCATCAACCGCAACCGCGAAGGTCTTGTGCAACTGCAAACAATAGCACCGGTGCAAGCTATCCGTTACACAACTGATGGCACAGAGCCCACGCAGTCATCACCGCGTTATAGCCAGCCGTTTTTAGTAGAAAAGGGTGGAACAATCAAGGCGAAAAGCTTTGAAGAAAAAGATCTTTCAAGCGCCGTTTCTGCAAAAACATTTGGCCTGGCAAAACGAAACTGGAAGGTACGGAGTGAAGCGAATGCTGACCAGGCAAAAGCGTTGATGGATGAAAATTCGCGGAGCATTTATGAGCCTACGACAGCAGACAAGAATGCGGCAAAAGATGTTGTCATCGATCTCGGAAAAAATTACACGTTGACCGGCTTTACTTACCTGCCACGTCAGGACAAACGAAAAGACGGGATTGTTGAAAAATACCTTTTTTCTGTGAGCTCAGATGGCAGCAATTGGAAGAAGATTACCGAGGGAGAATTTGCGAACATTTCAGCTAACCCATTAGAGCAAACCATTTCATTTGAAACGCCGGGGCAAGCGAGATACATTAAGTTTTCGGCGCTAAGCCTGATTAGCGGAGAGAAACTTACCATTGCCGAACTTGGCGTTCTCGTAAAGGAAGCCGAACCAAAAAAATGATTGTTTTACGTTCCGAAAGATTGAAAAAATACATCATTCAACTATGATCAAAATATTTCATGTTACAATAGCAAAAAGGCGCTGGGCATTCAGTTTCGCCTTCTTCCTTTTTACCTTTTTCACCAGCAATGCGCAGGAAGCTTTCCCCTTCCGCGATCCATCAAAAACAACCGAGCAGCGGGTCGCGGATTTATTAAGCAGGCTGAAACTCGATGAAAAGATTTCGCTGTTAGGTTACAACAGCAAAGCCATTCCCCGTCTTGGTATTCCAGCCTACAACTGGTGGAACGAAGCCTTGCACGGTGTGGCAAGAGCAGGCAAGGCAACCGTTTTCCCGCAGGCCATTGCCATGGCCGCCAGCTTTAACGATGGCCTGATGCAGGAAGTGGCCAATGTGATTTCAACTGAGGCAAGAGCAAAATATAATCTTTCAACGCAGCAAGGTCGCCACCTGCAATACATGGGACTTACGTTCTGGTCGCCCAACATCAACATCTTTCGTGATCCGCGTTGGGGAAGGGGACAGGAAACGTATGGCGAAGATCCTTTTCTCACTGCTGCCATGGGAACAGCCTTTGTCAATGGCTTGCAGGGATCTCATCCCACCTATTTAAAAGCATCGGCTGGTGCCAAACATTTTGCCGTACACAGCGGACCCGAAGAAGGTCGTCACACCTTCAATGCTATTGTCGACGAAAAAGATCTGCGGGAAACCTATCTCTATGCATTCAAAAAATTATCCGATGCCGGGGTGGAGTCCATCATGTGTGCTTACAACCGTGTAAACGACGAGCCTTGCTGTACGGGCAATACGCTGCTTCGAACGATTCTGCGGAACGAATGGGGTTTTAAAGGGCATGTGGTAACCGATTGCTGGGCACTGGAAGATGTATGGCTGCGGCACAAGGTGATTCCAAACAGCGTGCAAACCGCTGCTGCCGCCATTAAAGCAGGCGTAAACCTCGATTGCAGCAACCTGCTGCAGGATGATGTGATGGAAGCCATTGAACAAAAGTTAATTGCTGAGAAGGACGTTGACAGTGCACTAGTCGGCATTCTTCGCACACAATTCAAATTGGGTTTTTACAATCCTGCATCCATGAATCCGTTTGCAACCTATGGAGAAGACAGCGTAGCCAACGCCTATCACCAATCCCTTGCCCGCAAAATGGCACAGCAGTCAATGGTCTTGTTAAAGAACGAAAACAACATCCTGCCACTCGATAAAAAGAAATATCCGGCGATCATGGTGGTTGGCGCAAACGCAGCTTCGCATGATGCGCTGCTTGGCAATTATCACGGCGTTAGCAGCAAGGCCGTGAATTTTGTAGAAGGCATTACGGCAGCCGTAAATGCCGGTACACGAGTGGAATACGACCAGGGAAGTGATTACACCGACACGGTTCGCTTTGGCGGCACATGGGCGGCTGGCAATGCCGATATTACCGTTGCGGTGATTGGGTTAACACCTGTTTACGAAGGTGAAGAAGGTGATGCGTTTCTTGCCGATGGCAAGGGTGATAAGCATCATTTGAATTTGCCAGCAGCACACATTGCTTACCTCAAAGCGTTGCGCAAAGGAAACAAGAAACCAATCATTGCCGTGATCACGGCCGGAAGCGCCGTTGATGTTTCTGCCATTGCGCCGTATGCTGATGCAGTGATTCTCGCCTGGTATCCCGGCGAGCAGGGCGGCACTGCGCTGGCCGATATCTTATTTGGCGATGTATCACCCGCTGGCCGTCTGCCGGTAACGTTTTACAATTCCTTCAACGATCTTCCGTCTTACAGCAGCTACAGCATGCAGGGGCGAACGTATCGCTACTACAATGGCAAACCGCAATACCCGTTTGGTTTCGGGCTGTCGTACACAACCTTTGATTATGCATGGAATCAACAGCCGGGAAAAGTAACCTCGCTGAAAGACACGTTGACGTTTTCTGTAAGCGTAAAAAACACCGGCAAGATGGATGGCGACGAAGTGCTGCAGGCGTATGTAAAATATCCTGCCGGCGAACGCATGCCGTTGAAAGAACTCAAAGCATTCAAAAGGGTTATGGTAGCAAAAGGCGGAGAGCAAATCGTTCAATTGAAAATCCCCGTACAGGAATTGCAAAAATGGGATTTGAAAAAACGAGGCTGGATGCTTTATCCCGGTAACTACACCATCCAGCTTGGCAGCAATGCGGATGATGTAAAACTACAAACCACCATTGCCATCAAAGCAGGTATTAAATAGTGTTTATGCGGGAGATGATTCGTCTTGTAAAAAAGTTGTCCTTCGTATTCTGTGCTTGCGTAGCTGTTTCCGCTTGTACGCAGCCGGGTGTAAAGGAAATGGCAAGTGAAGCTGAATTAACACAGTTTGTCGATCCGTTTATTGGCACCGGCTTTCACGGACATGTTTTCCTGGGTGCAAATCTTCCTTTTGGTGCGGTGCAATTAGGGCCTACCAACATGTCGGAAGGGTGGGACTGGTGTTCCGGTTACCATTATTCTGATTCTACCATTCTTGGTTTTTCCCATACGCATTTAAGCGGCACAGGCATTGGCGATCTTGGTGATATTACCGTAATGCCGGTGACAGGAAATGTAACCATGGCGAGAGGAAAGATTGGCGATCAGCAGTCCGGCTATTATTCGCTCTTCTCACACGATGAGGAAACAGCAAAACCCGGTTATTATGCCGTTCGCCTGAAGCGCTACAACATCAAAGTAGAATTAACAACGACGGAAAGGGTAGGCTTTCATCGCTATACCTTTCCTGCATCGGAAGAAGCGAAAATTATTCTTGACCTGGAGACAGGCATCGGTTGGGATAGTCCTGTGCAAACCTTTATTCAACAGGTGAACGACACCACTATTTCCGGTTATCGTTTTTCGAAAGGATGGGCAAAAGACCAGCGCATTTTTTTTACGGCCGTCTTTTCCAAACCCATGAAAAATTTTACGGTGTACGACAGCACCGTTGCCAATACAACAACAACGAAAACAGGAAAAAAGATAAGAGGCGTTGCTTCTTTTACAACAACAGCCAATGAGCCCATTCAATTAAAAGTTGGGATCTCGCCGGTGAGCATTGAAAATGCAGCAGCTAACATTGCAGCTGAAATTCCGCACTGGAATTTTGACGCCATCAAAGAAAACGCAAACAAGACCTGGAACGAAGAACTGGGTCGCATCAAAATAAAAACAGCCGACACTTCACGGCTGCGTACGTTTTACACGGCGCTGTATCACACCATGATTGCGCCATCTATTTTCAACGATCACAACGGCGATTACCGCGGTACAGGCTGTATCTGTACCGCGGTAATCGCCGTTGTGATCGTTGAAAATAGATGGCGCAATCATGGTGTGATACAGCGCCGTGTAAAACGTACGCAGCCGTGAAGTGTCGGCTGTTTT
>DATKHJ010000016.1:0-3622 GCA_035510335.1 Flavisolibacter sp. | reverse complement strand
GCTTTACCTTCCGCATCAATCACATTCTCGCTCGAGTATTTTTCTTTGAGAGCTGCTGTCGTTCCTGTTTCCAGGATTTTTCCCTCTTTCACCGCCATCGCTTCAGCAATGGAGAAAGAAGAATCAACGGTGTAAATTTTTGCGTTGTACACCAACAGGTCAACGGTTGATTTTTGCGAACAGGAAAACAAAAGAATAGCTGCTGCCAGCCAGGCGAGATGATATTTCATATTAATCCAATTAATTCTTTAAAATCCAATCAATCAGCGGTTAAATTTTTCCGGGTGTTTTTTATGATGTTCCGTTTTGGTTTGATAAGCTTTTGCCGCTTCCAGTATCGACGCTTCATCGTACAAATTACCAATGAAAGTAACGCTTTGCGGAAACCCCCTTTGATTAAATCCCATCGGCATACAAACAACAGGGTTGCCGGTAAGGTTGGTGATGGATAATTGGTTGCCGGCAAACGTTGGCGTGATGATCACATCGTAGTCTTTCATGAAATCCTGCACCTGCTGGCAAAGCCGGCTGCGGTAACGGTTGGCATTAATGTATTCCACTGCCGGAATATACCGTGCCGCACGAAAGCTGTTTGGCCAGAAGCCTTTGTCCTGCCGTTCAATCAAACTATCCCTGTCTGTTCTTGTGAGTTCGTCAAACGCCGCAGCAGATTCTGCGTTCAGTACCAGCGAAACAATGTTGAACGGGTACACGGCCGAATCGGGGAATGTAACAGGCTTTACATCCACGCCCATGCTTTTGAATGTTTCCAGTACGCTCCATTCCATCGCGTCTTTCGGCAGGCGACGGAAATAGTTTTCTGCGTAAGCAATGCGCAGCTTTTTTACATCGCGTTTTGCGTTGTAATTAAAGGCATGGTTGACAGAACCATAATCTTTGCCATCGGTGCCATGCAGGTAATGGTAAATCATGGCGTTGTCTTCGGCACTGCGGCTCATGGGTCCTGCTTTGTCTAAACTCCAGCAAAGTACCATGCCGCCGCTGCGGCTAACTGTTCCAAATGTTGGCCGCAAACCGGTAACGCCGCAACGTGTAGAAGGCGAAACAATTGAGCCCAGGGTTTCTGTTCCTATAGCAAAGGGCAACAAGCCTGCGGCTACGGCTGCAGCGCTACCTGCCGATGAACCACTGGAGCCTTGCTGCAAGTTCCAGGGGTTGCGGGTGAAGCCGCCAAACCAGCGGTTGTCATAAGCCAAAGAACCCAACGAAAGCTTGGCACACAATACGGCGCCTGCTTTTTTCAGTTGCGTGTACACGTAGCTGTCTTCATCAATCACCTGGTCTTTGTACGGCGTAGTACCCCAGGTGGTTTTGTAACCTTTCACGGCAAACAAATCTTTTAAGCCGTACGGGATGCCATGAAGCGGCCCGCGGTAAATGCCTTTCTTTAATTCTGCATCAGCGGCTTTTGCCTGTTGCATGGCCAGGTCTTCGGTTAAGGTGATCACACATTCCAGCGTATCGCCCCATTGCTTTAACCGGTTTAAGAAAAAGGTGGTAAGTTCAACAGAACTAATCTTTTTGTTTTTGATGAGCGATGCCAGTTGTGCTAAGGTGTAAAAAGCAAGGTCTTTTTTGTCAGAAGGAACGGAAACATTCGCCGGCAAATCCCAAACAATTTTTTCTTGCTTAGCCGGAACGGAAAAACCATACGGCGCTGGATTGAAGGCAAACGGAAAAGCCAGGTCGTTCTTTGGCAGTTCGCGGTGCATACGCTGGTAAATGCTTTTTGCCTGCAGAATACTTCCCTGCAAAGAGTCGGCTTCCGCTTCGGTAAAATTCAGGTCGTACAGTTTTGCAACGTCCTGCAAAAAACGGATGGAATCTTTGTGCGATTGTGAAAAGGCTCGTAAACTGATCGTACAAAAAAAGAAGAAGATGTATTTTCTCATGGTGTGATGTGGATAGCTAAAGTAACGTAAATCTTACCTAACTTTTACGGCTAAACCACCGGTTATGCGAATCGTTCTTCTCTGTAGTTCCCTCTTGTTTTTCGTTTCCTGCAAGGTGAAAGTTGAGCGTAACGAAAAAGCGTCGGTCACGGTAAACGAATATTTTGATTATAGAGACACCGGCGTTCTTTCTGCCGGCATTAAAATGATCCCGGTTCAAACGCCGGTTGGCGAGTTTAAGGTTTGGACAAAACGTTTTGGCAACAATCCCCGCATCAAAGTCTTATTGCTGCACGGCGGCCCGGCTATGACGCATGAGTACATGGAATGTTTTGAAAGCTTTTTTCCCAAAGAAGGATTTGAGTTTTATGAATACGATCAACTGGGTTCTTACTATTCCGATCAGCCAACTGATAGTTCGTTGTGGGCAACCGAACGTTTTGTAGAGGAAGTAGAGCAGGTGCGAAATGCAATTGGCGCCGACAAAAACAATTTTTACATTCTTGGTAATTCATGGGGCGGTATTTTGGGTATGGAATATGCGCTGAAATACCAGCAAAACATGAAGGGCCTGATTGTAGCCAACATGATGGCCAGCGCACCGGAGTACGGCCGCTATGCAGAAGAGGTGCTGGCCAAACAAATGGACCCGAAAGTGCTGGCCGAAATCAGGGCCATAGAAGCCAAGAAAGATTTTGCCAATCCCCGTTACATGGAGCTGCTGATGCCCAACTTCTATGCGCAACATTTATGTCGTCTTCCTCAAATACCTGATCCGGTCAACCGAAGTTTCAAGCATGCCAATCAAACAGTTTATACACTCATGCAGGGCCCTTCCGAATTCGGCATTGGCGGCCGGTTGGCAAAATGGGATATCAAATCCAGGCTGAAAGAAATTACGGTTCCTACATTAATGGTTGGTGCAAAGCATGACACCATGGACCCCGAGGCAATGGAAGAGCAAAGCAAGATGGTAAAGAAGGGCAGTTATTTGTATTGTCCTAACGGCAGCCACCTGGCCATGTGGGATGATCAGCAGGTGTTTATGACCGGCGTAATCAAATGGATAAAAGAGGTGGATGCACAAGCCGGTGAATAGCAGGAAAAGCTTACAGCGTTGATGTCACATCGTTCCCTGCCAGCAGGTGTTCTTTAATGCTTCGGATGATTTCGTTCATCAAGGCTTGTGAGTGGTGTGCTGCAATGTTCTGAAAGAAAAAGACTCCCGGTGTTTGCGAAAGCACTTTGTTGCCGGGTAAAAGAAAAGATAGCTCGGTATCCATGTTTCCCAAAACATACTCCGTAAAAAACGGCGTGGTACGCACCGATACAATGGCGTTGTACAAAACGTCATCGTACGTAAAGTAGATATTGAAGATGCGGGCCATGTCTTGTTTAGGTTGTAGAAGTGCGAAGCCAATCGGTAGGAAACAGGTTCTGTCACAGGTTCATTGCCATAAACAAGATACATTAAAAATAGTGGCGATGCAAGTGCTATTTTAACTTAGCCATCTAAAAATTGAGAATGAATGTATTGCGCCACAGACTTTAAATCATTGGTTTGTTCGTACACTTCCAGCTGCCGGTCGGCTCCTGTGCCGCGTTCCAGCATTTTGTGGATGTAACCAATGCGTTGGCGTGAGCCAAGATGGTCCACCACATCGTCGACAAAGTCCAGCAGTTCGTAAATCAGCACCCGTGTATTCACC
>DATKHJ010000015.1:0-22385 GCA_035510335.1 Flavisolibacter sp. | reverse complement strand
GTTATGATGCGAAGAAAGATTTCCGTGTTCGCTCTATTATTCTTACTGGCAATGTCTCCTGTTTTGCAAACAACGGCACAAAGCGCTGCCGATGTGCCGTTGCAAAAAAAGGAGCAGGCTGTTTACGATCTTATTAAACGGGTGCTGCCGCAACACGCCAATCAATTTCTTATCCGCTTTATACCAAAAGAGGGTGAGAAGGATGTATTTGAAATTGAGAGCCATGATAATAAAATACTGCTCAGTGGCAACAACGGTGTTTCCATTGCCAGCTCCTTGCATCATTACCTGAAGCATTTTGCGCATTGCCAGATTACCTGGAACGGCACCAACCTGAACCTGCCGGCTGTGCTGCCGGTGGTTACGCAGAAAGTACGCATTACTACTCCTTACAAATACCGGTACTACCTCAATTACTGTACGTTCAACTACACCATGAGTTGGTGGAACTGGGAACGCTGGCAAAAAGAAATTGACTGGATGGCCTTAAACGGCATCAACATGCCGCTGGCTGTTACCGGACAAAATTCCGTGTGGAGCCGTGTGTACAAAAGTTTTGGTTTTACCGATAAAGAATTGGAAGGCTTCTTCAGCGGCCCGGCCTATTTTAACTGGTTTTGGATGGGGAATCTTGATGCCTGGGGCGGACCCTTGCCACAGTCGTTCATGCAGGGACACGAGGACTTGCAAAAGAAAATACTGGAGCGGGAAAGATCGTTTGGTATGACACCAATTTTGCCGGCTTTCACAGGCCATGTGCCGCCATCTTTCAAAGAAAAATTTCCGGATGTTGCCGTAAAAAAAACAAGCTGGGTAGGGTTTCCGGAAGTGTCAATCCTTGATCCGTCCGAACCGCTGTTCAATGAAATTGGGAAGCGTTTTATTGAAGAAGAAATGAAAACGTACGGTACCGATCATCTTTACACAGCCGATACCTTCAATGAAAACAAACCGCCCACCAACGACTCTACTTACCTGAGCGAAGTAAGCAAAAAGGTCTATCAGTCAATGGCTTTGGCTGACCCGAAAGCTACGTGGATTATGCAGGGATGGCTGTTTCACCATGCGGCCAAATTTTGGAAGCCAACGCAGATAAAAGCGCTGCTCAACGCTGTGCCCAACGACAAGATGATAGTGTTGGACCTGTGGAGCGAACGGCACCCGGTTTGGAATCGCACCGATGCCTATTACGGCAAACCATGGATATGGAACATGCTGCACAACTTCGGTGGCAACATCAATCTTTCCGGCTTAATGAGCAACGTGGCAAGAGCGCCATCCGCCGCTTTGCACAACCCGGCGGCAGGTAAGTTGTTAGGTGTTGGCCTAACCATGGAAGCCATCGAACAAAACCCGGTGATGTACGAACTGATGATGGAAAACGTTTGGCGGGAAGAACCCATTGACCTGGAAACCTGGTTGCCTGGTTACGCTTTTC
This sequence comes from Flavisolibacter sp., assembly GCA_035510335.1. Classification (GTDB taxonomy): domain Bacteria; phylum Bacteroidota; class Bacteroidia; order Chitinophagales; family Chitinophagaceae; genus Flavisolibacter. The sequence continues at coordinate 20,947 of DATKHJ010000015.1, read as the reverse complement.
GCCGGTACAGCAAAAAGAATGCGGCGGCGGAAAAAGCATGGCATCTTTTGCGCCACAGCGTTTATGCTGATAGTACCACCAATGGCGGCGCCGAATCAATCATCACGGCAAGGCCTATCTTCAACCCCAATCCCGGTGGTACATCAACTACAAAACTTCCTTACGATCCATTGCAGCTGGTGCAGGCATGGGACCAGCTATTATCAGCTGCTGATGAACTAAACCAAAGCGACGGATATCAGTTTGACGTGGTGGATGTTACCCGTCAGGTGCTGGCCAATTACGCATTGGATATTCAGCAGCAGGTAGCAAATGATTTTAAAAAGAAAAACAGGAGCGGCTTTCAGCAAAACACAACTCGCTTTATTCAACTGGTAACAGAGCTTGATGACTTACTGGCGAGCCGAAAAGATTTCTTGCTGGGCAATTGGCTGGAAGCCGCCAAGAGCTGGGGTACCACAGAAGAAGAAAAAAGCCTGTATGAAAAAAATGCCCGCAACCTGCTTACGCTGTGGGGCGATAAAAATAGCCGGCTGCACGAATATGCCTGCAGGCAATGGTCTGGATTACTGAACGGTTTTTACAAAAAACGCTGGGAACAGTTCTTTGCCTTTGTTGCTTCCAGCATGGAAAAAGGCAAGGAGCCTGATTTTAAAAAAATAGAGGAGCAGCTAAAAGATTGGGAGTGGCAATGGGTGAATGCCAGGGAGCTTTACCCGGTAACACCAACAGGAGATCCCATTGGCAAAGCAAAAGCACTTTACAAAAAATATTTCCCGGAAATTACAGCCGGAAAAAGAATGTAAACTTCATTTTATGGACAGAAGAAAACTATTGAAGTCAATTGGCCTGAGCATGGGCGGCGCCATCATCTCCACAGATGTACTGGCTCGAATATCGGACAATGCATTTGCTTACAGCATACCGCCCAATCCAAGGCACCGGCCCATGGCAAAACCTATTACAGCTATTACGCTGGGTGCCGGCAACCGCGGTACGGTGTATGGAAACTATGCAGCGGCCTTCCCTGGCGAGATGAAGATCGTTGGCGTGGCCGAGCCTATCCCGTTTCGTAACGACCGCTATGCCACCAAGCACAATGTGCCGAAAGAAAACCGCTTTACCACTTGGGAGCAGGTTTTCCAGCGGCCGAAGTTTGCCGATGCTGTTATTATTTCTACTCCCGATCGGCTGCACTACGAACCCTGCATGAAAGCCCTTGAAATGGGTTATGATGTATTGCTGGAGAAACCCATTGCACCAACCGAAAAAGAGTGCCGCGATATTCTTGCCTTGTCGAAAAAGAAGGGACGCATTGTGGCGGTTTGTCATGTGCTGCGTTATGCGCCCTACTTTGTAAAAATGAGGGAGCTGATTGGCAAAGGTGCCGTTGGTGATATCATCAGCGTGCAGCATTTCGAGCCCATCGAGCATACACACATGGCGCATTCGTATGTTCGCGGCAACTGGCATAATTCAAAAGAAACAACGCCTATCATCCTGGCAAAATCCTGTCACGATCTTGATATCATCAAATGGGTCATCAACAAACCAAGTAAACAAATCGTTGCCATGGGCGACCTGAAATGGTTTCGCAAGGAGAATGCACCCGAAGGCAGCACGGCACGTTGCACGGATGGTTGCAAAGTAGAACGGGACTGTCCTTATTCGGCCATTAAGCAGTACTACGAGAAGCGACAACGCACATCGGTGCTTGACCTGCCGGAAGACAAAACAAAGCACGCCGATGTGATTATGGAGAAATTAAAAACAACCAACTACGGCCGCTGCGTGTACCGCATGGAAAATGACCAACCCGATCATTACATCACCAGCATTCGCTTTGCTGATAATGTAACAGCCAGTTTTTCCATGGAAGCGTTTACGTCGTACCACGGCCGGCGCACCCGCATCATGGGTTCCATGGGTGATATGGTCGGCGATATGACGGAACTGGTGATCACCGATTTCAGAACCGGCAAACAAACAAAGCTGGTCCCCAAGGCCGAAGATGTAGAAGGCTATAAAAACAGTGGCCATGGCGGCGGCGACTGGTTACTGGTAAGAGATTTTGTGCAGGCCGTATCGCACCACGATCCAACCATGCTCACGTCAACAATCGACGAATCCATCGAGTCGCACATCATGGGTTTTATGGCAGAAGAAAGCCGCAAGAAAGGCGCTGTGATGAACATAAAAATGGTGTAATCTCAACTAGTCCATTGCAACGTAAATCGTTGAACGGTTGCTTCTTGCGCAGCAGTTGAGCAGATGGTAAAACGTAATTGAGTAGATAGACGTGAAAGAGAGAACAAGTTGCTGCTAATGACAACCTGTTCTCTCTTTCTTTTTGCTTTTTTCCTGAAAAGAAAGCTCTTCGCTGAAAGCCGAAATCCGTACTGTCACCTGGCTCTTCAATCAGCCAACCGGCAGACAAACAATTATTTAGAAAAAAATTTGGTTGTGAATTTTAAACCCCGTTACCTTTGCTAACACCGTTAGGTTTTTAATATGGGCATCGCAGAAAGAAGGATACGACAAAAAGAAGAAGTGAAAGCAGCCATTCTGGATACGGCCTGGAAACTGGTCAAGTCCGAAGGCTGGCAGTCACTCTCTATCCGCAAAATTGCTGATGCAATTGAGTACAGCGTGCCCGTGATTTACGACCATTTTAAAAACAAGGAAGCCATTCTTTTTGAGTTTGCGAAAGAAGGCTTTCAGCTCCTCACAGCCAAAATCTGTAAGGCCAAAGAAACCTGCACCAATCCCGAAGACCAGATAAGAGCCCTGGCCGATGCCTACTGGGACTTTGCCTTTCGCAACCAGGAGCACTACCAGCTGATGTTTAGTCTTGGAATGGCCGGCTGCGAAATGGTATCGGACATGCCGGAGAAAGCTGCGTTCCGGAACCAGCTTCTTGAACCGATTCATTCGCTACTGGAAAACAGGGAAGGGGCAGCCGTAAATCCCTGCCTGAAATACCACAGCCTTTGGTCGGTGATGCATGGCCTGGTATCCATTAAAATGATGAACAATTCCGACGTATCCGATGAATTGAACAAAATGGTGTTGGATGATGCCATTAATGGCTATATCAAGAACCTGAAGGGGTAACCCTTTTTTTTGCCCTTATACCTAACAGTGTTAGGAAAATTAGTATCGTTAGAAAACTGCTTACCCGCCTAAGAAAACCATTTGAATTAGTTAAGACAACCATCTCAAAACAACTTTTATGTACTTCCCGAAATCAGCCTTTTTACTGTCATTGGCAGTTCTTACCATCCTTAGCATGCTTATACTCGCAGCCTGCAGTTCTTCGTCCGCTTCCGAAACCGGAAACGTGCCGCCACCACAAGCTTTGCCGGTACTGGCGGTAACGCAAATGCCCAGCACTGTTTACCAGGAATATTCTGCCTCCCTGGAAGGAAGCAAAGACATTGAAATACGTCCGCAGGTAGAGGGCTATATCGAAAGCATTTACGTAGATGAAGGCGCTGCCGTACGCAGGGGGCAGGTGCTTTTTAAAATCAACGACCGCTTGTACCGCGAACAGGTGAACAACGCGAAGGCAAACCTGGCCGCAGCAAAAGCCAACCTTGCCACGGCGCAAATCAATGTGTCGAAGATTGCACCACTCGTCGAGGCCAGTATTGTGTCGGATGTGCAACTGAAATCGGCACAGGCGGCGTACAATGCTGCGGCGGCGCAGGTAACGCAGGCACAGGCAATGGTGCGGAACGCCGAAATCAACCTGGGTTATACACGCATTACGGCACCGGCAGATGGCTACATTGGACGCATCCCTATGAAGACCGGGAGCCTAGTAGGAATGGGCACTCCCGAACCGCTAACGGTGCTTTCCGAACTAAAAACCGTGTATGCTTATTTCTCGCTTAGCGAGACGGATTTTCTTCGCTTTAAAGAGCAATATGCCGGTGCTACCGTAGAGGAAAAAATCAAACGGCTGCCGCCGGTTGAATTGGTGCTAGCCGATGGTAGCAGCTATGCGCAAAAAGGAAAGGTGGAAGTTGTTTCGGGACTGTTTACCGATGGCACGGGCTCTATCTCTTTTCGTGCTGCGTTTCCAAATCCAACAGGGCAATTGCGTTCCGGTAATACGGGCAGAATACGGCTGCCGCTGCAACTCCCAGCATCGTTCGTGATACCGCAGGAGGCAACTTTTGAGCTGCAGGACAAAGTGTTTGTTTTTGTGGTTGGCGATAGCAACAAAGTCGCCAGCGTTCCGCTTCAGCCATCCGGCCGGTCTGGCAATTATTACCTGGTAAAAGAAGGCATTAAGCCCGGTACTAAAATCGTTTACGCAGGCCTCGACCGGTTGCGTGACGGTGCCGTTATTCAACCGCAACCGGTATCAATGGACAGCTTATTAAAATCATCGCCGTTGTAACCAGCGCACCTCCATATCACCTCATTCTTTATTTCAAATTCATCCGGATATGCTCAAAACATTTATCCAAAGGCCCGTATTGTCTACAGTCATCTCCATTATACTGACGTTGCTCGGCCTTTTATCGCTCTTTACATTGCCGGTTACGCTGTTCCCGGACATTGCACCGCCAACCATCCAGGTTACGGCAACTTACCCCGGCGCTAACGCAGAAGTAGTAGCCCGAACGGTTGCCACGCCATTGGAAGAAGCCATCAACGGCGTAGAGAACATGACCTACATGAGTTCTACTTCCAGCAACGACGGCACTCTTGCCATTAACGTGTTTTTTAAAGTAGGCACTGATCCGGATCTCGCCGCGGTAAATGTGCAAAGCCGTGTATCAAAAGCGGTGAGCCAGTTGCCGCAGGAAGCGGTGCAGGCGGGCATCTCCACGCAAAAGCAGCAGAACAGCATGATTATGGTGCCGCTGATTTACAGCAGCGATACCGCCTACAACGAAACGTTTTTGCAGAACTACGCCAAGATCAATATCATTCCTGAATTACAGCGGGTGCCCGGTGTAGGACAGGCAACGGTGTTTGGTGCAAGAGATTACTCCATGCGCATTTGGTTAAAGCCCGACCGGCTGATGGCTTATAATCTTTCGGCGCAGGAAGTGTTAGCGGCCATTAAAGAACAGAACCTGGAAGCCGCACCGGGGCGTTTGGGCCAAAGCAGCACGGCATCGTTTGAATATGTGTTGAAATACAAAGGCAAACTTTCCAAAAATGAAGACTACGAAAACATCATTTTAAAAGCGCAGCCGGATGGTTCGGTGGTTCTTTTGAAAGATGTTGCGAGGGTAGAATTTGGATCGTTTGCTTACAGTGCCAACACCATGATTGAAGGCAAGCCGGGGATTGGCATCGCTATCTTTCAAACAGCTGGTTCCAATGCCAATGATATTTTGAAAGAGGCCGATAAGGTGATGAAAAAAGCGGAAGCTTCTTTTCCAAAAGGTGTGCAGTACTTCAACATGTACAGTGCAAAAGAATTCCTCGATGAATCTATCTATCAGGTAGAAGAAACACTGATCATTGCCTTTATACTGGTGTTTCTTGTGGTGTATGTTTTCCTGCAGGATTTCCGTTCAACGCTGATACCGGCCATTGCGGTTCCGGTTGCCATCATTGGTACTTTCTTCTTTATGCAGTTGTTTAGTTTTACCATCAACCTGCTTACGTTGTTTGCCCTGGTGCTGGCCATTGGTATTGTGGTAGATGATGCCATTGTGGTGGTAGAAGCCGTGCATTCTAAAATGGAACGTACTGGCCTATCACCACGGAAGGCAACCATTGAAAGCATGAATGAAATTTCAGGTGCCATCATTTCCATTACGCTTGTTATGGCGGCAGTGTTTGTACCGGTTGGGTTTATGGAAGGCCCGGCGGGTGTTTTTTACAAACAGTTTGCGTTCACATTGGCCATCGCCATTTTAATTTCTGCGGTGAATGCGTTGACGCTGAGCCCTGCCTTGTGTGCTCTTTTCTTACGCAATACCCATCACCAAAACGGTACGGAGAAGAAGTCTTTTTCACAGCGATTCTTCCAGGGTTTTAATGCCGGCTTTGAGGCCACTTCGCAGAAATACAAAACATCGGTGAAGTTTCTTCTCCGCCGCAAATGGATTGCCCTGGCAGGACTGGTGGTTGTCACGCTGACAACCGTTTGGCTGATGAACAAAACACCTTCGGGATTTATTCCAACGGAAGACCAGGGTTTCATTGTGTACAGTGTGAATCTTCCTCCCGGCTCTTCGCTTGACAGAACACAAAAAGCAATGGACAAGATTAATGCAGTGCTGAAGAACGAACCGGGTATTGAAAGACTGGGTGCAGTCACAGGGTTGAACATTGTTGCCAATGCCAACAGTTCCAATTACGCAGTGGGGTTCATTCGCATGAAGCATCACGGCGATAGAGGCCCGGTGAAAAAGATTGAGGAAGTCATGGCCATGCTGAATCAAAAACTCAGCGCCGTGAAAGAAGCCAGTGTTTTCCTCTTTGTTTTTCCTACCGTGCAGGGCTTTGGTAACACCAGTGGTTTTGAATTTATTCTGCAGGACCGGACCGGTGGTGCTTTAAACAAACTGGAAGGAACAGCACAGGGCTTTATTGGCGAACTAATGAAGCGTCCGGAGATTGCTTATGCGTTTACAACGTTTAACACCGGCAACCCGCAATACACGCTGGATATTGACAACGCAAAAGCTAAGCAGCTGGGTGTTTCGGTAAATGATCTTTTGCAAACGCTGCAGATTTATTACGGTAGCAGCTTCGTATCTGATTTCAACCGCTTTGGAAAATACTACCGGGTGATTGCGCAGGCAGATGTTGACTATCGTACCGAACCTACCTCGCTTAACAATGTGTATGTGAAGAATGGCCAGGGTGCCATGGTGCCGGTAAGTGGCGTGGTTTCGTTGAAACGTGTGTACGGACCGGAAATTGTAACCCGCAATAACCTTTTTAATGCAGTAGCCATTAACGGCATGCCCAAGCCAGGTTATAGTTCCGGCGATGCCATTAATGCTATCAAAGAAGTGGCAGAAGGTTATCTTCCCCGCGGCTACTCATACGAATGGTCGGGCATGACAAGGGAAGAAATTGGCGCCGGTTCGCAGCAGGCCCTGATCTTTCTTTTAAGCCTTGTGTTTGTGTACTTCCTGCTGGCAGCACAGTTTGAAAGTTATGTTTTGCCGCTGGCTATCATTCTGCCTATACCAACGGGCATTCTTGGCGTATTTGCTTTCATTAATTTCTTTGGCATCGACAACAACATTTATGTGCAAGTGGGGCTGATTATGCTGATTGGCCTGCTGGCAAAAAATGCCATCCTCATTGTGGAGTATGCCGTGCAAAGGAGGCGGGCTGGCTTGTCCATTGTAGCAGCGGCCTTGCAGGCTTCGCAACTGCGGCTGCGGCCCATTCTCATGACATCGTTTGCTTTTATTGTTGGGCTGTTGCCGTTAACGTGGGCAAATGGCGGTTCTGCCTTGGGCAACCGTTCCATTGGTACAGGTGCATTAGGTGGCATGTTAACCGGTGTGCTGTTTGGCGTATTTATCATTCCTGTTTTCTACGTCATCTTCCAGCATTTGCAGGATAAAATCAGCCGTAAAAAACTAGCAACGCCAAAGGCAATTCGTAAAAGAGGTGTGGCCTTCGCCGAATAATTTCCCGATTACAAATTCAAATAAATGAAACAGCATATCAATCCTATTTTTCTTCTGCTCTTAGTCCTGGCCATTGGCCTTGGCTCGTGCAAAATTTCAAAAGAATACCAAAAGCCCGCACTGGAGTTGCCTGCCAGTTTTACACCGGTGAGCTTTGCCGATACAAGCAGCATTGCCGATGTGGAATGGAAGGTTTTCTTCAACGATGCAACGCTGCAGGCACTGATTGAAAAAGGCATTGACTTCAACCACGATCTGCAAGTGGCAACAAAGCGGATTGAAATTTCGCAGCAGCAACTGTCGCAGGCAAACGCATTGCATCTCCCCATGTTAAATCTCCAGGTCACGGGACAATACAGCCGGCCTGCCGACAACAGCCTGAACGGGCTGAGTTTAAAAAACTTTGTTGGTAATTCTTACATCGAAAACTACAATGCGCTGGCAAGCCTGTCGTGGGAGGTTGACGTGTGGGGAAAAATTAAAGCGCAAAAAGGAATTGCCCTTGCGCAGTACCTGCAAACTTATGAAGGTGTGAAGGCCGTGCAAACACAGTTGATCGCCAACGTTGCGCAAGGTTATTTCAACCTGCTGATGCTTGATCAGCAGCTGACCATTGCTCAGCGCAATCTTGCTTTGAGTGATAGTTTTTTAGTGGCAACAAGGTTGTTAAAAGATGCGGGCATCGCTAATTCGTTAGCCGTGCAGCAAGCACAATCGCAAAAGCAGGCAACGGCGCTTTTACTACCGCAGCTTGAGCAGGCCATTGCGTTACAGGAAAATGCCCTGCAGCAATTAACAGGTCAGTTGCCCGGCAAACTGCAACGCAGTAAATCGCTTACGGATTACCGCTACCCATCTTCCATTGCGCCGGGTTTGCCTGCAGCCGTGGTGAGCCGTCGTCCCGATGTGCGTTCATCGGAACTCTCGTTAATGATTGCAACTTCGCAAATCGGCATTGCGCAAGCCAACATCTACCCTGCGTTAAACATTACAGCCGGCGGCGGGTTGGAGTCGTTTAAAGCAAGCAACTGGTTCAATATTCCCAACTCGTTGTTTGGGCTTGTTGCCGGCAGTATCGCACAGCCCATCTTTCAACGAAAAGCATTGAAAACGCAACTGGAAGTAACAAAGCTGCAACGGGAGCAGGCAGTGATTCAGTTTCGGCAAGCGGTGTTGAACGCTGTAACAGAGGTAAGCAATGCATTGGTGCAGGTTCAGAAAACAGGAGAGCAGGAGGCGATTGCGGCCACCCAGGTGCAAACCTTGCAATCGGCCATTTCAAATGCACAAATGCTGTTCAAAAGCGATATGGCAAACTACCTGGAAGTGATCACTGCGCAGGCAAATAGTTTGCAAGCGCAATTGAACCTGGTAGCCATTCAACGGCAACGGTGGGGCGCCATTGTTGAATTGTACCGTTCGCTGGGCGGCGGTTGGAAGTAACAGAAGGAAACAACTCATTATTTGCCAAATGGCAAATTCTTTGAAAACAACATCTGGTAATTTGCAAGCATGAAAGAATTCATCAATTACGTTCTTCAGTTTGGCCAGTTAAACAACCAGCAAACCGACCTGGTTGCAAGCAAGGCCGTTGAATTGGAGTTGCGGAAAGACGCCTATTTTTCAGAAGCAGGCAAGATCTCCCGACAGGTTGGATTTGTTATTGAAGGTGTAACCCGTGTTTGCTACTACAACAACAAGGGCGAAGAGATCACCAAATATTTCATTGATGAAAACAACCTTGTTGTTGACATTGAGAGCTTTGAAAATGAGATCAGTTCATCGGCTTATGTGCAGGCAGTAACCGATTGTAAACTCGTTTGTTTTCATAAAAAAGACTGGCAGGAACTGCTGCGTACCATCATTGGTTGGGATGCCATTGTGCACCGCATGATTTCAAAAGCACTGATTCAAAAAGTAGAACGCAGAAGCCCTTTAGTAACTGAAGATGCGAAGGAACGTTACCTGAAGTTCCTGGAAGTTTATCCCAACCTGGTCAACCGGGTTCCGCTTGCATACATCGCCTCTTATTTAGGGATTACACAATCATCACTCAGCCGAATCAGGAAAAATATACAGTAAACAGTTTTTGCCAAATGGCAAAAGCTTTCCTGACTGAACAGTTGATTTTCGTGCTAAAAAATTAAAACAACAAAAAATGAAAAGCGTATTAATTACAGGAGCAAACAAAAGTATTGGGTTAGAAGCTGCAAGACAATTATTAAAACAGGGTTTCTATGTTTACATCGGGAGCCGCAGCCTGGAGAATGGTTTAAAAGCAGTGGAGCAGCTGAAGGCAGAAGGCTTAACAAGTGTTGACGCCATTCAGTTAGACGTAACCGATGAACAATCGGTAGCGGCAGCACGGGCACAAATTGGGCAGAAGACAGGCGTGTTGGATGTGCTGATCAACAATGCAGGCATCAGTGGCGAGGTGCCTCAAAAAGCGTTGGAGGCAAGCATCGCCAATTTTAAAAACGTGTTTGAAACCAATGTGTACGGTGTTGTAAGAGTTACGCAGGCTTTCTTTGACCTGCTGCAGAAATCGGCTGCGCCAAGAATTGTAAACGTGAGTTCAAGCGTTGGTTCACTTTCGCTTCAAAGCAACCCGGAGTGGCCGTTCTACCACCACGCAAAATTTGCGGTTTATTCCACTTCAAAATCCGCACTGAACATGTACACGGTTACACTTGCTTACGAGTTACGTGACACAGCATTTAAGGTCAATGCCGTTGACCCGGGCTATACAAAAACCGACTTCAACCACCACCAGGGCACAGGAACAGTAGAAGATGCGGCGGCCCGTGTAGTGAAATATGCGTTGATTGGCAACGACGGGCCCACCGGTAAATATTTCAGCGAAGAAACCAATCCAGCAACGGGAGAGATAGCGTGGTAATAACAACGTAAAGTTGTATTAAATAATAAAGAACTGGCGCTGATTGGCGCCAGTTCTTGTTTCGTATTCAAAGACTATTTTGAAATGTTATTGCCCTATGGTAACATAAATATTTACCCTGCGTGATTGAATCCTTTTGCGCTTCGCCAGAGCTTTGTGCCACTTCCGGGATGATGAAGTAGGGGGCAGAAGATGAATGGTTTAATAAGTTCGTAAGCCCATACTCACGTTTAAAATTTGCTGATTTCTCAAATCAACTTACTGTCATGCGAAACAATTTCCTGATGATATTCTTTCTCCAATCTATTTATGCTACAGCTGTGTTCACAACGGATACTATTCAGATAACCGGGCTTCTTTCGAAAGATGTGAGCCATAATGAAATGTTGAACGGAATGGTCTACCCGGGAGAAGATCATCAAAGGTTTCGGAATGTCTGTCAACGTTACTCTATCAAACATCCTCTAACCCCGGTAAGCGTTACCGTAAAGAGTTTGCCGCCTAGTGCAAAACCCGAAGTCCCTGAGATTGTTAAATCGTCTGCTTCGCCGAAAGAAATTGTCCGGCTGTTTTTGGAAGAAGTGCGTTCGGGGGCTTATCCCGACAGAGCAGCGTTGTACATGGCCGACACTGTTCTGGCTCACCAGGTGAATTCGGAAAACCCGGTTACTGTTAAGCGTACACCGGCCAACTACACAGCGCATGTAAAAGAGTTTTTGGCTTTGTTTGGAAGATTTGAGTTTTCCGTAACTGAACTAATGGCCGACGGCGACAAGGTGTATGCAAGGTGGACGCAGAAAGGAACACATCAAAAAAACATTGATCAATACAAGGCAACAGGACTGCCACTGGTTGAATATACCAGTGCTGTTTACCGTATTGAAAACGGAAAAATTGCCGAGTACTGGCTGCAAAGCGACCGCCTTGGAATGGAAGCGCAATTAAGGAAGAATGCCTTGCTTGCAGCAAGGGAACATTAGAAAGAAATAATAAACAATTCAACCAAACTTTTTTGCAGTTCAGTTGAACTGTTATGCTGTTGGTAACTGGTAGACGCTGTGCCAGAAAAGAGTAAAGTACTTTCATTATTTATACAAACAACATGACGATAAACGTTCAGGTGATCAATGCCTTTAGCATTGATGGACAGGGAGGCAATCCTGCGGGAGTTGTCTTTGATGCAGACCAGTTCTCGCCTCAAACGAAACAGGCCATTGCAACAGCTGCCGGTTTTCCCGAAACAGCTTTTGTTTCGTCTTCGACCGTGGCCGATTTTAAGCTTGATTTCTTCACGCCAACAAAACAAATTCCTCATTGCGGGCATGCCACCATTGCTACCTTTTCTTACCTGAAGTCGATGGGTAAGATTAAGAGCAATCGTTCATCCAAAGAAACGATTGATGGTTGTCGCTCCATCTTTTTCAAAGATGGGTTAGCCTTCATGGAACAAAAGGCTCCCACATTTCTGAATCCTTCTGCCGACTTTGAAAAAATCCTGGCGTCGCTCAATCTTTCATCAAACGACCTTTTGCCAGAACTGATGCCGATGGTTGTTAACACTGGCAATTCTTTTTTGATTGTTCCGGTTAAAAATGAAACCGTACTGGCAGCCATCCGGTACAACAAGGAAATGGTGAGCCAGGTTTCGGAAAAATATGGGTTGATTGGTTACTATGTTTACACGCATCCGGCATTGCAAGCCTTTGATGCAACTGCCCGCATGTTCGGGCCATTTTATGGTATTGATGAAGAAGCGGCAACAGGAATGGCCGCTGGTCCGCTGGCTGCTTATCTCTACAAAGAAGAAAAGCTACTGAAGGAGCATTTTGCCATTGAACAAGGCCGGTTTATGCATCCTGCATCACCCAGTCGCATCCAGGTAGATTTGACAATAGCAGGCGGGGAAATTACAGGCCTGTTTGCCGGCGGCGATTCATACGTTTCCGGTGAGAAGAAAGTTGAAATAGCCTGGTAAGAACAGCCAAAGCAACAAGTTAATTGCCCCAAAAAAGATGGTTTTTATTTCAGGTAAATAGTTGAAAAGGAACTCACCGGAAAATAGAACGGTTATTACTCCACTATGCAGAACAATGGTTTGAAAAGGATGTCTTGTTGGAAACTATCACGCATGTTTTTTTATAAAGGATAAATGGCAATCTTTTGATTGCCATTTATCCTTTCAACTACAGGTATAAGAATATGATTCACGCTGCCATCAAAACTTTCCAAAGGAAAAGCCCACCCCAGTTGTAATACCGTTGAAATCGGTTTTGGAGAACTCTGTGTATTTGTCATTTGCCGCATAGCGATAGCCGGCACTTACCGATGCCCGCATAAAGGGGGTGATGTTTACGTGTAAAGAAGCTCTCGGTTCCGTAACAAATACGAGGTTGCCGTTATGATTGGCTCGATTGCTCAATACACCCATGCCTCCCATAATGCCCAGGCTTGCATGAAAAAGCTGTGCGGGGCGGAAATGATATTCCGTATAAGGGCCGAAGTACACAAACGTCCTTGGCTGGTTATCCCAACGGAAGAAAATTACTTTGCCTTGTCCGCCCAATAATAACCGGTGATTAAGTAAAACGCCGCCATATCCACCTAGCGAATAATTTCCTTTTCCTGTAACTGTCGTCACCTCATTCACCACGGTGCCATATCCGCCTACTGAAGTTTTTCCTTTGCCCGTAATCGTCTTTAACTGGAAGTCGTCTTGAGCGTAAGTCGTAATTGAAAACAGTAGGCTGAAGAAGAACAAAATGTGTCGCATAATTCTTTGATTTAAAGAGTACAAAATTGTTCTGGTATAAACGCGGGGCCAATCGCCTACGGTAAAAAAGAACCTTCGCCTATGATAACTATTTTGTCTCGCGGGGTTGAAGGCTAGTGATTTAATAGTTTGAGCTATTCATACAATGTGTTACTGTTAACTCTACGTAAGCCAGGAAGCATCGGAAGCCTAGAAATATTTGAGCAGTGGTTTTTTAGATGTACCGGAAAATATTTATTTTACTTTATAACCTCTGTTATGGCGCAGCCTTTAATTGAAAGTTTAAGCAAATATGTAGCGATCTCCGAAGAAGAGTCTGCCATTATTGAATCCCTTTTTGTGCCGAAGAAGTTTCGCAAACGCCAATATATTCACCAGGAGGGTGACATAACCCGCTATGAAACATTTGTTGTAAAAGGCCTTACCCGGACGTATGAAGTAGATGAGAAAGGGCAGGAGCACATTGTTCAATTTGGGTTGGAAGGTTGGTGGGTAGGAGACCTCTACAGCTTCCTGACAGAAACCCCAAGCAGTTATAATATCGACTGCCTTGAAGATACCGAGGTGTTGCAAATCACCAAAGCAAACCAGGAAAGGCTGTATGAGTTGGTTCCGAAGATGGAACGGCATTTTCGCATCATCATACAAAATGCTTTTATCGCGGCCACCAAACGTGTATCCGCTTCACTGGCAAAAAGTGCACTGGAGCGTTATGATGAATTCATCAGACGCTACCCCCACATTGAACAACGTGTGCCCAACCATCAAATTGCTTCCTATTTAGGCATAACCCCGCAAAGCCTTAGCCGCATCCGCTCTCAGGCGATGACACGCAAATAGCTGGTTCGTTTCTTCTCTTGAAACTAAGGTATTGTAGCATTTTTCTCTCCCTCATATTATCCTGGGTTAACGTATTTATTTACCGCAGGTGATTGTAAAGCGGCTTCGCAGAATTGAAAATTTGCTGAAGAAATGATTCATTCTGTAAAAGCAATTAGACAAGCCTTCACTACAGAAAATCATTCACCAATTCATTTTGTAAAATCAGTTTAGTATGACGCGTAGTGAAATTGAAAATGCACTCACCGATTTAAACAATTTAGTGCTGGCCGGAAACGCCATGGAAGCCTTTGAAAAGTATTACCACGATGATGTTTCCATGCAGGAAAATCATTTGCCGCCCACGGTTTCTAAAGAAGCCAACCGCGATAGGGAGCTTCAGTTCTTTAACGATGTAACCGAGTTCCGCGGCGCTGAAGTAAAGGGTTTTGCCATAGGCGATAATATCTCTTATGTAACCTGGCACTACGACTATACGCATCGCCAATGGGGTGTGCGGAACTACACACAGGTTTCCATTCAGCACTGGAAGGATGGAAAGATTATCAACGAGCAATTTATTTATTCAAACTAATACAATCAATCATGAAACAATTCCTTTTTAAAACAAGCAACAGTACGGCGCCATTGTTTTTGCGGCTGTTTCTTGCGCTTGTTCTTTTTCCGCACGGTGCACAGAAGTTAGTGGGATGGTTTGGTGGCTTCGGCTTTACAGGCACAATGCACTATTTTACTGATGATGTCGGCCTTCCCTGGATAGTTGGATTCCTGGTCATTCTGATTGAATTTTTTGGTCCGCTTACATTAATCATTGGATTTGCTGTGCGGTTTTGGAGCCTGGCAATTGCCGGTGTAATGACGGGAGTGATTCTCACCAACTTTACCGGCTATTTTTTCATGAACTGGTTTGGCAACCAGGAGACAGAAGGCATGGAGTTTTTCCTGCTTGCCATTGGGATGGCGATTTCGCTGGTGTATTCAGGTGCCGGTAGATTTTCCATCGATGCGAAGGTTGAATACAAACCAGTGCGAAAGGAACAACTGTCTGCCTGCATGGCCTGAACTATGGAAGCGAATAGACTACCCGGAAATATTACCGCTTGTACAAATTGACTTTTTATGGCAGGTATCAGTCTCCACATTTGGAGGCGTATAATGATAACACGATGAAAAGAAAACAAACAAGTTATTTCGATAAGGAAAGCCTAGTTGTGACAGAATTGAGTGGTGCACTTGACAGCAATGACATTGACGAGTGGCGACAGTCGCTCAACAAAGTGCTGGAGGGATTGACGCCGGGCACTAAATTCAAAATCCTGGTTGACCTGCATGGCTTTACGGCAACGAATTTTGAAGCACACAAAAAGTTTCGGGTGGTTGTTCCCGAAACCCTGGCGGCGTATGGGTGGTATGTTGGCTACCTGCGTATGTTTCCGGAGGCACAGTTAACGATCAGCTCTCAGCAGAATATCTATTGCGTAGCGGCTGCCCATGTGCACCAGGATGAAACGAAAATCCGCAACTATGCGGAGAACTACAGCATGCGAAACGAAAAGTTTTTTACTGACAGCAGCGATGCCAGGAGTTGGGTGGAATCGGTTTGCACAGAATAGTTGCCACTCATTTTCATCACGAAAGTTTGGTTATTATAACAAGAGAATAAAATGTTTCCAATGAACACAAACCTTTTTAAAGAAATTTTTACCCGTGACCTGGGTAAATTGAAAACCGAGATAGAATCGTATCGGGATGAATCCGCCATCTGGCGGATTGATGGAGAAATAAAAAATTCAGCGGGAAATTTATGCCTGCACCTGGTTGGAAATTTAAAAACCTACATCGGCGCTACGTTAGGTCAGTCAGGATACATCCGGCACCGGGAGCAGGAGTTCCAGTTAAAAGACGTTCCCAGGGCTGAACTGGTACGAATGATAGAAGAAACGATAGCAGCCGTTCAAGCAGCACTTGATCATTTGCCTTCTGCACAACTAGCGGAAGAATATCCTCTTGTTGTTTTTGAAGCGAAAACCACAACCGGTTTTATGCTCGTTCACCTGGTAGCGCATCTCGGCTATCATCTGGGACAAATCAATTACCATCGCCGGTTGTTGGATAGGTAAAAGAAATGTTCAGTTTCTTATGAATCAAGCAAGGCAATCTTATTCAGTTGCTCTTGCTTCTGATCCTGCACGCTATTCAATCCCTATGTTATCGCACATTTTTTCAGGTTTAATAAGGCACAATGCAACAAACAGATACTTCGCTCATCCCGGGGCACAATCGGCAGTTAGTTGAACAACTCTATCAATATTTTGCTGATTCGCAGTTTGACCAACTCCCGGAAGTTCTGCACAATGACATTGAGTGGACCCAAATGGGAGGTTTCCCAAACGGAGGAAGGCATAAGGGTATCAGTGCTGTAATAAAGAACGTGTTTGGCGCTTTTAAGCAGGACTGGATAGGGTGGATGGCTGTTGCAACAGAGATGATTGAAGCAACGAATGCAGTGTTTGTAATAGGTTATTACAGTGGTACACATGCCAGTACTGGAAAGTCATTTACGGCAGATTTTATTCATCACTATCAAGTTAAGGACGGAAAAATTTCTCATTTCAAACAGTACACTGATACAGCGCAGATTTGGAAAGCAACAACCAGGTAGGCCATCTTTTTCACATCCTTAAAATCTTTAAGATCATTTTGTATGAACAGGCTAATACGGCTATTGGGCTTCCTTGCCCTCGCAGCATTTTTAATAAGTGGCTGTAAAAAAGGAACTGATCTCCCAGGTACATTGCCTGTTACTGGAGAGCTGAAAGTTTTACTCGATACAGCATATGTCCCGCTTTCTGCCATTGACTCAGCCATCGCAACATGGGGGGTATCCGGACAGGTTCAACAACAAAAGCTATTACTGGCCGGCGATACGCTATGGTATCCACTTCAGCAACTGGTAAGTGGCAGAGGCCGACTGACGATTCAACTTTATACCAACGTGAGGCATAAAGGACTAAAGCTGCAGTTTGAAAAGCGTTGGGAAGTTCAGCTGTCAGATCAAAGTACCATCGTCATTGCCGGACCTTTGAGTCTAAACGATCCGGAGTGGTTGCCGAGAATTATTATTGAAGACAAAGACTGGACCGGGTTAACCGCAATTGTTGCGCTAAGGACTTCCGATCCATACTTTTCTATCCGTAATATTCCGGCCCGCTGGCCTCTTGTCGGTTTGTCAAGAGGATATTACAAAAATCTCAATGGGCAATTAGTGGCAGAAAAAGTTTGGAACAATGATGGAAGTAGCCGGCAGGATATAGAAGATCGCAGCTTTTTTTCGGATTTAAATCAGCAAATGTCAGGTAAGCCCTGGAATTGGATGACCATTGATATGGATGTTTTTAGCCTCACCGATAATCAAAGTTTTTCTTTTTCATTTGCCTGCCCTCGCTAGCACTTTGCATTGAAGCAGGTAGAAGTTTTTTTGTTTTAATTTGATCTATGCCTCTACTACAACGAATCATCTTTTTGTTGCTATTTGCTCCTGCTGAAACACTCTTTGGGCAAGCCGTAGTGGGAACAATTGATTTGTATGGGGCGGACCTGGTCTCACGTCAACGCATTCTCTCCACACTCTCACTCAAAGAAGGCGACACGTTGCGTGTAAGAACAGATTCGTTGGAAAAGCAATTGCTCCTGATACACGGAATCAAGGCTGCCAATGTAGAAGCGGTTTGTTGTACGGAAGGAAAATTTAGCCTGTTCATTGGAATTGATTCCGTTGCCTTGTCCTCACCAACTGGTCGTTATGCCCGTGGCCTTTTGCTCCCGGATACTGTCCAAAAATTGTATGCGGGGTATATCGAGGCTTTAAAGAGGGCAGTGGCGGCAGGTGAAAGCGAAGACGATTTGTCCGAAGGGCATTCGTTGATGAAGAGCGAAATGGTCAGGTCAATCCAGGAAAAATTTATCCCTTTTGCTAACAGCTATTTTAATCGGCTGTCAGCTATTCTACTTTCATCTTCTCATGCAGAACAGCGGGCCATTGCAGCAACGGTGATAGCTTACGCAAATGACAAGGCGGCTGTTGCTAAACTATACCAGGAAGCGTTACAAGACCCCGATCCCGATGTTCGTAACAACGTGCTGCGGGCATTAACCGGGCTGGCTATTTACGGACAGCAACATCCTGAAACCAAAATTGTCGTTCCTGCCTCCATTTTTGTCTCTCTTTTGCATTCAGTGCATTGGACTGACCGTAACAAAGCATTGTTTTGCCTGATGACGCTTACCGGGAACAAGGATGAGGCCTTGTATCCTGCACTGAAGGCCAATGCCGTGCCGGCACTTTTGCAAATGAGCCAATGGCACAGCAAGTCGCATGCGTTCATGCCGTACATGATACTTGGGCGGTTGTTAGGTGTAGAGGATGAAAAAATCTTTCAATCATGGCAGAACGGCAAGTTTGATGTTGTATGGAAGGAAGCCGCAAAAGAGCTTCACTAGATAACCAGTTGCGCTTGGTCATTGCGATATGCACATTAAAACAAGAATCTTTCCATTGCTATAAAGAGCGTCAGGCTTGATCAACGGGTAGTACCATCACAGGCAGAAGCCGTATTGAGCAACTTTGCTCCCGGCTCAAAGACCGCAATTAAATTAATAGTTTAAAGCCTGGCTTCCATTGTTGATTGATGGAAGCCAGGCTTCATCTACCAATTCTGCTTTTGTCAATCACTTTATCTGCGCAGCATTTTTTACAGGAACTGATCTCACCAAAGTGGAATTGTATTCTGATGCGGACTAATTTCTATGCTAATCTTAACCCCGCTATTCAGCAAATATGTTCTACTTCTTAAACGGTAATTGATCAATTCTATCGCCAACCAGGCGGCCTTGCGTAATACCTGCCTGCCCTGCAAACCTGAAGATCGTTCCGCCGTTTATTCTTGCCTGCACAATATCCTGCATCATTGCATTAAATGAAGGATAAGTCCATTCACCAACCGTTGATTTATGTGTGCTGTCAACAAAGGAATAATTTGTTCCGAAATACTTTTCCAGGATGGCAATGGAAGAAGCAGTTGCTGAAGACTCATCCGGGTAAGACGGCGTTTGTGGTGTAACAGGCAAGGAGTTCCAGGTAGTTTTGCCCATTACGTTCTGTATGTACGTCACAGGTCTTAGCAGTGCGTATTGAAATTTCGACTTGAAGGTAGCTGCTATCACATCTGATGCAGCCATGGTCTGCTTGGCGTAAAGTACGGAAGCATCCTCAAGGTTCACTTTTTCTTTGTTGATAATGCCGGTTGTAATCCGCAACATGTGAGCCAACGGGTTGAAGTTGGGAGCGCCATCTCTCCAGTTATTGAACACCTTTGTTTCTTCGGCAGTAATATCGTTCCTTGACTCGAACGTTTCTTTTGCAGCCAGGTAAAAAGTTGATGTCGGGTCCGTGGAATAGGCTGGCGGCGGTGCTGCCATAGCCGTTGTAACAATGTTTGGAATAAATGTTTTGATGGCTCCCTGGCAGGCGCCGGCTACCGGCAGAAAACCTGGCGGTGTAGGAACCCAACTGCCCGGCGTACTTCCGGGAACATAGGTTGGGCAGGCATCCAGGGCGCCATCGGTTCTGCTCCATTCATAGATTGCATCGGCCACTTTCCTGCCAAACTCGTTCGACAGGTTTAATTGTTCTGGTGTTGTTTTTTGTGCAAAGGAGGCGTTCAAAGATGTTTCCAGCTGCTGTAGCGGACCAAGGTTGGGTGTGGGGTAGTCTTCCATGATTTTGGAAGCAATACGGGCCATTGCTGCATTGGCACAGGCGGGCCAGTAATAATCTTTCTTTTTGTCGAAACCAAAGGCCTTGCCTGTGAGGTGGCCATAAATGCTTTGATAGGAAGGCATGCCCGGTACTACCGATTCGTAGAGTGTTACACCGCTATATGCAAAAATGCGAAGTGCCTGTGGCGAGAAATAAGGTTTCGTCCGTGAGATTTCAGTGAGTAGGTTAAACCATTCCATAGCTACTTCAGCCGAATGCTTCTTTGTGTGGGCAAGGCTTTTTTCGTCAACATCCACGCTATCTGAACCTTTTTTGCAGGATGGGGCAAGTGCAGTTAGCAGGAACAGAACTGGCAGGATAACCAGTGTTCCCCGGTTGAATTTTTTCATAACTTTTTGGCTTTTGTTGAGTAATACCTAAAACTACTTTGGCTTAACAGCGACAAAATTGAAAATGCGGCTGATGCAGGCAGTAGCGGGCTATATTTTCACTCCGGCACGATAAACGTTCCAGCCATGCGGCAACGGTCTTGTAAAATCATTTTAACTGCGATAAAGTGCTTTTGTCGTGAAAGAATCATTGGTTTCCCGCAACAGGCTGGGAATGGAGAATTAAAAAGCTATTTTTATATGAAGAAAATTGTCTATGTCATTTCAGTCGTTCCTCTTCTCTGAAAAAAAGAACGATCGTATAAAACAGCATCTCGTATTCTGGGGTATTTGGTATCCGTACCTTACCCTGACCCACGCGGCCTTCCCGTTTGGCTATCCCGAAATGGCTTACTTCCGAAACCCGGCGTATACATTCACGGAAAGTTTTTTTGTGGTATTGGCGCAGGTTCCGCTCACTTACGGCGTCTTGTATTTTGTGTTGCCGAGATTCATTCTTAAAAAGAAGTACTTGCTTGGTTTGTTTTGGATCGTTCTTTTTTGGTTTGTAGGCGGCATCATCAATCTTTTCTTTCTTGGAAAGGTCGTTCCACAGGTGCTTGCCTTCTTGCTACCCCCGCAATATCATCCCCAGATGCCACGCTC
>DATKHJ010000014.1:0-25402 GCA_035510335.1 Flavisolibacter sp. | reverse complement strand
ATCACTCTCCAACCCTTTTGCCGCACCACCGGTTTCGTTTCGATGACCGGTTGAGGTGTGGCCAATGCGAATGATGGTCCAGGCCCCTGTAGGCACTTGCCAGTTCAATCGACCATTCTTATCCAGGTATTTCGTGATGTTGATGATGTTCTTTTGCTGCACAAAAAGGTTGGATGATAATTGCGCATCAGTAGTTCGCTCACTCATCCGCCACACTTCTCCGTTCTTTCCTTCGAACTGATGAATCTTTGGTTCGGAACTCAGTTCAAGCCCTTTGATATTTAACGAAGGCCGCCACTTGGCCGCATCCAGGTCTTCGGCACCGGGCTCGATGCCACGCTTGGTGTAAACAAAACGGAAGTAGCGTGACGTGACTTCGGGAATGGCATGCGTGTAATCGCTGTCCCAGTCCTGCCAGCCATGCCGCGGCGCTTTCAGCCTCGTGTAAAACTGAAAGGTCTTTCCATCGTTGCTTGTTTCAATGATCAACTGATTGGTGCCATACGTACCGCGACTGTACAACCAGCTTTTCACCACCAGCGAACGAAGCGTGAATGGTTTGTCGAAGCTGTATTGAATCCAGGAGGAGTCGTTGCTGGTAAATGATTTTTCATTGCCCGGCTCCACCAAAAACTGCGCATCGTCGCCGGTGCTGGTGGTAATTGTTGGTTTAACTGTTTGGGTAGAAATGCCTGTTCCGGGCAAAGAAGGAAAAGCAAAAACGGCAATATCGCGGTAATAGTTTTCGAGGGTTTCCGGCTGCAACAACGTATCATTGAAGATCCGTCCGCCGGCAACTGTTGTTTGCGACCACACGACTTTCTGCATCGATTTTTCCGGCGTGATCCACGGTCCGCCGCCCAGTGCGAAGCCATCGCTGAAATGAAAACCCAGTTTTACACCATGGCGTTTCGCTTCGCTCATTGCATGCTTTACCATCTTCCACCAAAGCGGTGAAAGTTGTCGGGCAGCCGGGCTATAAATGGAAGGATTTGTTGTGTCTTTAATGGGCATGAGGTAAGCCCCGCCAATGCCTGCATCTTTCATGGCTTTAATATCCGCCGTTATGCCTTCGGCAGATACAGCACCGTGCAACCAGTACCAGAACACCCAGGGTTTGGCTTCATCGGATGGTTTGGTCCAGATGGTTTTGGGAACCTGTGCCTGCACCAACAACGAAGAGAAAACAAACAGCCCTATCAACAATACACTACGCATCAACCTCATGCCACCACCCTGTTTTTGATTTTATAACCGCTGACTGCGAAGTAGAGAATCACCAGGTAACAAATAGCGGGAATGTAATAACCGGTTTGAATGTTGTCGTTGTTCATGTCGATGATGGAACCCATGACATAAGGGAAGATGGCACCACCAACAATCGACATGACCAGTAGCGAGGAACCAATCTTTGTGTCTTTACCAAGGCCTTCAATGCCCAGCCCAAATATGGTTGGGAACATGATGGACATAAAGAAGCCCAGTGCACTTAACGCATACACAACATATTTGCCATCGCTGTAAATGGCCACTAAACTCAGCACAACAGAGATGAATGCATAAATGGCAAGCAGTCGGGCTGCCGGGAAGAATTTCAGCAAAAACGTTCCCGCAAAACGACCAATCATAAACAGCAGTCCATAAATACCCAATGCTTTTGCTGCTGCAATTTCTTCAATGCCACCGCCCTGTTTTGCCATGCGAATAAAAAAGCTGGTAACACAAACCTGCGCTCCCACGTAAAAGAATTGTGCAATCACGGCCCACGTCAGGTGACGGTATTTAAACGCTCTTCCAAAATCAGCCGGCTTCACCACTTTGGTGTCGTCTTTCATCTCCGGCAGTTTTACAAAGAAGAACAAACAGGCAACCAACAACAACACACCACCCAAAACCGTGTACGGCATTTTCACCGAAGCGGCTTCACCTGCCAGGTACGCCGTGCGTTCCGCATCAGGCATGGCCGCCATTTGCTCCGGCGTGTATTCCACTCCCGACAAAATAAACAGCGCACCAATGAACGGCGCAATAAACGTTGCAAGGCCGTTGAAAGCTGCAGCAAGGTTCAGTCGAAAGTTGGCGCCTTCCGGTGCACCCAATACGGCGGCATAAGGATTAGCAGCCGTTTCCAAAATGGCCAGTCCGCAACCAATAATAAACAAGGCAACGAGGAAGAGCCCAAAGCTTAATGCATTCGCCGAAGGCACAAACAAAAAAGCACCCAACGCAAACAGGAGCAACCCGGAAATAATACCGGTTTTATAACCCCACTTTTTGAGCAACATACCGGCCGGAATGGCCATGACGAAGTAGGCAAAGAACACCGACGTATCAATCAACGTACTCTGCGCATTGTTCAACTGGCAGGCCTTTTTTAAATGCGGAATCAGAATGGAGTCAAGGTTATGCGCCATGCCCCACAAAAAGAAAAGGCTTGTCACTAAAATAAACGGAACAACATAATTCGTCTTGCCCCCTTTCTGGTGAGTTGTTGTTGGTTGCGCAATCGATTCGACCGGGATTTGTGCCATGGGTTGTTTTTGTTTTATGTACTTAGCTGTCGTACTGCTATTAAAGTTTGTTTGAGTTTATCCTGAGCTTGTCGAAGGATCGCACTCTTGTGCGTTCGGTAATTCTATTCGCCCCCCTTCCCGAAGGGAAGGCCACCTACACACAGTGGCCGCTTTTCGGAGAGGTTGTATTCAAGTTGGTTACCACTTTAAGCAAGGCACTGTGCCTTAGCTAAACCTCTCCTTCGGAGGGGTTTGAGGAGGTCCTTCTTTTTGCTATCAGCAAATGATCGCACACCAGCACCACCTCTCCCCGCTGGTTAATCACTTCCACATGTTCTGTCACAGTTCCGAACTCCGGTTTCTTCGCGTCGCCTTTCGCTGAAATGGTGATCTCGCTGTGAATGGTATCGCCAATATGCACCGGCTTTACAAAACGCAAACTATCGTATCCTTTTGAAAAAGCCTCCGGATTAATTTCCGATGCCGTTAATCCGATGCCAATGCTGAACACCATGGTGCCGTGGGCAATACGCTGGCCAAACGGTTGTGTTTTGCACCATTCTTCATCCATGTGATGCGGGAAGAAATCGCCGGTGTGTCCGGCATGTACTACAAAATCTGTTTCGGTGATCGTTCTTCCCAGCGTTACCCGTTTGTCGCCTAATTGATAATCTTCAAAAAATATTGACTTGAAATACATAATAAATTTTATCGCTGTTCTGCTAATTGATATTCCGGCTTTACGCCGCCTTCATCACTTGATTTGTAGGCAGCTTCTACCACCAGCATTGTTTTAAACACATCTTCCACGCTTGTTGGTAAAACTGATGAAGAACCTTCTTTGTACCGCATCAAACTTCCCATGGTTCCAATAAACGCATCGGGAAACCAAGTGCCTTGAATTTCTTTCGTTTGCCATGCTCCTGCTTTGCCGGCTTCATCTTTCAGGCAATATTCAAATTTGTCGGGCACACCATGCGGATAATCCATCAGCAATCCCATTTTGGCAATGATCACCCCTTTTGTTCCCTCCCATTTGATAAAACTCTCCTGGTGGTCGGGGCCAAAATCATGATCGTGGTTGGTGTTGATGACGGCGTGCATCGTATCACCATAATCAAGGATAGTCGTCGTTCTGGACGAAGACAGATCTTTAGCCGGATGCCGCAATGTTTTTGAATAAACAGAAGATGGATTACCGAAGAAAGAACGAATCAAATCGATGTAATGAATGCTGTGGTATTGAATTTCCAATCGCGGATGCACCATCACATGCGGGAAAAGATGCCAGGGTGTTTCCACCGTTACCCGAACTTCCATATCATACAACTCGCCTAACAATCCTTCGGCAATCATTCGCCTTGCTTCCTGCACATACGGCGCAAAACGCAATTGGCAATTGATGGCTGCTGAAAGACCTTTTCTTCGGCATACATCCAGTATCCCGCGGGTTTGCTGGATATAATCACCCATAGGTTTTTGAATGAGCACCGCTGCGCCGTCCGGCAACGTTTCCAATGTTGGGATAAATTGCTCCGGCATGATGGTGATATCGTAAACTGCATTAGCCGGCGCTGCTGCTACTGCTTCTTCCACCGTGGTATACACATTTGGAATCTTCCATTCGGCAGCCAGTTTTTCTGCTCTCTCTTTTGTTCTGTTGGTGATTCCAAAAACTTCAAAGCCTGCTTTCCGATAGGCTGGCAGGTGTGCATCGTGCACAATACCGCCGGCGCCAATAATAATGATCGGCTGCTTTGTCTCGGGTAAAAAATTCGCATAATCAATCGTCATTTCTTCAACCTGTTTATTGCCTGTTCTACAAATTAACCTCTCTTTTCAGTGCAGTGTGACTGTGTTTGCTCCAAAAAAAATAATTTTAGTCGTTTAACATTGCTGCTATGGCTAACAATTTATCTGGTTCCTATAAAAATATCTGGCACGGGAAAGGACGACAACGGATTGAAATTCCGAAGAGCATCCTGAAAACCTATGTGTTCCCGAACAAGCTGGCTTCCACTTTTTTTATTGGCAGCCTTGGATATTATCCGCAGGCGGCTGGCCACTACACAGCCCGCAAAAAAGGCCTGCCGGAAAACCTGTTGATTTATTGTGCAGATGGCAACGGTTGGTTTCGCATCCGCAACAAAAAATTCAACGTGCAGCCCAACGATTTTTTCATTCTTCCCCGCAATACGGAACACTCGTACGGGTCAGAGGACAACAACCCGTGGAGTATTTACTGGCTGCATTTCGGCGGCACACAACTCCCGGACTTTAACAAACAACCCGCGGTAACAGCCGCTTTTGCCCCCACACAAATTCGCGGACGGGAAGAGATCATTGCAGCCTTTAATAAAATGTACCATGCGTTGAGCATGGGTTACAGTATTAATAATTTGCTGTTTGCCAATCTCTGCGTCCCGCATTTTCTTTCGCTGTTTATCTACAACACGCAGCATTTTTATGAAAGCCCTGCGCTGAACTCAAACGTTATTGACCTTGCCGTTCAGTACATGAACCAGCATGTTGATAAAAACATTTCGCTGCCGGAACTCAGTGCCTCTTACAATTATTCAACTTCCCGTTTTTCCAGTTTGTTTAAAGACCGTACAGGGTTTGCGCCAATTGATTATTTTCTGCACATGAAAGTGCAGAAAGCAACGCAACTACTGGACTTCACGGAGAAATCAGTGAAAGAAATTGCCGGTGAACTGGGCTTTGATGATCCTTATTATTTCAGTCGCTTATTCAAAAAAATCATGGCGCTTTCACCAACTGATTTCAGGGAACATCGCCGCACCGTTATGAAATCGTAAAATCAAAGAGCGGCCTTACAGTTTGTAAAACTGTTTGGCGTTATCGTATAAAATTTTTTCCCTTTCTTTTTCTTCCAGTAACGAAGACAGGGTTTGTTTATAAACAGACCAGGCATGTGCATACGAACTGGCGAGTAAGGAAACCGGCCAATCGCCGCCGCAAAAACAGCGGTCTGTTCCGAATTTTTCCACTGCGAACGCAACATAAGGTTTGATGTCATCTACATCCCAAGCCTCTCCTGTTCCTGTTGTTGTACCCAAGCCGGAAATCTTGCCGTATGCTTTTGGATAAGCTGCAATTTCTGTAATCAATTTGCCCCAGCGACCAAACCGTTCACCTTGTTGAATAGGCGGCTGGTTTAAATGATCGAGAACGATGGTGAGTGCGGGAACTTTATTCAGCACTTGCAAAACTGTTTCCAGGTGTGCAGGAAGAACGCCAACGACATCATACGGAATGCCCGCGTCGGCAAGCAATTGCAAACTTTGGAGAACGGCTGGTTGCAACAACCATTTTGTGTCCGGCTCGTCGTGTATCAAATGACGAACACCTTTAAACAAAGGGTGCTTTGCATAGCCTGCTGAAAGAATGGTGGCCACTTCATCCGGCTGCTCTAAAGGCAACCAGCCCACAACACCTTTTAGCCACGAAGTTTGCTCCGCCACTTCCAGCATGTAAGCCGTTTCTTCTTTTGTGTTGGCGGCCTGCACCAACACACCTTCCGTTACACCTGCCGCAGCCAATTGCGGCGCCAGTTCATCAATTAAATAGGTTCGGTTCAGTATCGACGTATTGCCGTCTAACCAAGAATAGGTAGCCCTTTCAAAATTCCAGATATGAATATGCGTGTCGATACAACTCATGCCACGTTCAACGAAAATTCTTTGTTTATGTTTTCGGTGTGTTCGCCTAAGAACGGTGCACCGATGGATGATGTCAAATATTGTCCATCTACTTTAATGGGACAACGGGTTGTGGTAAGTGAAATACCATTGCTGGTTGTCACCTCCATTTCCACGTTCTGCGCTTTGTAGCCTTCCTGCTGGCGCAGTGTTTCATAATTGTAAACCGGCGCACACCAGATATCAGCAGGCTGCAAGATACTTAGCCAGGCATCTGTTGATCCGGTTAGCAGATGATCGGCTAACACTTTTTTGATTTCATCACGTTTGGTAAACCAATCTTTTTTATCGGTGAAGACAAGCAGCCCATCGCATGCTAACAATGCTGCCAATTGTTGAATATCACCCATTGCAAGGGCAAGATAACCATCCGCCGTTTTATAAATGCCATAAGGTGCGCTGATGTAGGCATGTGCATTGTTGATGCGGCTTCGCTGCGGCAACTCTTCACCGTCATTGTAGAAACAGGTGAGCACTTCGAACTGGAAATCCAGAATGCTTTCAAACATACTCACCTGCACAAGTGCTGATGTGTTTTTTACACCGCGTTGAAAAAGTGCAGCGAGAATCCCCTGCACTGTGTGTGCACCGGCAAGAATATCCACCACTGCCACTCCCATTGGCGTTGGCATTTCCTGCCCGTTGTGACTCAGCCATGTTAATCCACTAACAGCCTGCAGCAATAAATCCTGCCCGGGCAAATTTCGCCAGGGCGAATCATCACCATAACCGCTGATCTCCGCATACACAATGGTTGGGTTGATCTTGCGAACCGTTTCATAATCCAGTCCAAGCCGCTGCATTACACCCGGACGAAAATTATGCATCACTACATCCGCTTCGCTTATCAATTGTTTTATTCTTTCCAGGTCATCGGCCTTCTTCAAATCCGCCACATAACTTTCTTTGTTGCGGTTGATGGCATGGAAGATGGTTGACTCGCCTTCTATGTCCACATCGGAAACATAGAGGTCGCGACAGATATCACCTTCTCCCGGTTTTTCTATTTTAATCACCCGTGCGCCCATGTCTGCCAGGCGCAAACTGGCGGAAGGGCCGCTTAAAAACTGGCTGAAATCGAGCACCAGAATATCCTCTAACAGTTTCACACTCTCACGTTTTTAAATTCCTGTAAAATGGTTTGGTTGTGCTCGCCCAGGCCCGGTGCGGCGTTGGTGCTGAACAGCCGCTGGTGGTTAAAGCGAATAGGACAACGGGTTGTTGTAATCTCGTTTCCGCCCGCCAATATTTTTTGCTCCATCAGGAGACTTTGATACGCCGGATGGGCTTTCATTTCTTTCCACGACATTACCGGCATGGCCCAAATGCCATAGCTGTGCAAAAGCTCGAGCCAGTAAAGTGATGTTTGCTCTTTCAGGTGAAGCGCCAGCAGTTCTTTGATCTCGTTGCGAAGCGCAAATGCATCTTCCTGTTTGTACATCAACAACTCACGGCAATTGAGGCCTTCACTTAATTTTTCCAATTCCACCATCGCCAAAGCAATGTAACCATCGGCTGTTTGGTACACGCCGTAAGGTGCACTGAGCAAGGTATGGCCGTTGTTGGTTTTGGTACGTTGCGGTAATTTTTTGGAAGCGAAATAGGTGGTAAAAAGTTCAAACTGGAAATCGAGCAAAGAAGCGAGAAGATTGACTTCGATTCGGGCACCAACACCTCTTTTTTGCCGGCGAATCAACGCCGCTAAAACTCCCTGTGTTAAATGCGAACCGCAGATGATATCGGCGATGGCAATGCCGAAAGGAACCGGCAAATCATCTTCGTTGCCGGTTGTATACGTCAGGCCGGAAATAGCTTGCAACAGCAAATCCTGCCCGGGCAAATCTTTCCAGGGGCCTTCTGTTCCGTAACCACTGATCTCTGCATAAATAATGGCGGGATTAATAACTTTTGAATCTTCGTATCCCAGCCCCACTTTCTCCATTACTCCCGGACGAAAGTTGTGTGTTACAACATCTGCTTTTTCGATCAGTAGCTTTATTAGTTCAAGGTCTGTTGGATTTTTCAAATTGGCAGCAAAACTTTCCTTGTTGCGATTGATGGTGTGAAACAACAACGAGCTGCCATCAGCAGCCCACAAATTTTTAATGGCTAACTGCCGGCAGGCATCGCCGCTTCCCGGCCGTTCAATCTTGATGACTCTTGCTCCAAGATCGGCCAGTCTTAACCCCGCTGAAGGACCGGATAAATACTGGCTGAATTCTAAAACGGTAACGCCTTGTAATGGTAAATTACTCATAGGTTGCAAGCTTAGCAGCGTTTTGGCTTTGTTTGTAAATGGTGTTCATTTCCTGCAGCACAGCTTTTTCATTTCCACCGTTCAGCAGGTAGTGCTGCACCGGCGTTCCGGCTTCATCCTGGAAGTGCAGGTAGCCGTTGTAGCGTGGCCGCATATAGCTTTCATCAAGTGTTTGCAGTGTGGAAGAGAAATAGTTATGGGTGAAACTATTCGCCTGTTTGTTCAGCCATGCCTCCTTGTGCCCCGGCTGACCGCCATGCTCCACATAAAATGTTTGCTGGCAAAGCGGCGAAACAATATCCTGCGCAAACTGCAGCGCAATCTCTTTGTGTTTTGAAAAAGACGAAACAGCAATGCCGGTGCCGCCCAGGGTGCTGCGCAATCGTTTGCCATTGAAGGCTACCAAGCCGGTATATGACAACAAATGTTTTGCATAACCAAGCCGCGAATAATTACTGTAGCCATAAGCAAACGGGCAATACCAGTAGTCGTTTGAAGAAGACATGAGTTCCGCAACACCAATCGGGTTTTTTTTAAAACATTCGGCAGGTATGATGGAATATAATTCACGCATGGTTTGCAGGGCAGCAACTCCCGTGTCTTCATCAATCACTTCTTCACCGGATTGAAAAGGAGCTGCGCCATGCGCTATGCAAAAGGTATAAAAGTTCATCAGGATATCGATGGGAATCCCAGGGACAGCCACCTTTCCATCTTTTGCCAATAGCAGCACTTCATCCCAGGTTTGGGGCACTGCTGTATTGGCCGCTTTCAGCAAATCGGCCCTGTAGCTGGCAACGGGTGTTGCCGCATCAATGGCTAATGCCCATTGATGGCCACCATAATGATAGCTCTGGTGCGAATGGCCAACCGAGTTTTGGAGTTGATCCTGCAAGTATTCTTCTGACAGGTATTGATCAAGTGGTAAAACGCAGCCTGTTGCCGCCGCGCAACCTACCCAGGGATGATCGATGATCAACAGGTCGTATTGTTCTGTGAGTTTCTCAATCGGGAAATCAGCAAACTCCTGCAAGGTTCGTCGCTTCCAGTTTATTTCTACACCGGGATTCTTCTCGGCAAACCGTTGTGCATAGGCTTGCAATGGCGTGTAACCGCGGCTGTGCGCCCAAGTGATTCCCTGTAATACAATTTTGTTCATGGTGCTGGCTGAATCATTCGCTCCGTTGCGGTAATTAACGACAATGTTTGTTTGCCGATTCAAACACCTTAAGCAGTACGATAGCGTTGTGCAAAAGCAAACCGGGGTTCATAGCAAACATTTTCTCGTTAGAAAATAGTATCCTTTTGAAGGGATGATTGTAGGTTAAATGTAGAATTGCTATGATGCGTAAACAATGTATTGTTTTACTATGTTAATGGATTATTTTCCTATCCGTAACCGATGCGGATTTTTAATAAAAAAATCCGGTGGTTAGACCGGATTATTTACAACAGTTTTACGAATTCAAAAGTTCCTTAAGGCCTTGAATTTCGAACCCCGGGAACAAAGGATGGTTGCGCTACCTGCTTGTGCGTTGCCGGCAGAAGAAAAAAGCGATAACTGTAGTTCCCTGCTTTCACCTGGTACTTTTCCAAAGGTGCGGCAACATCACTCCAGCTGTCGTTGCCACCCACACCCATTTGCACAAGGTCGATGTTCAGCGTGAGGTAACCCGCATCTTTTAACTTGTTGGTATGCTTGGCGTTTTCAAGATTATCTTCCGTGTACGGCCAGGCACTCATGCTTAAAAGGCTATCGGCAATCACCAGTAAACCATCTTTTTTGTTTGAAAGGTACATCCAGCGAACATCGGTGCGATTGCCATTTTCCTGTGGCACGGCATAAGGCTCCATAAAATCAAAAATGTGCTGCGAATAAATACCGGCATCAAAGCCATAAGCCCGGTCACTATAATTTTCCAGCAAACCTTTACCGTACCAGGTAATGTTGTCGTAACTTCTTTCAATGCCGCCCTGCATGCCAATCTTTGGAAGATTGGGAAGTGAAGGATGCGCCTGCAGCTTGTAATCTACCTGCACCACTCCGTCGCCAAAAATGTGATAGTCAACCTGCACCTTGGCGCTGTCGTTTACCATTTTATACACGCTGCTCACGACAACTCCCGGACCTTTCTTATCATCAAACTTTTTCATTATGCAACTCACCGGCGTTGGCTGCGCTTCGTACCATTGCTTCAGCTTACGTTGCGGCTTCCAACCACGACGATCATTGTCCGTTAGTGGCCGTTTGAAATGCGGAAGAAACGGTTTTGCAATTTGCTCTTTCCCATTGTGCACATAAGAACTTAGTGCACCGTTTGCACGATCAATCACAACACGAAAATCTTTGCCAGAAAGAAGATAACGGCTGGCTTCTTCCTGTACAGAAACAGCGGGAAATGTTTTGGGTCTTTTCTTTTTTGTTGCCAACCCGGTTAATGCAAACTGGTTGGAGGCGACTTCAAATCCTTTCGGCGCCCAGGTTTCATCCTTTGCTAAAGCAAAATGCAAACTGGCAAGGTATTCTGAACCATTTTTAAACCTGGGCAGAAATGAATTAAGATTGATTACCGTGTCTTTGCCGGCAGCAAGCGTCATCACAGGCAGCGTCTTTTTCAAAATCACATGCCCGTCTTCTCTAACCACCAACTGGGCAGTGAAATCAACCAACGACCGTACAGCAAATTGGTTTTGAATTTTCAGGTTATTTCCATCGATTAAGCTGCACTCAACACCCTGGTAAACCCGTTTGCATTCGTACATCGCCGCCTTTGGACGGCCATCAGATGCTACCACTCCTTTGATGGTAAAGTTGTCGAAATACTTTTCGCCATAATCGCCGCCGTAAGCGTAAAACTCAACACCAGCACTATCTTTCTTCAACAAACCCTGGTCTTTAAATTCCCAGATGGCGCCACCAATTACTCTTGGCGTAGCCCGAAACTCATCCCAGAAATCTTTCATGTTGCCATTGGAATTACCCATGGCGTGTGAGTACTCTACAAAAAAGATGGGACGATTATCGCCGTTCTGCTGTTCCGCCAAAAGTTTTGGTGTGTAAATGCCGGGATACATGCGGGCTACAATGTCGATGTATGGTGCATCCTTGGGGTTTTGTGTGCGGTGCGAATGATCGTTCGGTTTGAGATAACGCGGATCTGATGGATCGATGTAACCTTCCAATCGCGGATCACCCATGGCCGGTTCATAATGCACGGGACGGGTAATATCGAACTCGTGCAACCACCAGGCCATAGCGGCGTGGTTGGGTCCGCGACCAGCTTCATTACCCAAACTCCAGATGATGATGCTTGGATAATTCTTGTCACGCATCGCCATGCGATTGCTTCGCTCAAGGTAGGCGGCCGTCCATGCAGGGTCGTTACTCAATTTGGAACCCAAACCATGTGTTTCGAGGTTGGCTTCATCAATTACATAAATACCAAAAGAATCACATAACTGATAGAGATAAGGATCCATGGGGTAATGCGATGTGCGAATGCAATTAAAGTTGAACTGCTTAATGGTTTTTACATCCTCCAGAATGTCTTCTCTCGTCAATGCCTTGCCTCTTGTTGAATGATGATCGGGGCGATTGATGCCATAGAGATATGTTTGGCGGCCGTTGATCAACAGCTTGCCATTCTCTTTTGAAAACTCAATGCTACGAAAACCGACCTTGCAGCTTTTAGCTTCGAGCAGGTTGCCAAGACTATCTTCCAACGATAACACAAGGGTGTATAGATTCGGAGCCTCATCGCTCCATTTATCCGGGTTCTTCACCGTTGTTTCCAGCAAGCCGAATTTTGCGTTGTCGAGTCGCGGATAAATTTCATTGATGATGCTTTCAGCCGTTCTTGCCAGCGGCTGCTCAAACACCGCCTTTCCATTGCGGTAGAGTTGCGCCTTTACGGTGTAACCTTTCACATCCTGGCCGGTGTAGTTGTCCAGTCGCGGACGAATGCTGAACACGGCATCTTTGTATTCTTTGTCCAGCTTTGCCTGCCAGTGAAAATCAGCAATGCGCAGTTTTGGTTCTGCCAATAACAACACTTCACGTTGAATGCCACTTAGGCGCCAGTGATCCTGGTCTTCTAAAAACGTTCCGTCGCTCCAGCGAATCACCCAAACCGAAAGCACATTTTCTCCTTCCTGCAAATAAGGGGTGATGTTGAATTCCGAAGGCATGAAACTGTCTTCTCCATAACCCACAAATTTTCCATTGAGCCAAACCTTGAAGCCCGAACTCACACCACCGAAATGAAGCGTTATGTTCATGGCTTTCCAATCGGCAGGAACGGCAAATGTGCGCTGGTAACATCCTACACCGTTGTAATCTTTTGGCACATGCGGCGGATTCACCGGACGGAAAGGATACACTGCGCTTTTGTAGATGGGCTTGTCGTAGCCATGCATTTCCCAATTGCTGGGCACGGGTATCTTCTTCCAACCCTTCACTCTTGTTTTATAAAAATCAGTGGGTGCATTGGATGGTTTTAGGGCGAACGCAAAATCCCATTCGCCATTCAACGAAAGCATCCGCGACGTTTTATTCCTGTCACCGCTGATTGCATCATCGTTACTGGCAAATGAATAAGCCGTTGCCCTTGCCGCATCGCGGTTAATGCCGCTTACCAACGGATCTTCCCAGGGCTCACGGTCGTACACCGTTGGCACAACCGGCACGGGCGGCGGCGATTTATCAATAAGTTGCGCCTGCACCAATGGCGCACCGCTTACAAGCATGGCAAGAATCAATAAGCACTTTTTCATAGCTCCTTCAAAAATTCGTCTTTAAATGAAAAGCCACAGCCCGCACGGTCGTGCGGACGAGCAACACCGTTTGTTATTTGGATCGGATGATCGATCAATGGATCAATCCAATCGAATGATTCAGCGCCTGCGCCATTAGCGATGGTGCAGAGCAAGGGGATATCGTAATCTTTGTAATAATGCGGCAGCACCGGGATGTTGTAAGCCGCTGCCAATGCTGCGCTGGAACGCCAGGCTTCTACCCCACCTAGACGTAAAATATCGGGCTGCCAGATGTCAAGCGCATTGCGTGAAAGCAGTTCCCGCAATGGCAACGTAGAATACTCCCGTTCACCCATGGCCAGCGATATGCCTGCCTGGTTGCGCAACAACTGGTAACCGGCAAAATCGGTGTGATTGATTGGTTCTTCAAACCAGTGAATGTTCAACTCCCTTGCAGCCCTTGCTAATTGCAAGGCAGAAGGAACATCCATTCCCTGGTTGGCATCCATCATAATACCAATATCATTGCCAACTGCTTCCCGTACTTTTCGCAATCGTTCAAGGTCTTCCCGCCAGTCCGGCTTTCCAACTTTTATTTTCACTGCTTTGAAGCCCCGCTTTTTATACCCGGTCACCTCAGCAATCAATTCTTCAATTGAATAGGAAATCCATCCCCCGCTTCCGTAAATGGGAACTTCGGTGCGGGAGGCACCCAACACTTTCCAGATAGGCTGCGCCAACGTTTTGCACCATGCATCCCACATCGCAATATTGTAAGCCGCCTGCGCCCAACGGTTGATGCCTTCCTGTCCGAAATATTCATTGGCCGCATTTAATTTTTCGAACAGCTTTACGGTGTTGTAAACCTCTTCGCCGCGTATCATTTCACCCACGTCTTTCAATGCACCGGCAATGGCCGCCGGACTGTATTGAAAACTGAGCATGTACCCTTCGCCTACAATCCCGTTTTGCAACTGGATCCTGACAACGAGAAATGAAATTTCTGTCAGTGTATGGGTAGCGTCGGAAATAGGTTTTTCCAGTTTCGCTTTGGCTGAATAAATATGGTAATTTGTAATCTTCGACATCTGCAACAATTAGCTTCAAAAATTAAAATCCGACATAGGTGATGTTGTAGGTTTTTCCTCCTTCAATCACCATCGTGTATTCGTTATTGCCTTTCGCTTCTATTTTACCCTCTTTTGTTACCGGCACCGTTTTGCTACGGAACTTTAGCACCCCTTTGCCTGCTGCACCTGTCAGCTTGATCTCATTCTGGCTGTAACGAAGAAAAATATTGCCCGATGGCGTTGGCACCGTGCCTTCCATCCATTGCAATCCGCCAAGCTTCGGTTCAACAATGTATTCGGAATAACCGGCAGCGGTTGGCTTAACACCCAGGTAATATTTGCCCAGCAAATAAATAGGACTGGCACCCCAGGCATGGCAAAGACTTTTGCCAAACTCACGGCCATACATAGCATAGTGCTCAGCGCCTTTTTTCGTTGGGTTGTACTCTTCCCAAAAAGAGGTGGCACCCAGGTTCAACATGCCGCCCCAGTAATCCCGCATTTCTTTCAGCACATAATCCTGCTCGCCCATGGCGCACAGCGCTTCCAGTTCGTAAAAACGCATGTACGGCGTGGTGATCTTCTGCACATTATCATTCAGCAACACGGAGGTTTTTACCGCCTGTTTTTGTTCAGGTGAGAAATAATCAAAGAAGATGGAAAACATATTGGCATAGCGGGTGACATTGTCTGTTTGCTTGCCGTCAACGCGACTGTGCATCAGTGCTTTCTTCTCGTTGTTCCAGTAATATTGAAAGAGTTTTTTCTTCAGGTCTTCAGCCAGCGATTTGTACTTCGGAGCACTGGATTTGTCGTCTGCAATTTCTGCGCAGAGGGCCATTGTTTCCAGGCTTCTTGCAAACAGCAATTGTTCAAAACTGACCTCTCCTTTTTTGCTAAGACCTGCAGCCCAATCGATAAACACCCAGTCGCCGGGAAGGCCTTGCAACAATCCATCGCTGTTTCTCCTGCCCAAAACATACTCCATCAGGCTTTGCATGCGTGGGTAGAATTGTTTGATGAATGTTTTATCGCCGGTGTAGAGATAATAATCGTAGATGCCGAGGAACCAGTAAAAAGTGTAATCCATGATGGTGTTGATGTGGCCTGTCACGGGATCTTTTCCGCGTAAGGCAGCCATCGTTCTTTCTACCGTTGGCGAATCGAAGTAGAGATAATAATTCATCAGGTAGCTCTGGTAAGCATCGCCGCTCCATACCCAGCGGTCGCGTTTAATGCCATCGATGAAGAACTCTCTTGTGTTCAGCTCCATTGTGTATTTGGAGACATCGTAAATGCGATTGATCAAATCATCGGAACAGCGGAAGCTTCCTCTCTCTTTTACATCCGCATATTCGTACAGCATCGAAACCGAATCTATCTTGATTGACGGATCGGCAATGATGTTAACGTAGCGGAACGCTTTGGAAAGATGCATGGTGGAATCTTTTTTCACCGGCATATTCAGGTCTAAAAAATCAACTGTTACGGCGCCATCTTTCGACAAGGCCTCTTCTTTTGATTCGCCGTAGTACAAGGTTGCTTTGCCCTTGCCTTTTATGCCGTGCAGGCGGATAAAACCAAAAGTCTCTTTGCCGAAATCTACCAACATGGATGAACCGTTTTTGCTAACGCTGACTGCCCGTTGCGGCCGGGTTGGTAATTTAAAGCCCGAAGGAAGTTGTGAAGGCTGGTTGAAATTCCAGCTGCCGGCAGCCAGCCATTTGGTGGCAGAGATGTCGGATGTTTTTCCGGTTTCGTCAATCCATTCTTTGTCCTCGAATGTTACCAGCCACGAAGCATCGGAAACAACTGTTTTGCCTTTGACGTAAATGGCCGGCACAGCCGACTGGTTGAACACCTTTACATTGATCTTGTGTTTGCCTGCCGGAACAACAATGCTCTTTGGCGTTCCTTCAAACATTTTTCCGTCAAGCTTTACGTTGTAGGCGCCTTCAGCGTAAACGTGGACGGTTTCCGGTTCGGTGAGTGTAAACTCTTTATGAAAATCGATGAGGGGATAGTGGCTGTCGATTTTCCAGAAGACCGGAAAGAAGGAACCGCGATCGGTGCGGCGTTGCTGCATGTTATTGCTTAGCCAGATGTCGTAGTCGCCGGGGTACCAGATCCAAGTGGCTTGCTGACTTAGTACACATTCAAAAGTCAAAAGTAAAAAGGCAAAAAGAAGGAAACTTTTACGCAAACCATTTTTGAATTTTGAATTTTGACTTTTGCCTTCCTGGCTCAATAGCATTCCTGAACGTACAAGAGTGCGACGCAACGAACGCTTCATAGTAGCACTGGCTTCTGGTTCATGAAAAAATTTATTTGTCTTCATAATCAATGTCCGTTAAAAATGAGGTAGAGTGATAAGATAACGAGGCCCAATGCAGCAAATAAAACTTTCACTTGCTTGTCTGTTTTCGGCAATAGCGCCGTGTCGATGGCGGCCGTAACCTTGGACCGGTCAAATAAGGATATGAGAATAGCTGCAACAAACAGGAAGACGAAAATGTAAAACGAGATCAGGAAATAATGCGGCCACCAGGCGTTTTCGCCGGTGCTGGCATCGGGCGGCAGTATCCACAAGTTGAGCATGCCTACAAACAAGCTGATGGCGGAACCAACGGATAAAACCAGATTGACAGCGAGTTTGGTGGTGGGCTTCCAGAAGACGCTTAATAAAAATGTAACAGCCAACGGAGGCGCTAAATAACCCAGGATGGATTGAAAGATATCGAACAGGGTTTTACCCTTGATATTGTCTAACGCAATTGCCATTAAAACGGCCAGCACACATCCTGCAATAACCGTATAGCGTCCAACATTAATTTGCTGTTTTACGGTGGCGGAAGGATTGACGTTATTCACGTAAATGTCTTTTGTAAAAACAGTGCTTAAGGCATTCAGCGAAGAACCGATAGTTGCTACGAGCACGGCGATCAGTACACAAATCACAAGGCCATTTAATCCCGATGGAAAGAGGTTGGTCACCATCGTCATGTAAGCCAGTTTATCATCTGACAAATCGGGGTACAAGGCAAAACACAAAATGCCCGGCAGGATGAACATGGGCAGCGCTAAGACTTTTAACCAGCCAATGAAGTTCACACCAAGTTGTCCCTGCTTTAAATTTTTGGCGCCGAGTACACTTTGCACCATGCTTTGGTCGGTACAGAAAAAAGCAACGGCCGAAACAGGGTAACCCAATAGCAAGGCATGCCAGGGATAACCGGCGTCGGTAGAAGGATGAATTAGGTTCCAGAAATGACCGGGAGTTTTATCGGCGAGTGCACTGAAGCCGCCAATTTTATACAGGCCAATACCGGTTAGTGTAAGCGAAACAATGATGAGCAAAATCATTTGAAAGACGTTCACCTTGGCAATAGCCCGCAGGCCACCGATGTAGGTAAACAATCCTGAAAATGCTACCAGCGCAATGGTGGACTGCCACATGGGAATGCCTAAAATTTGTCGCACTAAAATGCCGCCGCTGAAAAGTCCGAGACTTAACCAACTGATTAAAATTTTTATCAGCGCATAACCGGCCAGGATATCCTGCGTGCTTTTGCCATAACGTTTGCCCATGAACTCAGGCATGGTACTCACGCCACTGGCAATGTATCGCGGTGCAAACACCATGGCCAGCAACAACAAAAAAACAAAGGCGTACCATTCGAAGTTGGCGCCAACAATTCCAGCTGAAAACCCGATGCTGGCAAAGGCCAACAAAGACGAAGGGCCAACGTTGGTGCCCCACATGTTGAACCCGATGTTGTACCAATTTAATGAATGGCTGGCCAGGAACAACGTTTCATCTTTTTTGCGTTGCCGCCTGCTGGCTACATAACCAATGATTAAAAGAATGAGCAGGTAAGCCGCAACAATGGCAAAGTCCAGCGCCGTTAGTTTATCGTAAATCGGGTTCATAGACCGTACTCATTTAAAATGTCCTGAACCTTAACCGGCATGCCAGTTTGCAATGATCTATCCATAGCTTGCAGCAGCGCAATGGTGCCAATGCCTTCTTTAATGTCGGGATAAGCAGTGAAGTTTTTGTTGATGCTGTCGGCAAAATAATCGAGGTAATTCTGGTACTCGCCAGCATGATGGCTTTGTCCCTCGAAGCGGAAATAATGTTTCATCGCTTCATCTCCCCAGCGAACGATCCGCTCCTCGCCTGTTCTGTCGGTGATGGCATAACGGAGTTCGTGGTAATCGGCCTGGCTTGCGCCTTCTGCTCCCCTGAGAATAACACTCATGCCACTATCCCTTGCCGTTGGTTGTGTTGGACTGGTGTAAACGCCACTCACCCTTGCAATTCTTCCGTCTGCTGATTTGAAAATAAAGTGCATGGTGTCTTCGTTCTTCAAACCAGCGACCTTGCCGTTGCTGCTCACCATGCCATAGCCCATTACTTCTTCTATGTCTGGCAAGTACCAGCGAATAAAATCAACGGGGTGACTCAGCCCACCATACAACCATTTAAATGATTGCAACAGCGACCAGCCTTTTTTCAGGAACCAGCGATGATCGGCGTGGTAATGGCTTTCAATGGTGATAAGTTCACCAATCAAACCTTCTTCAAAATCTTTGCGTTGTCGTTTTGCCGGTTCAAAGAAGCGGGAGCTTTGTCCGACAAAAACTTTTTTGCCCGTTTTGGCTTGCAGCTCTACTAGCTCTTTTGCTTTGGAGAGATTATCGATGAAAGGCTTGGTGCAGACCACATGTTTATCGTGCAACAAGGCTTGTGTAATATGTTCGGCATGGAGATGATCGGGAGTATAGATGGCAATAACGTCAATCTCTTTGTCATCCAGCATTTGCTGGTAGCTTGTGGTATAATGCGAAAAATCAAATTCTTTGGCTCGTTGCCGACAGAGTTCTTCAGCCACATCGCAAATCATCTTCAACTCATAGTTGCTGCTTGACAATGCCGCTGAGATGGTGCTGCGGCCTTCGCCTAAACCTAAAATTCCTAATCGTAACATCAAGAGTAATTTTGAATGTTAAATTTTGAATGTTGAATGAGTGGGATGGTTGTAGATCTTCAATCAACATTCAAAATTTATAATTTCCTCAGAAAGATCCATGTCTCGCCGGGCTTTGTTCCTTCGATACCTTGCTGGTAGTTTTTCATGATTGCATTCCATTGATCTACCCGTGGATTGTTTTCCGTTGTTTTTGGGTTGAGACGATCAAGGCTTTCACCCTTCGGGATACTGATAACGAGTACCAGTTGCCGGCCGCTACGATAAATCAATAATCGCTGGAAGCTGGCGTTGCAAAATCCTTTCGACACCTCCGGCCATTTTTCAAATTGCGTGGCGTGGTATTCCATGTATTCTTTTTGCAACTTCGGATCAGCTACAAGATTTGCCGTTAGCAGGATATGATCCCATTCCCTAGCCGTGGCCGTATCGGCGCAATAACTGCGATTGAATTCATAAAAAGGATCGTAATAAACTTTGATTTGCACACCCGGAAACGCTTTTTCCAGTTTACCCCGCAGCACTGATGCATCCTGCACTTTTTCGAACAACACCGTGTGATTCTGCCATTGGTAGAGGCCATCAGTTTTTACTCCCGCTTCTCTTAAAACAGCCTTCAATTTACTTGCATCAGGATTCGCATTCGCTGCCGCTATCAATTCAATAACAACCGGCTGTTCGCGGTTAATGGCGTAAGCTTTGTTGTACGGCGCTCTATCTTTTAGTAGGTGTTGATATTTCTCCGAAAGGCCAGCTTTCCGCTTTATGCTGTCAGCTACCGACGGACCATTATTCTGCCATTTGTTATTTGGCCCGTTTGCGTTCTGCAAAAACTTTTCAGATGGCGTCCAATTGTTTTGCACTGTTACACCCGATGTTCCTTCATCTGTATAGAGGTAAAACCAATGGCTGGGTAAATGCGCATACGGCGCCTTGTAAACGCTGTCGATATAATTACCAGTAATAGCGCTGCCCGGCTGTGCACTCAGTGTATAAATGCCCGCAACGTCATACATCTGCCGACCATAACGAACAATCCTGTTAGCGGAAATAGTATTGTTCCGCATTATACTTTCTGCTTTCGTCCAGCCCCAACCAACAGAGATGCCGGTGTACGGCAGTTCGGAAATATCGTTGTGATGAATCTGGCTATTGCGAATAAAACCGGCGCCAATCCCCACGCAACCCCAATCTTCATTTGCCGCATCCGTAATTAAGTTGTTGGCAATTTCCAGGCGTTCGGAAACCTCCCTTTCATCATTCGGATTAAAGGGTAAATGCGCCTCCATTGCTTCATCAGAAAACACGCCGGCCAACACGGCTGTGCCGCCAATGTCTCTAAACACATTTCCAACGATGCGACTGTCTTTTACACCTTTGCCGAAATCAAGTGCTGTTGATGCCTTGTTTTCAAAGCCGCATCCTTCAAACGAAATATTCCTGGCCCATTGCACATTCACGGCTGCTGCTGGCCGAC
Source organism: Flavisolibacter sp. (assembly GCA_035510335.1). Classification (GTDB taxonomy): domain Bacteria; phylum Bacteroidota; class Bacteroidia; order Chitinophagales; family Chitinophagaceae; genus Flavisolibacter. Next base: position 4,617 of record DATKHJ010000014.1, on the reverse strand, counting down.
CCACCCAGGCCTGGTTTTCCAGTGACGCTTTTTCCGGTGTACCTGCCGGACGCAGCTTGTACGCATCCAGCAAATACATGCCTGCCTGCAGCGGTACATGTCCTTGCTCTGAAGGCCGCAACCAGGTTGTATGTTGAAACGAAATGCCTTTGAAATTGATATTTGAAACCGGACGATCTGCCGTGCCTTCTATTCGCACCAACGTTTCCAGAACCGGTGCAATGATTGAAGCGGTATTCATGTTTTCGCCGCTGCGCGGCCAGTAATAGAGCTTGCGGGCTTTTTTATCGAGATACCATTCACCGGGGCTATCGAGAAATTGAATCGCATTGGTAAGATAAAAAGCAGAGTTGCCGGTTTCGGTAGAAATCCACGGCGCTGGCCATGGATGTTCTGATTGAATACGGCTTTCCGGCTGGTGAAAACTTAGCAATGCACTGTCGCCTTTTACAACCACCGACTTTACACGTAAGATGGCAATGGCCCACCACTGATGAATAAAAAACTCCAATCCCTCAACGCTAGAAATATCAGCAGAAGGTTTGGGTATCCAGCATTGCTCGGTGGTTTTGTTCCAGGATAAAATGCGGTCCATCGTATCAGCATTCTTATCCCGTGCCCTGACCGCTTTTTTATCATTCACCCAAAGCTGGCGAAAGTTGAGCACTTCATCGCCAATGGCCGGCTCATCTGTTACCCAAATTTTGCCTTGCGCATTTTTGGGAAGATGCTTTACTGCACCCGTAACTTTTTTCCAACCCTTAATCGCCATTCCTCCACTAAAAACAGGCTTCTCTCCGGGCACTGCTTCAAATGTTGTCGGTCCGCTGTCCTCCAGACGAACAAACAGCGGCTCGCTGAACTGATACCTTCCGCCACCAACAAAAATGCGAATACCATTTGCAATGGAAGAATCTTTCAGCCGACGCATCTCTCTTGCCTTTCGCAAGGCTGCATGCACGGTAGCAAACGGCGCTTCTTTTGTTCCGGAAGCACGGTCGTTGCCACTGACCGCAACGTATAGCTGCGCATCAGCAGTGAGGTTAATTGTAAATAGAAATAGGAGAAGAAAGAACCGCATCATGCCAGTGAAAAAATTTTATTGCTGAAAGATGGATTTAACGTAAGCCGTATTGGCGCTGAAATTCTTTTTCACATTTGTTGGCTCTTTGGCGTCTCTCGACCGTTCAATCACCAGCCATCCGCTCCAGCCCATTTCATCCAGCGTTTGTTTTACTTTTTTCATATCGAGCCGCGTGTTGTTTTGCAGCCACACGCCGTCATCATCCGTGCAATGAATCTGAACGATATTGTTCTTGCCTAAAATCTTCAACTCACTGTTTACATCCCGACCATTCTTCAGCGCATTAGAGAAATTGAAATACGATTTAATAGCAGGTGAACCAATTTCTTTCAACAGCGCCACTTCTTCTTTTGCATCCAGTGCCGTTTCAATGCCAATGACAACACCTGCCTTTTCAGCGAGCCTTCCCGCAACTTTCATTCGTGCTACAACAGAATCTCGCAGCTCCGGATTTTTCGCCAAATCACATTGAACGCCCAGGGGCAGAAAAGCCACTTTCACGTTCATCAGCTTCGCCGTTTTAATGCAGTCTTCAATGGACTGCACATATTCCTGCCGCTGGCAGAACGATTGCGCATAATAACCGGTCATTGCCAGTGAAGGGATGGAAAGGTCCAGTTCTTTCGCTTTCGCAAGAAACTGCTCACGAACGGAATCAATCAGGAGCTTGTTATCGAATGTTGGACGATTACCTAATCCACCCATATCCACCTCCACGCCGTCAGCACCGATCTCTTTTGTGAGTTGAAAAGCGCCAAGTTTCTGACGTTTCAAAATCATCAGATCGACAACGGCTACTTTGTAACGCTGGTTTGTTTGCGCTGCATTTACAGGAGAGTTAGCCGCAACCGCGTTTTCAAAAAGCTTCACCACATTTTCGTATCCTTTCACTGCGTTGGCCGGTAGGCTCTCACCCCTTTCTCCAAATACTTTCAATGCAGCTTCGGCTTCAATTGTAATTTTCGATTCATCCAATTCACCCGCCTTGTTTTTGATGGCAGAAAGGTTCAGTCCAAAATGTTTCACGACAAATTCATACATCGCCGCTCTTTTTGAGCGGCCGTAGTCATGCCCTTCATTAACGAGATGAACATTTTCAACAGCGTCTGTTTTTCCATAAAATCCGTAGATGTTTTGGATAAACGGCAGCTCGGCCTGTGGCACATTTTGCGTCCAGTCTTTGCCATCAGAAACAACCAGCATGGGTTTTGGCGCCACCATCGCAGCTATCTCCGCATTGTTGGTTCCGCCGCCGCAAAGATGTACACCCATGCCGCTTTCGCAGGGACAACCGCCGCTGTGATAAGACGACAACATTGCCACGGGCACACTGAGTTTTATGCGATCATCAATGGCCGCCATCAGCATGGATTGACTGCCACCGCCTGATGCGCCAGTGATAGCAACACGAGTTGTATCGGCCTCTTTCAACGACAACAAATAATCCAAAATCCACATGGCATGCAGTGCCTGTACGCTTTGCACCAAACTGCGACGATGGTCTTTATTTTCAATTTGCAAAAGGCTTTCACCGTCCCATCCAAACAGGTCGTAGCTAAAGGCCATGGCACCCATTTGCGCCAACGCAGCACAACGGTATTGGCAATCTTCGCGGTAACGTCCTTTGGCAAAATGCCCATCGGGATTTAATACGACCGGAAGTTTCCCTTTGCTTTTTGCCGGACGATAAAGCGACCCGCTGACATATAATCCGGGCAGGGTTTCAATAGCAATGTTTTGAACCGTGTATCCATTGAATTTTCTAATTGGTGAAAGGATTGGTTGTGAAGAAAGTTTTACAGGAAGATTTGTCAACTTCAAGGAAGAAAGAATGCATTGTTTAAGTTCTGCTTTACGCTTTTCCCAACTGGCAACATCGCTGTACAAAGAAGATAAATAAGCCAGTTGCGCCTTGCCTTCTTCTACCGTTTTTAAATGGTATTGAAAGGCCTGCAGCTTGTATTTTTTCTCTCCTTCTTTTGCAAAGGCCAAATCCTGCGAAGCAAGAATGGCAGCTAATGTTTTTTCCGCGTCCGGTTTGTAACGCCAGTCAGCATAGGTTACCCATTTGTCTTTTACCAAATCATCGGCATAGCGAATGGAAATGCCGAATCGCTGCTGCACTTCTGCCAGTACTTGCGCAAGTGGTTTGCGAAACTGGTCGTCAGAAGTCTGCGCAATATTTGTTCCTGCCCACAGAAAGCAAAGAAGAAAAAGATAAAACCGAACGTATGGCACCGGTGATTTTTTTAGTTTAAAAAAAGAGGGAGAACACTGCTAATTCTCCCTCCGGTAACAACTGCTGCTTTGTGAGAGATCGTTAATAACCTGGATTCTGTCCAAATTCATTTCCGTTTGTCAGGGCATCCAATTCCTCCTGCGGAATTGGCCGCAGACGGTGGATTTCCTGTACGGCCGTAATATCAGGATTTAATGTTTTGATGCGGGTAACCCACTGCGCCGGCGTCAGCGAACGTTTCAGATCGAACCAACGGATTTGCTCGCCGGCAAACTCTCTTGCTCTTTCGTCCAGGATAAACTGGATATTGATATCGGCTGCCGTAACCTGCATGGCGGCGGTCTGGTTTACGGGTGTTTTTTTGGCGGCTCTTGTTCGGATGGCATTCACGTAGTTCGCAGCTGCGCCATTGTTGCCAAGCCTGAATTCTGCTTCCGCAGCAATGAGGTACATCTCTGCAAAACGGATCAGGAAGATGTCGTTGAAGCCAGGTTGCGCATTGGCCGTAGCCCTGTTTGGATAGGCAAACTTGATCAGCGCCGGCCAGGCGTTCACACCGGCAATAGTCCTGGATGCGGTGAACATCGTGTCGCGGTCAAAAACAACATAGGGACGTACCGATTCATTGCTGATGCTTTTCTTGGTGATGTATAAAGCTGTATCAACTTTGTAACGCAACACGGTTCCCTGTACGCTTGCTGCTTTTCTGAACGTTGCAACATCAGCAGCCGACCAGGTATAGTTCGTCGGTGTTCCGGTAATGCCGCCGTTGGATGTGCGGTTGGCCAGCCAAACTTCCTGGAACGATCCTTCGTAGCGTGCATCAATGTTTTCATTGAACATATCAAGCAAAGCCAGTGTTGGCTGCAAGCGGCGTTGGCCGTCGTTACCATAAGCCGTATCTAACTGCAGTGCCGTGTAGCGGCCACTGTATTGCGTGAGATACCAAAGGTGCATGCGGTTGGCGTTTCCATCAAAATTGACAACCTGGTTTGTAGCCGAATTGCTGATGGTGAACATAGACTCGCCTGCAACGCCGGTAGCGCCACCGCCTACCCGGCGGTTGTTTGCCGGCAACCACAGGTCGGCATAATTGGGCCACAACGCAACCTGGTAAGTGGCCGCATTGTCAATCACTTCTTTGGCAATATCACGGGCACGGGTAAAGTAGGTATTTGCATCGGCACCTGTTGAGTAGTAGGCACGGGTAAGCAGTGCTCTTGCCAGCAAACCTGCCGCCGATTTTTTTGTGGCCCGGCTGTATTCTGCCGCCGGTGCAGGTGAATATGGCAGG
>DATKHJ010000013.1:0-4852 GCA_035510335.1 Flavisolibacter sp. | reverse complement strand
GTGTTCCTGCCTGAAATGACGGAACAGGAGCTCGTGAAATTTGGTGTTGAGCTCCTCTTTGCGGCTTTGCTTTTTTTGCACCTGTTGAAAATGCAATTGGTAAGCCCCTTCAAAATCGTGCAGCAACGCCATCAGCAGGTTGCCTGTAATTTCTTTGCGAAAGGGGTGCGTCGTTTCCTGAAAGCGCTGCCAGATATAAATAAACAGTGTCTGCAACTGCATCGCTTCGGTGGGTTGGAGGTGTACTACTGGTACGGCAGCCACCCTAGCAAACTGGAACCTGTCCAACACATGCGGGTTGATATAATTAGCCGTAAGGAAACGAGGGGAGAAAACAATAAAACGGCAGCGAAAATCCGCACTGGTTTCCAGCACTTTCAGTACCGGGTGCGGCGTGGTAATGATCATGGAATGGGCGCCACCTTCATATACCGTTAAGTTGATCTCCATCTTTATGTTTCCCTGCGTGCAGATGCCAATCAGGTAACCATCCACGTGCATGGGCACATCGTGCATACGGAGGTAATGTTGTTCGTCGGATACCAGAAAATCATGGGTGCTCCATTCAAATTGGTAAACTTCTTTGAGGTGCGCAATCGTGATATCGGTAAGCTTCGGCAACGACATACCCAAAAATACGAACGTGTAGTGAACGCTTTGCGTGTTCAGTTGTTAGGACACGAATACCCTGGCTGTTCTCACCCATCATTCCTATTGATCCTTACCCTTAATTCCATTTTGTTCTCATTTTGACCAACCTACCCGAAGAACAGACGAAATAACAGCCATCTAGAATATTAATTTTGTACCCGTTTACATTCTTAATCATTAAAGAATAAACATGAAGCGCAAAAAAATTCTAACCGGGTTATTGGTGTTGCTCAGCACTTTGTCGCAGGCCCAACAGTTTGATGAGGCACTTCGCCATCTTGTACACATGGCCTACGGAAAAAGTGACACCATTCAATTGAACAACATCCGGGTGCAGCAGGCAAAAATTGAAGAACAAACGACCCGCTACAATTATTTGCCCCGGCTATCGGCAAATGCAACCTACACCCGCTTGAATGATGATATTCTTTTTCCGCAGGATATGCAGTCGCTCCTGTTGGGTACACAGCGCCTGTTGATAAAAGAAGGAGCCGGCCTTCCTTTCAACAGCCAGTTACCGCCATCGGTAAAGCTGCAACCCGTACCAGCTATTCAGCAGAAGGATATTTTTAAGATTACGGGCAATATGCAGTGGGTATTGTTCAGTGGCTTCAAAATAGAAAACGGTATCAGGGCGTACCAGCACCAGCAAAAAGCGCTGGCTTACGGCAATGAAAAACAACAGGCAGGATTGCTGTTGGATATCGCAGACCTCTACGACAAGCTAGCCTTGCTTTACGCATCGGATAGCGTAATCAAAAGCTCCGATGCGTTGCTTGATCAGCAACTTAGGTTTGTGGAAGGCGCGATCAAAAACGGTTTGGCCACCCCGATAGAACGGAAAAAAATTGAACTGGCCCAACAAAAACTGCAACTACGTATTATAGAAAACGATGGCAACCGCCTTACACTGGTGGAACGTTTGCACCAGCTTACCGGCGTTGAATTTACTACACTGAATGGTCTGCAGCCAAGGTTGCAGCCCATGCTGCTCGCCAACGATACGGCCGTAGCAGAACGCTCCGAAATCAAGTCGCTCAACGAAGCCATTGCGGCTACCCACTATAAGGAAAAGGCGGAACGAAGTGAATACATTCCCAAAGTGGCCGCTTTTGCCCAATACGAATTTCGCAAACAAGACCTCTCACTTCTTGACCCCAGGTGGTACGCAGGTTTACGTTTGCAATGGAGCCTGTTCGATGGCTTTACGGCACGCAATAATGCCCGTAAAGTAGCACTTGATCGCCATGCTTTTGAAGTGCAAAAACAAAGCGCAGAAGACCTTATTCAATTGGGAAAAGCAAAAGCCGGGCATGAATTACGTACGGCCAACCAGCGTATTACCATGTTGAAGGCACAGGTGGCGCTGTCGGATGAGTCGCTCGAATTTGTTTCTAAGCAATACAAAAACGGGCTTACGACCATTACCGAATTGCTGAATGCGCTAAACGACCTAGAAAAAGCCCGGTTTGATCTGCAGCAGGCTTATTACGAACAGCGCCGGGCCAGCCTGCAGTTGCTCCATGTAAATGGAACCTTGTTGCAAAATTTTTAAAACTTGATTGATCATGAAATACAGTTCTCGATCCATGGCTGCTTTTCCGCTTTTATTGCTCATGTCATGTAGTGATCAAAAAACTGCCACCAACGGCAGCATCGAAAACCAAGGAAAAGTAAAACAGGAAACAGTATCGGTGGTGCCCAAAGTTGCCGGCCGCATTTTGCAGATCAATGTCAGCGAAGGACAAGCCGTACAGAAAGGCGATACACTGGCTGTGCTGGACGTGCCGGAGATTGGCGCCAAACTTGAGCAGGCCGATGGTGCCATCGAAAGCGCACAGGGCCAGTTGAACCTTGCGCTGAATGGTGCCACCGCCGACCAGGTGGCGCAGATCCAAGGGCAAATTGACGCAGCCGATGCACAACTGCAATTTGCCGAAGAGTCGTACCAGCGCATGAGCAACATGTACGCCGACTCGCTAATTTCCGCACAACAGTTTGATGAGGTGCGCAGCAAGTACAGGGCAGCGCAGGCCCAGGTTCGGGCACTGCAAGCAAAAAAGAGGGAAGTGCAAAAAGGTGCACGACCCGAAAATATCCAGGCAGCCCGCGGACAGGTACAACGGGCTTCTGGCGCTAAAAACGAATTGTTGCAGGCGGAGAAAGAACGTTATATCACTGCTCCCGCCGATATGGTAATTGAAAGCATCGCTTTGAAACAAGGGGAGCTGGCTACGCCGGGCTACACCATTTTCAACGGGTTTCAAACCGGCACCACATACTTCCGTTTTACGGTGAGTGAATCAAAGATTAATGCGTTCCGGTTAAATCAGCAGGTTATGGTAAAAGTGCCTTTTACGGATAAAACTATTGCAGCCAAAGTAGCGAGTGTACGACAATTGCCGAAATATGCAGAAAACACCAGCACATCACCTAACTATAAACTGGGAGAAAGCATTTTTGAATTGAAGGTAGTACCCCTGAATATAGAAGATGCATCCGGATTATATACCAACGCTACCGTGTTACTCGATCAAAAACAATAAACGACATAGCCAATTACATAAGCTGGCTTTGATTATAAACAATTCCGGAATGAAACAATTTATTCGTTTACTGGGCGTGGAGTTCCGACGCATCTTTTCAAACAGTGTGCTGGTAGCCATTTTCTTTGGCGCACCGATACTTTACGGCGTCATGTTTGCCAACGTGTATAAAAAAGGCAAGCTTACCGATATGCCTGTTGTGGTGATTGATGAAGACAACTCGCCACTTTCAGGCAAAATCATCGATGCCCTTGGCGACAACGAGGCATTGCTGGTAACGAAGGTGCAATATGCACCGGATAATATTGCCGCAGAAATGCCCTCTAAAGAATACGTAGCCATTCTTACCATTCCCGATGGCTTTGAAGCGGCCGTGCTGCAAAAGCGGTATCCGGAAGTGCAGGTGGATATTAACCTGGCCAACCTAGTGCCGGCCAATTTTGCCACACGGGCCATACAAACGGTATTGGGCACCATCAGTGCAGGCGTGGAGATTGAAGGCCTGAAAAAAGCCGGTGCCGACCCGGCTACTGCTGCGCAGCGATACGAGCCGTTCAGAGTAAATTACAACAGGATGTACAATCCCGCATCCAATTATATGGAGCTGATGATGCCGGGAATTCTAGGCACGATCATGCAGCAGGTGTTGTTTTTAGGATTGGCGCTTGTATTTGCCCGTGATTTTGAGGATGGATATTTCAACAAGCTGGCAGCTGCCAGCCAATGGTCGCTGTACCATATTGTGCTAAAAGCTTTACCCTTTGTTTTACTTAGTATTGTAATGTGGCTGATTGTGGGCAGCTTTTATCCATTATTTGGCATCGCTATCCCGGTATTTACCTGGCCAATGGTTTTGCTGGTAAGCATATTTACACTGGCCTGCATGTTTATTGGCATGTTGTTTTCGCTGGCCATACCCAGCCAGTTAAAAGCCACCGAATTGCTGATGGTGCTGGCCACGCCTTCCTTCTTACTTAGCGGTTACACATGGCCGATAGAAGCCATGCCCCGGCTCATACAGCAGTTTTCCAATTTGTTACCGTTGACGCATTTCCTGCAGGCCTTCCGGCGCATTGCTATTTACCGCGGAACCGTGGCAGATATTCATACGCAGTTAATGGCGCTGATTTGGATCAGCTGCTTTTGTTTTTTGCTGATGACAATTTTGTTACAGGTAAAAATTTACAGGCAACGAAAGCAGGCTGCGCTGGTGAATTAATAACCGTTTGCACCGCCCTTTACATATTCACGCTAAAAACAAAGTGCACCAGCAACGATTTATTCTATCGCTGGTGCATTTTGCTGAATCATGCGTAACTAATTACCTGGCGCTGTATTTTTCTTAAGTAAAGCCAATAATCTTTCCGCTGCCTCTTCGCTGCTGGCCGGATTTTGCCCGGTGATGAGCATACTGTCTTCTACTACATAAGGACCCCAATCGCTGCCTTTGGAATAGTGGCCGCCCCTTGCCTTCAATTCATCTTCCAGCAGGTAGGGCACCACGTCGGTCAATTGCACGCCTTCTTCTTCTGTGTTGGTAAATCCGGTTACCTTTTTTCCTTTCACCAACGGCTCATCATTTTCGTCTTTCACATTCAACAAGGCAGATGGCGCATGGCACACTGCTGCCACAGGTTTGCCAGCCGACCAAAAGT
>DATKHJ010000012.1:0-6171 GCA_035510335.1 Flavisolibacter sp. | reverse complement strand
GTATCGCAATTTATACAGCATCATTACCGCCACTTTAACGCGGCAGCTTTGGTGGACGCAGCAAAAGGATACGAAGTGCATTTGGCCGAAGGCGGAAAAATGCTGATGTCTCTGGCGGGTGCCATGAGTACGGCAGAACTGGGTATTTCCCTGGCGGAGATGATCCGGCAGGACAAGGTGCATGCTATTTCCTGCACCGGCGCCAACCTCGAAGAAGACATCATGAACCTGGTGGCACATAATCACTACGAACGCATTCCAAACTGGCGTGATTTAACGCCGCAACAAGAGTGGGATTTGCTGGAAAGAGGGTTGAACCGTGTAACGGACACTTGTATTCCGGAGGAAGAAGCGTTCCGCAGAATTCAAAAACACATTCATGCCCTTTGGAAAGAAGCGAACGAGAAAGGCGAACGTTATTTCCCGCACGAATACATGTACAAGCTGCTGAACAGCGGCGTAATGAAAGAGTATTACCAGATTGACCCAAAGAACAGCTGGATGATTGCCGCTGCGGAGAAAAACCTGCCGATTGTTGTGGGAGGCTGGGAAGACAGCACCATGGGAAACATCTTTGCTTCGTATGTGTACAAAGGAGAGATAGCTGCCAGTACCATGAAGAGCGGTATTGAGTACATGGTATGGCTGGCCGAATACTACAAAGACCACAGTGCCGGTAAAGGCATTGGCTTCTTCCAGATTGGTGGTGGTATTGCAGGTGATTTTCCTATTTGCGTAGTGCCGATGATGTACCAGGACCTGGAGATGCATGAAATTCCGTTCTGGAGTTATTTTGCGCAGATCTCTGATTCCACTACTTCTTACGGCTCTTACTCCGGTGCACACCCCAACGAAAAAATTACCTGGGGCAAGCTGGATATCAACACGCCGAAATACATCATTGAAAGCGATGCAACCATTGTAGCGCCGCTGGTGTTTGCGTATATATTGGGATGGTAGATGTTGACGTCAGACGTGAAATGTGAGACGTGAGACTTGAAAAGAAAGAAATCGTTTCTTAATAAAAAAAACAGCCACCGTTTAAGTGGCTGTTTTTTCATGCATTATTTGTTTGACATTTCACGTTTGCCGTCTCACGTTTCACGTTTCTCGTCTCACATACGCTATTGCCAGATTTCTGAAAAATCAATGGTAGCCGTACAGCCTTCGGGAAAGGTAAACGTGTAGGAAAATTCTTTGGCTTTTTGCTTTAACTGATAACCATCCTCGCTCCATTCGTAGATTTCTGCCTCTTCTGTATCGGGTGAGATAATAATGTAGTAAGGAATCTTTTGCCCGGCATACAAAGCCGATTTGGTGTGACGGTCTTTTAAAGCGGTAGAAGGAGATAAGATTTCAACCACTAAAGCAGGCGGGAAGTCAAGAAACTTTTTTCTCACCTCACCGCAAATAACAAGCATATCCGGTTGCAGGATCGTATCCTCCTTAATGTGATAGTCCACCGGTTGTGAAACCTTGCAATGCGCACATTTTTTTAATGCAAACCTGAACTCCGCTAAGAGGTTGGCGCCAATAATCTGGTGCCTCGGCGTAGGTGCCGGGCTCATGGCAAAGGGAATGCCGTCGATCAGTTCCCAGCGTCCTTCCCACTGCAGGTAATCTTCGTAAGTGTAATGGGGCAATATTTTAACGGCTTGCGTCATCAGTCTTTCAAAGATACATTTTCAATAAAACATTCCATTTTATGCCTGCCACAATAAAAAAAGCGATCCGTGAGGATCGCTTTCAGTGCTTATTTGGGTTAAGCTATGCTAAGCGCAAGCCGTAAATTCATTACCGTCCGGCACGGGGCAGGGGGAGGTCACGCTTCAACATCTCGTTGCGGTTAGCCATATCCCAGGCAGTGTAAAACACCAACTGGGCTCTTTTGCGCAACAGCTCGTAGTTGATTTTATCCGGCGTATCGGTTGGCTTGTGATAATCCGGACGCAGCATGCCATCGTAATAGAAAATAATAGGAACGCCGTTCTTGGCAAAGTTGTAATGGTCGCTGCGGTAGTAAATGCGGTTTGGATCGTTGGGGTCGTTGTATTTATAATCCAGTTCCATTTTCGTGTACTTCTTATTCTGGCCTTCGCTGATCGGCTTCAGGTCAGAACTCACTTTATCATCACCTACAACATATACATAGTTGGTAGAATCACCAGCTTTGCGATCGGGATCGCTGCGGCCAATCATATCGATGTTCAGGTTTACGGTTGTTTTTTCCATGGGGAAAAGCGGGTGATTGCTATAATATTCAGAACCCAGCAGCCCTTTTTCTTCACCGCTTACGGCGAGAATAACGATGGAACGGCGTGGGCCTTTTCCTTCTTTTTTAGCCTTCATAAACGCTTCAGCAATTTCCATGATGCCTACGGTACCCGAACCATCATCATCAGCACCGTAGTGAATCTTTCCATCAATAACACCAACGTGGTCGTAGTGTGCACTAATCACCACGTATTCGTCTTTCAGATCGGTACCTGGAATGATGCCTACCACATTGCTGGCAGGAACGCTGTTGGCTTGCTTTTTCACATCCAGCATCACATCAGCCTTAACTAATTGCAAACCTGTACCGGAAGCTTTTACCGCATCATATGCCGAACCGGCAATTGCTTTGGCTACATTCTCAGAGATAGAGAACTGCTGCGGCAATACCGAACTGCGGAAAGAATAAATGCCCTGGCGTCCCCTGCGGTTGGTAGGCCGGTTAGACGGGAAATTCGTACCTACTATCAACACAACAGCAGGTGCTTTTTTGGACAGGCTGTTGAAAAAGGTCATGTTGGCTTGCCCTACTACCATCACCATTTTACCCGTCAGGTCGGCGGTTGCCAGCGAGTCGGTGGACTTGGTACCCAGCACCACTACTTCGCTCAGTTTGTGGGTAGCCGAGATGTTGTTGGCGCTTACCGAAAAGTCTTTGTCAAGTTCAAATCTCTTTCCGTTTACTTCAATGGTAGTGCTCAGCAGGCTGTCATTGAAAAGTTTGTAATACTGTTGGTAACCTTCGGCGGTTGCGGGCTCAAGACCAATTTCTTTGAAATAGTTTTCAATGTAGGCGGCCGCTTTGCGCTGGCCTTCGGTACCGGTTTCGCGGCCTTCCATTTCAGGCCCTGCCAGAATATACAAATGCTTTTTTGCATCGGCCACGGTAATGGTCTTCGCATACGGATCAGGCTTGCCTACTTTTTGCGCAAAGCCATGTAAGGTGCTGCCAATCAGCAGCAGGAGCAACATTTTTTTCATGCGGTGAATTTGAGATTTGTTGTTTAGATAGCGTGTTAATTACTGTTAGAAATGTTTAGGCGCAGGCAATCTTGCCTACTCTTGTTGCATGGCGTCCGCCTTCAAATGCAGTGGAAAGAAAGATGTTGACCATTTCTTCTGCCGCAGGCGGCGAAACAAAACGGGCCGGGATGCAAACAACATTGGCGTTGTTGTGCTGGCGAATGAGCGACGCCACTTCGTTGTTCCAGACAATGCCGGCGCGGATGCCCTGGTGTTTGTTGGCGGTAATGGCCACGCCGTTGGCACTGCCGCAGATCAATACGCCGCAGGCAGCTTCGCCGTTTTCAACAGCGGTGGAAACAGGGTGGGCAAAATCGGGATAGTCAACCGAATCGGCGCTGTGTGTGCCGTAGTCTTTTACCTGCAGCCCTCTTCCTTGCAGCATTTCAATGATCATGGATTTATATTCAAAGCCGGCGTGATCGGAACCAATGGCAATGGGTTTAGACGTATCGAAAACGTTGTTCATAAAACTGGTTTGGGCAAAGATAGGTGAAGCCCCCCCGATCCCACAAAGGGGAAGTGCCCAGGCACAAAGCCACCTTAACCGAGTTACTTTTCTTGTTTCAATCATTCGTTTCGTGCAGGTGGGTTTCATGCAAAGGAGCGAAAAAGCAAAACCGCAGGAAATTCATTCTTTGCGTAAACCCTTGTTCTCCCCCGTAAAATCCATTCATGCTACATTTAAGCTATGGAAACGATGCTTGGTCAGTTGCAAACGATGCGAACCTATTTTGCGAGTGGTGCCACGCAATCTTATGAATTCCGGAAGCAAAAGCTGGAAGCCTTGCGTGCCGCCATTCTGCAACACGAAGCAGAGCTGATGAACGCTTTACAACAAGACCTGAAAAAAAGCGCCGAAGAAAGCTGGGTAACGGAGATTGGCTTTGTGCTGGCCGAGATCAGGCACACCCTCAAACACCTGAAGCAATGGATGAAGCCGGAGAAAGTAGCCACCAACCTGTTGAATCTTCCCAGTAAAAGTTATGTGTACAAAGAGCCGCTTGGCATGGTGTTACTTATTGGCCCCTGGAACTATCCTTTTCAATTGCTGGCAGCGCCGCTGGTAGGCGCCATTGCGGCTGGCAACTGCGCCATGCTAAAGCCCAGCGAATATGCACCGGCAACAGCCGCCGTGCTGGGAAAAATAATTGCGCAAACATTCTCGCCTGGTCATGTTGCTTATGCCGAAGGCGAAGGCGCAGTAGTGGTACCGCAACTGATGAACAACTTTCGGTTTGACCATGTGTTTTACACCGGCAGCACGCAGGTAGGAAAGCTGATTTATGAAATGGCGGCAAAGCAACTGGTACCGGTTACGTTGGAGTTGGGTGGTAAAAGTCCCTGCGTGGTGGATAGCGATGCGGATGTAAAAATTGCTGCCCGTCGCATTGCGCTGACCAAGTTTTCCAACGCGGGGCAAATGTGCGTGGCGCCGGATTACCTGCTGGTGCATGGCAGTGTAAAAGAGGCATTGCTTGAAGAACTGAAAACGGCTATTCAACGTTTTTATGGCGAGGAGCCATCGGCCAATTATAATTACGGAAAGATCATTAACGAAAGAGCCTTTAACCGGCTGGTTGCTTACATTAACCAAGGCAGGGTAATTTTTGGAGGAAAGACAAATGCGGCAACGCATTACATTGAACCCACCTTGCTGGAAGATGTACCACTGGATGCGGCGGTCATGGGAGAGGAGATCTTTGGTCCGCTGCTGCCCATTCTTACTTTCAACTCGTTTGAAGAAGCAAAGAGCATTATTGACCGAAATGCCAACCCGCTGGCTTTTTACATCTTTACCAACAGCAAAACCAACGAAGAAAAATGGCTGCGCCAGGTTTCATTTGGCGGCGGCTGCGTAAACAATGCCTCCTGGCACTTAACCAATTTTAATTTGCCATTTGGCGGCAGGGGGGGCAGCGGCATTGGTGCTTACCACGGCAAGTATTCGTTTGCTGTTTTCAGTCACCAAAAGGCCGTAATGAAAACACCAACCTGGTTCGACCCGGCGATAAAGTATCCACCTTTCAAAGGCAAGCTGAAGCTGTTTAAAAAAATTATCCGGTAAGGCTTTTTTTCATCAGCCAGTCCAGTTGCCAGTCATCGCCTAACAAAAAATCACATTCGCCAAATTTTTCAAATCCCCAGCGGTGGTAAAAATCAATGGCCCGCTGGTTGCGTTCCCACACGCCAAGCCACACGCAATGTTTGCCTGCGCTGCTGGCCCTTTCAATGGAGGCTTTCATTAATGAGGCACCAATGCCTTTGCCAATAAAATCTTTTACCACATAAAGCCGGGCTATTTCCATCGCCTGCAGCCCGTTTAATTCTTTCGGCAGCTTACCGTCGCGCAGTTTTACATAACCGGCTACTGCATCGTTTAGGTACGCCAATAGAAATGTGTTTTCGCGGTAGCCCACTTCCAGCATCAGCTTTCCTTTGGTGAATTGTTCCGACAGGAATTTGTCCATGTCTTCTTTCGAATTATCGGCCGCAAACGTGTCGTAAAAAGTCTGGCGGCTGATGTCGGCAATCAGTACGGCGTCGTCACGGGTGGCTTCGCGAAGAAAAAGACTCATGCCTGTAAAGTTCACCAGTTCAGCCTAAAAACAAAAGATGAAAGCGCAATGTTTTGCAGAAACCCGAAAAGCTTTTTATCTTTTAAACATGGCTGCAAAGCTTTGGCACAAAGCGCCTTTCATCCGACTACTGCTTTCTTTTTCCATCGGCATTCTTCTGCAATGGCATTTGCAGGCACCGCTGATTTTACTTCTTGCTGTTTTTGGCAGTTGCCTGTTGTTAGTGGCGGTGTATTCGTTCACCGGCATCCGGCAGCGTTTTCAATTTAGCATTGCCAACGGAATTGTTCTCTGC
>DATKHJ010000011.1:0-2505 GCA_035510335.1 Flavisolibacter sp. | reverse complement strand
CAGCAGCGACCGACAGCATTGAGCGGCAATCCTCGCGGCCCGATTTTGCGGTGCTGGTGTACCCGGTGATCTCCATGAGCAAACCCATTATGCATGCGGGCAGCCGCAACAATTTAATTGGCGCAACGGCCGACAGTGCACTTGCCAACCGCTACTCAAATGAATTGCAGGTAACAAAGGAAACGCCGCCAACCTTTCTGCTGCACGCCACCGACGACAAGGCCGTACCGGTTGAAAACAGCCTGCTGTTTTACCAGTCGCTGAAGGACAAAGGCGTGCCGGCCGAAATGCACATCTATCCCTACGGTGGGCATGGCTTTGGACTGGCCGTTGGCAAAGGCTATTTGGAAACATGGACAGACCGGCTGCTGGAGTGGCTGCGTGGGTTGAAGAAGTGAGGGGTGGATGAACCAGGGGCTAGTGGTGCTATTGAGCGTTTGTTGCGTCGCACTCTTGTGCGGTTGAGAACTCTAGTCAGCAATGTGCTTGTCCCGTTTTCAATTGATTATAAATTAAGTTTGGAGCAAGAACATCCGCAAATACAACTGTTAGCAGTAATGCACATCTCTCACTGGACTTGAAAGAATCTGAAATTTTAAATATGATAAGTTTACAAACAGGGAAGCCGTTAGACATTTACCTGCCCAATGTCTATCGATACATGAACAAAGAGTATATTGACCTTTTCTTTGAGAAAGGTATCCTAAGAATAAGTTCGTTTAAAAAATTTAAAGAATATCCCGATGAAATTCGAGGGGACAAAAATGAAGGTAGCGGAAGTGTAACAGGTACCTCTGACACTTCAGGTTTTCAGTTTCACGTCATGTCAAATACAGGTAGTAATGCATACCTGCTTTGTGGGAGCATAATAGAATCAGATGCTTTAAAGGAAACATTTAAAACATACACTTGCTTCAGAATAGTTAAGCCATTAGACTTTTCAGTTGCTGTTTCAAATGCAATGTTAGGGTTTATGCGATCCTATCAAGGCTTTTGTAATTATAGAGAACACAGGATGATTAAAAAGCTTATTCCTGGTTTAGATATTAATGATTTCACAGGTCCAGAGGGAACAATTGTCATTGGAGGTCAAAAAGGCAATCAAAGAACAAATGAAATCATGGGTGACGGTATTGATTTAATGTTTCTTAAAGAAAAAAAGTACCAAGACCAATGTGAATACAGATTTATTTGGACTATTAATTCACAGTTCTATCCTATGGCAGAGCACATCGATATTCAATGCAGGGAGGCAGTTCAGTTTTGTGAAAAGATTGAATAGTTGATTCCAAAAGGGAAAGCGCAAACCCCTTGCTACCAGAAATGTTCTTCAAAGTTTAGGATTGCTGGCCCGATGTCTCCAACTCAGGCCCACCCCTCGTTGAACTTGTTAGCCTCTCGCAATATCTCTGCACCCAAACAAATACCTAATCAACCCAAAACAACAATGAATCTTCAAGCCTCTTTTCTCTTTCTCCGCGAGTCTCCTGCAAGGGACTCTCGGGTTTGCTAATCGGGGGTTGCGTATATTAGCCATTGTACGTAACTCTTTTCAAACTTCCCAATGACGCAAGCGCAAAGAACTGTAAATAAGATTCCATTAGATGAACTATGGACCGATTCTGAGCGCCTTGCATATAAACGGCAAGAATATTTAACTGAAAGCCAGTTGCGAGAACTTGTCTCTAAAGGCAACATAGCGGTTGCTGAAGCGAATTGCGGAGCTAAACTTTCCTGGGTTTTACCAAATTGCGCCTTAGCATTTTATAAGAAGCAAGTTAAAGGACATGTAGTTAACAATCCCGACAGGATCATTTTGGCAGACTATGAAGACGAATGGTGTTACCTGGCATCTTTATGGAGAGATACAGAGGACGGAAAAGTGATTTTGCTGGAAGCATACCATTAAGCTGCGTTCAACATAGGTTTCTCTAGCCGGTTCTTTCGCTCCGTCAGGAGCGCCACCCTCGGTAGAAATCAGCAAACGGCCAACCCTCGGCTCCATAGGAGTCGCACACTGGTAACTGCAACAACGTGCGGCTCCTATGGAGCCAATAGAAACGGTGCGACTGAATGCTACCAAGGGCTGCCTCCGCTGGAGGCTGGTAGGCAAGCTCGTATTGCACCAATAGCAGCAGCGCTTTCTCTACCAGAAGAAGGCGTTTATACTGAATTAC
Source organism: Flavisolibacter sp. (assembly GCA_035510335.1). Taxonomy (GTDB): domain Bacteria; phylum Bacteroidota; class Bacteroidia; order Chitinophagales; family Chitinophagaceae; genus Flavisolibacter. The sequence goes on along the minus strand of DATKHJ010000011.1, from coordinate 328 downwards.
AGATGTGCCTTTGCCATCAGGCTCGTTCTGCCTATCGTTGCCTTCTGCTTTCCCTTTGGTTGGCTTTGCGAATGTTTCGTCTCTTTCAAACGATAACTTCTTTTCCTCCATCTACACCTCACCCCCCCGCTTTCCCCTGCAAAACAATCCAGCAAAGGCCTCTGCACCCGTTACAAAGGCCTTCGCCTCCTTGTTGCAGGCTTCCGCGTCCCTGTTTTGGGCCTTCTCTCCCTTGTTTCAGGGTTTCGCCTCCGTGTTTGTGGTCTTCGCCTCCGTGTTTCCGCCCTTCACTTCCTTGTTTCTTGCCAAAAACAAAGAGGAGAAGGCC
>DATKHJ010000010.1:0-2917 GCA_035510335.1 Flavisolibacter sp. | reverse complement strand
GAATATTACACATTTGATACTTTTTTAACAAATAGGCGTATTTTTTTACCTGATTTGAAAAGACTGCATTAGCAAACAACGCTGAAATGCAGTCCAGTCAAGGGTTTCAGCCTAAAAAAGAGTTATGCAACCGATTGTGGTATTTTCTTAACGTTGCAAACCCTAAACGTTCTACTAACGAAGCTTATATGAAAGATCAGCTGCTCCGCGAAATCACGCCGCTTACCCAAAGCGATTGCTTTACCATTCTTTCCCGCACGAAGTCGTCGTTTACTTTCCCACTCCATTACCACGAAGAGTTTGAACTCAACTTTATTAAAAATGCTGTTGGCGCCAGACGGGTAGTTGGCGACCACATGGAAGAAATTGGCGAATGGGAATTAGTGCTTGTTGGTCCTAATCTGCAGCATGGCTGGTTTAACCACCGCTGCAAAAGCCGGAAGATTTCAGAGATCACCATCCAGTTTCACCGTGACCTGCTGGATGAAAAGTTTTTACAGCGCAACCAAATGACCTTCATCCGTAACATGTTTGAAAAATCGGTGCGGGGTATTTTGTTTTCGCCGGAAACAGCGCAAGCGGTAGCTCCTCGTCTTTCGCGGCTGCTGGAAAAACGCGGGTTTGAATCTGTGTTGGAACTCTTCTCCGTGCTTCATGCACTTTCTACATCACGCAACATGCGGGTGCTGTCTGATGTTGTTTTCTCTCACCAGGAAAGCATCTCTTACAACAGCCGGCGAATTGAAAGAGTGCTGGACTATCTAAACAATCATTTCGAAAAAGAAATTACGCTGGCAGAAGTAGCCAAACTGGCAACGATGTCGGAAGTTGCCTTCAGTCGCTTTTTTAAAGCCAGAACCGGCAAAACCTTTGTCGATACATTAAATGAAATCAGGTTAGGTAATGCTTCGAGAATGTTGATTGACACAACGCATTCCATCGGCGAGATTGCCTATCGTTGCGGGTTCAACAATCTTTCAAATTTTAATCGGCTTTTTAAAAAGAAAAAAGATTGCACACCAAAAGCGTTCAGGGCTGAATACAACGCTTCCGGTGTGCGAACCTTTGTGTAAGATTTTTAGCTGAAGGCATTAAGGATTTACCAGCGTCATTACCTGGTCGTATGTGTAATACTTTCGGACTGCGTCTGCTGTTAATCCACGACTATCCAAAAATTCCTTTGTCAGCACTACGTGCTGAAACTGCAGGCTCTGTAATGAATTGCCATCCAGCAACGTAGGAATTTCTGCTTTTGTGAAAGGCATTCGGTACTGTAATACAATGTTTTCACCGGCGATAACTTCAGAAAAATAATAGTTTCCAGGCAATGGTCGCCCTGACGCTGGCACATAATAAAACGGTAACATGGTTGGCGTGGTTAAGTGTTGGTAGAGCTGGTCGGTAGAACCGGATTTTGCGTACCCAAGTACAAGACCGCCATTGGCTGCTGCAGCCACTTCCGGTGTTTTAACCGTGCTGGTAAATACACTTGCCGTACCATCGTCTGTTTTTATCCAGTTATTGAATTGCTCCCATCCCGAAACATACGCACCGGACTGGGTAGAACGCATAGCAAGGGTGGCTGATGATGTTTCTTTTTGTAAGGAGAGGTTTTCTTGTTGTAATTCGTCCTGCAAGGACTGTTTTGAGCAGGCTGTAAAAAGGGCCGTTGCGGCTAAAAGGGTAATCCACTGTTTCATAACTCACGATTTTGGTTTAACGTTTCGGATAATTCTAAATCCATGCCAAAAGAATGAGAAAGTTTTCTGATATATCCGCAAACAGGCAGTGTAGTTTTCGCTCGGTACATTATCAAACCATTCAGTCATCTTTGCCGTATGCTTTTTTTTACCGATCAACTTCAACGGGAAATAGCTATAGCTGCAGTGCCCAAACGAATTGTTTCCCTTGTGCCATCGCAAACCGAATTACTTTATGATCTCGGCCTGGAGAACGAAGTGATTGGCATTACAAAATTTTGTGTGCATCCATCGCACTGGTTCAGAAACAAACAGCGCATTGGCGGGACGAAGAATGTAGCGATTGAAAAAGTTCTTTCCCTGCAACCTGACCTTGTAATTGCTAACAAAGAAGAAAATGTAAAAGAACAAATTGATCTACTCGCCGCACAAGTGCCGGTATGGATAAGCGATATTAATAACCTGCAACAAGCTTTGGAAATGACTACTGCTGTTGGCGACTTAACCGGCAAAATTGAAGAAGCAAAACAAATCACGCAGAAAATAGAGGCCGGATTTGTGCAGCTACAGCAGCACCAAAAAAAATTACGAACGGCTTACCTGATCTGGAAAGATCCGTACATGACAGTCGGTAACGATACGTTCATTCACGACATGCTTTCACGCAACGGTTTTGAAAATGTGTTTGGCCAGCAACAACGTTATCCTGTTATTACCATGAATGATTTAAAAGAGCAGAATTGCCAAATGCTGCTGCTTTCATCCGAGCCCTACCCCTTTCAACAAAAACATCTTACCGAATTACAACAGCAGTTACCCGAAACGAAAATAATATTAGCCGATGGCGAAATGTTTAGCTGGTATGGCAGCCGTTTAATCCAATCAGCGGGCTACTTTCAATCCCTGCAAAAACAAATTGAAGCGATGGTGTAAATTCGGCCTATGCAGGCGGCCGATACACCTTCCCGAAAAAAAACGTTCTTCACTATCAACCCGTCTTTGCGGCAATACCTGAAGATCCATGGCCGCGAGGCCGTCATGCCGGTTTCGTACAACGACCTCCTGAACATTACGTACTCTGTTCCACTGCGTGACAAGGCCGGAAAAGAAACGCTTTGGGAAAAAGCCATTTACGATATGCGTGACTGGGAGTACATTAAAGAAGGATTGATTAACCTGTACGCCATTTTAAAAACCGAAGGTGATTACACCTATAC
>DATKHJ010000009.1:0-18505 GCA_035510335.1 Flavisolibacter sp. | reverse complement strand
TCTTACGGGCACTACCACCTACTATGTTTCAGCCAGCGGTTGTGCAGGCGCTTTGCGGGTTCCGGTAACCGCCACGATTCATCCGGCAAGTGTTGGCGGAACCTTGAACGGCAGCGTAACCGTTGTATCAGCATCTAATTCTTCTACACTTACCTTAACGGGCCATACGGGTAGAATTGTCAAATGGCAGTCGTCCATTGACAACTTCGGCATAGACATCACTGACATTGCTCATACTGCGGACCAATTAACAGTGAACGGCCTTACACAGACCACCCAATACAGAGCCGTGGTGCAAAGCGGTTCCTGCGGTCCTGTTTTTTCAAATGCGGCTACGATCACTGTATCCGGTGTGCTGCCACTTCAGACCGCAAGCCTGCGTGTGAGCAAACAAGGTACTGCAGCACTGGTGCAGTGGAAAGCTTTTCAGCAGGACCAGACTTCACATTTTGAAGTGGAAAAATCCGGAAACGGTTTGGACTTCATAAAAGCAAAGACGGTTTTATCTACTGGTGCCAACACAGAAACATCTTATCAATGGGTAGATGTGCAACCGTTGAAAGGAACTAGTTTCTACCGCGTCAAAGAAGTTCTAAAGACCGGCGTATCGCAGTACAGCAATATCGGAAGATTAAGTTTCGAAAATGGCCACTCCGGCGTTTCCATTATCCCCAACCCGATCACAGATGGAAAGGTTTCCTTGCAGTTTTATGGAATGGAAGCCGGCAAATACGTAGTTCGCATGATCAACAGCGCAGGTATGGTAATTAGTGAGACCAATCTAACAACGAACGGAAACAGCAATCATCTCTTCCTACTGCCTGGTAGGGTGAACAGTGGTGTGTACCAGCTTTCAATTGCGAACTGGAAGGGATCGACTACTCATACCAGTGTTTTAGTTCATTAGACTTCGTTCAATAACAACGGACGAATGGTTTTTTCCTCTTTAACGCAAACCGCTATATTTACATAATGAAGAAAGCCGCAAAACGATGCGGCTTTCTTCATTTTTTTATCGAAAAATATTTTAATGCAATCAATGAATGTTCCCACCATTTCAATGGAGTGGCAGCAATTAAAGGAAGATCACCAGTGCTTTTCAGTTAATGCATATAAGCTTATACAGCTTTTAACATCTTCTGACGAAGGTCAGACATATCATCTGCTATCTTTCTATTCAAAATTTTTGCATAGTGTTGCGTTTGTTTAAGACTTTTATGTCCGAGCATTTTACTCACCGATTCAATAGGAACATTGTTATTTAATGTAACTGTTGTCGCAAATGTGTGACGGGCGGTATGGTATGTCAATGTCTTTTCAATTCCACAGACATCAGCAATTTCTTTCAAATATTCGTTCATCTTTTGATTACATAAAATAGGAAGCGCCAGATCAGAGTTTTCACACTTCGGATGATCAGTATACTTTTCAAGAATGCTTAGCGCAATAGGAAGTAGAGGAACTGCCGCAGCAGTTTCAGACTTTTGCCGTTGAATAAAAATCCATTTCTGTTTATCAATTCCAATTCTGATTTCTGAGCGCTTCAGCTTTTTTACATCTGCATAGGCTAGCCCTGTATAACAACTAAATAAAAAGATATTTCTTACCAAATCGAGTCTCTCTGATTTAAACTGCTTTTTTGCTATCGCCTCTAATTCTTCATCAACAAGAAAATCTTTCTGCACTTCCCGCCGACTCATTTTGTACCCGATAAACGGATCTTTTAATAACCAGTTTCTTTTTACACAGAGCAATAAAATTTTTCGTAAGTCTCCTAAATACTTCATTGTGGTATTGTGTGCGCATATGTCACATTTGAGATAATATTCAAGATCACTAATGAAGGCATAATCCACCTTCTGAATCATTATATCAGCCACATTATGCTTCCATCTTAAAAACGCCCCAACATGTCTATAAGTAGTTTCAAAATGAGTAAGAGTTCCCTTAGCGTATTCGCCCGTGGAAATTAGCTTAGCCATTTGCTTGTTATGCTCTGCGAAAATTTCAAGTAACATTCGAGGTCTTTCGTCACCTTTTCCGGTTAGCTTATTTTTTAATCGTTCGGATGATATTTCATCGCCATTCGCCACCATTTCTCTATGGACCTCAAAAACCTTGACTTGCAAAGTAGTCAGATAGGCATTTAGTGCTCGAGCATCCTCCTTTGTACCACTGGCACGACCTGCTTTTGTATTCCATCGGTCCGGATCAAATTCTCGATTAATTGATAACTCGGTTCGTTGGGAATCCACTGTAATACGCATGTAAATAGGCATGTTTCCTTTTACATAGTGGACCGGCTTTTTTAGGCGAAACAGAAGGCTGAATCTTTTTGTCACCATGATAAATCATTTTAAAGTTTAAAAATAGATTTACAGGTAACCAGTAACAATAGGTTCAAATGATGAACATGTTGTCCTTCAAGAAGTTACAAAGAAAAAGGGACTTAAATTTAGCACTTTGTTTGAAGTCCCTTTTTATTCCCTAGAACTTGGAGCTTTTTGGAGCTTTTTGACAAAGTACATTAAAAGAAAAAGCCTGTAAATCGATGATTTACAGGCTTTGTATTTCTTTGGACTTTTTTACTGCGGTGAGGGCGGGATTCGAACCCGCGGTACAGTTTAACCCGTACGGCAGTTTAGCAAACTACTGATTTCAGCCACTCATCCACCTCACCGTTTTTCGACTGAACCCCACACCTCTTTTGCAAGGGCTGCAAAAATAGGGATATGCAACCAAAAAAAACAAAAAAACAAATCCCAATTTTCAGAAAATCTGAAAATTGGGATCAAAATATTTTTTCCTGCCTTACATGGCAGCCAACTGCACCTTTTGCTGCAACTCCATTACACTGTCGCGGAACGATGAATCGGTGTCCATCAAATCTTTTACTGTTTGGCAGGAGTGAATAACGGTGGTGTGGTCACGTCCGCCAAAATGTTCGCCAATGGTCTTCAGCGAATTTTTGGTAAAGGCCTTGGCCAGATACATGGTAATTTGTCGTGCCTGCACAATTTCACGCTTGCGTGTTTTTTGCAACAGTTTATCGTAAGGCACTTCGTAATACTCGCAAACCATTTTTTGAATGGTTTCGATGGTAATTTCTTTGCTGGCTGTTTTTACAAAATTGCGTAACACTTTTTTCGCTAGGTCTAGGTCAATTTCCTTGCGGTTGAGCGAAGATTGTGCCAACAACGAAATCAAAGCACCTTCCAGCTCACGAATATTATTGTTGATATTATAAGCAATGTACTTTACAACTTCCTTCGGCATTTCAAGGCCGTCGTTCTTCATCTTTTGCTCCAGAATCTCAATGCGTGTTTCGTAATCCGGCATCGAAATATCAGCGCTAAGTCCCCAGCGGAAGCGGCTCAGTAAACGCTCCTGTACACCTTCCAAATCTTTTGGTGGCTTATCTGATGTAAGAATTAACTGCTTGCCGGATTGATGCAGGTGATTGAAGATAGCAAACAAAGCATCCTGACTTTTTTCGGCCCGATTGAAAAACTGCACATCATCAATGATCAATACATCAATCAACTGGTAGAAATGAATAAAATCATTGATGGCGTTGTTGCGGCTATGATCAACAAACTGGTTAATGAACTTTTCAGAACTTACATATAACACTACTTTGCCTGGATGCTGACGCTTTACATCATTGCCAATGGCTTGCGCCAAATGTGTTTTACCCAAACCAACACCACCGTAAACAACTAGCGGGTTGAAAGAATTAGCACCCGGCTTTTCCGCCACCGTTTTTCCTGCACGACGGGCCACACGGTTGCAATCACCTTCAATGTATGATTCGAACGTATAGTTTGGATTCAGTTGCGGGTCGATATGCATCTTCTTCAGACCCGGAATCACAAACGGATTTTTTACCGGCGTATTAATCACCAGCGGAAAATCCATTTCGTTGTTCACAAAAGTCTTGTACGAGTGACCAGCCATATCAACCGTTACCGGCTTATTATAGTTATTGCCACCATCTACCATGATGCGATATTCAAGCCTTGCGTCTTTACCCAGCTCACGTTTCAACGTTTTGGCAAGTAAATTCACATAATGCTCTTCAAGGTATTCGTAAAAGAACTGACTTGGCACCTGAATAATCAACACGTTTTCTTTTAAAGCAATCGGTTGGATTGGTTCAAACCAGGTCTTAAAATGCTGCCACTCCACAATATCTTTAATAATAGAAAGACAATTGGTCCAAACCCGTTCTGCGTTTTTCTCCATGTATGGTTCAGCAGTTTTTATAAATGATAATTTAGCGTTCAAACTTTTTCACAAGGTGTGTACAAAAAAATTTTTTTGAGACAGGGGAACGAATATCAGTAAAACAAAATCGAAAAAAAAATTTTTATCTCTGATAAATTTTCCCTCTTAACAGAACCCTACCGAATAAAAAAAATTCGTGCTGTTCGCTTTGATTTGTCCTTCAAAAATTTAACTTGAAAGTGGCACCGGTTTGTGGTTGCTGTTCTTTTCAGCTATAAATATTGTGCCTGCACTTACTGTTTCAGGCAACTGCATAAACACTTCTACTTTGCAATATCTTTGCCTGCATGAAATTTGGTGTTGTAGTTTTCCCGGGTTCCAATTGCGACCGTGATGTGCATGATGCACTTGTACATGACTTAGGCCAGGAATGCGTTATGCTCTGGCATAAAGACGAAGACCTTTCGCAGTTTACAACCGACGATTGCATTGTTCTTCCTGGTGGCTTTTCGTATGGCGATTACCTGCGCACCGGCGCTATTGCCCGCTTCTCTCCTATTATGAAAAGCGTTATTGAATTTGCCAAAAAAGGCGGAAAGGTATTGGGCATTTGCAACGGTTTTCAGATTCTTTGCGAAGCTCACCTGTTGCCTGGCGCCTTGCTGCGCAACGAAGAACAAAAATTCATTTGCCGTAACATTCATGTAAAAGACGAAGAAGGGAATGTGTTAAAAATCCCCATTGCACACGGCGAAGGCCGTTACCAGGCCGACGATGCCACGCTGGATGAACTGGAGTGCAACGGGCAGATACTATTATATTATTGTGATGAAGAAGGAAACGTTTCGGAAGAAGCCAATCACAATGGTTCGGTTCGAAACATTGCCGGCATTCGCAACAAAGAAGGAAATGTGTTTGGCATGATGCCCCACCCCGAAAGAGCTTGTTCTGTAAACTTAGGCAACACGGATGGCCGCAAGGTCTTTAACAAGTTGTTTTCTCTGGTAAGTGAAACGGTTTCTTAACTTTCTCCCGAACAGAATTAACAGAACCGCAAATCCTCTTTACCGAAATTTGTGCAGCTAAAAGCAAAGCCATGAAAAAGATTTTCCTTTTCTTACTGATCGCTTTTTCCGCTGTCGTTGCAGTGGCGCAAACGGCTAACCCTGTGAGCTGGACGTTTACCAGCAAAAAGATCAGCGATAACGTTTACGAAGTGCAGATGGTGGCCAACATTCAAAACGGCTGGCACCTGTATTCGCAATCGCAGCCAAAAGATGCCATTGCCATTCCCACTTCGTTTAGCTTTAACAAAAACCCTTTGGTTGACCTGGACGGGAAAGTGAAAGAAACCGGAAAGCTGGAAAAATTTGTTGACAATGACCTGGGTGTTTCAGCCAACCAATACAGCAAGCTGGTGGTGTTTACGCAAAAAGTAAAGCTAAAAGGAAAAGCAAAGTCGAACGTAGGCGGCAATGTAACGTTTCAAACCTGCGACGATAAAAAATGTTTACCTCCAAAAACCGTCAACTTCAATATTGCATTAAAATAAAATAGATGAGACGTTTATACCGTGTTTTCTTACTAGTCATCTCATTCTATTTTTATCAGGCTGCACAGGGACAAAATCCTGTGCAGTTTCATTTTAGCCAGGAGCAAACCTCCGGAAATGATGTACTGATAAAAATAAAAGCAGCTGTTCCGCAGAAGGCTCAGCTATTTTCCGTTAAAAAATTTTCGGAAGAGGCACCAATCAATACGCAAATCAGTTTTGATTCTTCATCCAACTTCCTGCTAAAAGATTCTTTGGCAGAAGGCGGCAACGTGCAACAGGCAACAGAAGCAGATTTCAACAACGCAAGTGTGAGTTTCTTCACCGACTCGGTAGAATGGCTGCAAAAGCTGCAGTTGCAAACAGATAGTGCGCTGGTGAAAGGAACCATTACATACTTCCTGAAAACAAACGGCTCTTTTAATAACTACGAAGAACCATTTACAATAAAAGTTTATAAACCGGCAACAGAAGACAGCGTAACCGCACTAAAAAGCAATGATGATTTGGAAGCCCGTTCACTTGGCTATATTTTCTTTGTTTCTTTTTTAGGAGGACTGCTTGCACTAATTACACCTTGCGTGTTTTCCATGATTCCGGTTACAGTTGGCTTCTTCACCAAACGCAGCAAAACACGGCAGGAAGGAATAAGAAATGCAATCACCTATTCACTTTCCATCATCGTAATTTTTACGTTGCTCGGTTTTCTGATCACATTAATATTTGGACCAACTGCATTAAATAAACTTGCTACCAACTGGATTGCCAACCTGATCTTCTTTTTGGTGTTTCTCGTTTTTGGCATTTCATTTTTGGGTGCGTTCGACATTCAGTTGCCGGCCTCCTGGCAAACCGCTGCCGATTCGAAAGCAAGCACAAAGAGTTTCACAGGCATTTTCTTCATGGCGCTTACGCTGGCGCTTGTTTCTTTTTCATGCACGGGACCTATCATTGGCAACCTGATTGTGCTGGCATCAAAAGGAAGTTATTTTGGTCCGCTGGTAGGTATGTTTGGATTTTCAGTAGCACTGGCATTACCATTTACCTTATTTGCCCTCTTCCCCAGTTGGGTAAATGGTTTGGGCAAAGCTGGCGGATGGCTGAACAGCGTGAAAGTAACCTTGGGCTTTTTAGAACTGGCGCTGGCGCTGAAGTTCTTGTCCAACGCTGACCTGGCACAAGGCTGGCGCCTGCTTGACCGCGATATTTTCCTTTGCCTTTGGATTGTTTTGTTTGGATTGCTTGGCTTTTATCTTTTAGGCAAACTCAAGTTTCATCACGACAGCGAATTGCCAAAAAATGATTTCGACCAGCCTTACGTTAGTGTTCCGCGGCTCTTCTTTGCTATCGCTTCATTTTCGTTTATGGTGTACATGGTTCCGGGTTTATGGGGCGCACCGTTGAAAGGCATCAGCGCCTTTCTTCCACCCTTTGGAACACAGGATTATACAACAGCCAGCAGCACCGTTGTAAGTGCACCGCACAATGCAGGCGGAACAGATGCAGCACCGGTGAAATATGTAAAAGAGCTTGGACCGTATGAACCGGAAGTAGTAAAGAAATTTGGCCTGGTTACCTTCTTCGATTACGACGAGGCGTTGGCTGCATCACAAAAATTAAAGAAGCCGTTAATGCTTGATTTCACCGGGATCAATTGCATTAACTGCCGAAAAATGGAAGCGCAGGTTTGGAGTCATCCGGAAGTAATGAAGCGATTGAAAGAAGACTTTGTGATTGCTTCGCTTTATACCGATGTGCAGAACATTGAACTACCCGAAGCCGAACAGTTTGAATCGAAAGAATTAGGTGAATTTGTAAATACGGTTGGCGAAAAATTTTCGCATCTGCAGGTTAGCCGCTACGGCGTGCTGGCGCAGCCGTTTTATATTTTCTTAGATGGACAGGAACAAAAACTGGCGGCCGATGGTTATCCTTACGATCCGGATGTACAAAAATTTATACAACACCTTGACAAGGTTGTAGCCGAATACAAAAAACGCAATCCATAACCACCACAAAAAATCCCTTCGCTTGCACGAAGGGATTTTTACTTCTATAAAGTTCAATTAATACTCATCCTCGTTGAACATAAAGTCCTCCTGCGATGGATAGTCGGGCCAAATGTCTTCGATGCTTTCATACACTTCTCCTTCGTCTTCCAGCTCCTGAAGGTTTTCAATCACTTCAATGGGGGCTCCGGAACGGATCGAGTAGTCAATCAGCTCATCTTTGGTGGCCGGCCAGGGTGCTTCTTCAAGGTAGGATGCTAATTCCAGGGTCCAAAACATTGCGCTACGATTTATAGGTTTATGAAAAAGAGAGAAGAAAATTTCTGTGCCAGAAAGTCCTTTCTCACCTTTCAAATTTTTCGCAAATGTAGTTGTATTCGCCAATTTTCCAAATGAAGTTTCGCCGGCCCGGCTGGCCCCGATTTTTTACGGATATTTGAACACTTTAGACGAGCTATGCTGACAGCAAAAAATATTTACAAACGATACGGCACGGTGGAAGTTTTAAAAGGGGTTGACGTTCAGATTGAGCGGGGCGAAGTGGTCAGCATTGTGGGGCCATCCGGCTCGGGAAAGTCAACCCTGTTGCACATTTTGGGCACGCTTGACAAGCCCGACAAAGGAGATGTTTTTCTCCACCAGCAAAATGTTACCCGCCTGCAGGGCAACGGCCTTTCTTCCTTTCGCAACCGGCACATTGGCTTTGTTTTCCAGTTTCACCATCTTTTACCCGAGTTCTCGGCACTGGAAAATGTTTGCATTCCTGGTTGGCTAAGCAACAAAAACAAAGCGGAGGTGAAAAGCCGGGCAACAGAACTACTGAAATTACTGGGCTTAAGCCACCGCATGGAAAACAAACCCACGCAGCTATCGGGTGGCGAGCAACAGCGGGTAGCCGTAGCCCGTGCCTTAATTAATAAACCCGACATTGTGTTTGCCGATGAACCCACCGGCAACCTCGACACCGCCAACGCCAAAGAACTTCACCAGTTGTTTTTCGATCTGCGCAGGCAATTTCAGCAAACCTTTTTAATTGTTACCCACAACGAGGAGCTGGCCCAACTCAGCGACCGCCTGCTGCAGATGAAAGATGGGAAGATAGACCCCTTGTCCTCCTAAAGAGCGACCTAGGTTCAGTAGATTTTATTTCTTTCGCTCTTTATAAATTCTAAAGTTGGTTATTGGGTAGCCAGCTTTTGTATTTCTATTGAGCTTTGCTTGCGTCGCACTCTTGTACGTCCTGTAATTCTATGCAGCAATCTGAAAAAACTTTCTTCCAAAGTCAGGAAAGAAATTGGGAAAATTTTCCGGCCTAAGTCTCCTCTTTAGGGGGACAGGGGAGTTATCTTTGCCGCCCCATGAGCAAATTGCCGCACGACGATATCAAACCTTTCGACAACGAAGGTTCCAAGAAAGAGCAGGTGAGTGAAATGTTTGACAAGATTGCTCCGCGTTACGATTTCATGAACCGGTTTTTAAGCGCCGGCATTGATATTTCCTGGCGCAAAAAAGCCATTGGTCTTTTTCAAAAAGAAAAGCCCGCCTACCTACTCGATGTAGCCACCGGCACGGCCGACATGGCCATCATGGCGGCTAAGCGATTAGAAAACACAACCATTGCCGGCATCGATATTTCGGAAGGCATGCTGGAAGTTGGCCGGAAAAAAATTGATAAAGAAGGACTTGGAACGAAGATTGCCCTGCACCACGGCGATGGCGAAACAATAAATTTTGCCGATGCTACGTTTGATGGCGTGATGGTTGCCTTCGGGGTTCGCAATTTTGAAAACCTCGAAAAAGGCCTTCGGGAGATCTTACGGGTAATGAAGCCAGGTGCGCAGTTGGTGGTTCTTGAGTTCAGCAAGCCAAGAATACCCGGTGTAAAAAATCTTTACAATCTGTACATGCATTTTATTGCGCCGCAGGTAGCGGGTATGTTTAAGCAAAACAAGAAAGCCTACCAATACCTTAACGAGTCGGCCAAAGCGTTTCCAGACCGTCAGAACTTTATCGGCATTTTAAACAAAACGGGTTATTCCAATACTTATTACAAATCGCTCAGCTTAGGAATATGTTGTATTTACAGCGCAAGAAAACCAGCTCTCTAAAAACATTCGTACTTGGTTTTCTGCTATGCCTTTCCGCCACTTCCTTTGCCCAGCGAGAACTGAACCTGGAAGAACACGACTACAAACCGTATTATTTCGGCATTTCGCTGGGATTAAACCGCGGGTCGTTTCATTCCGAACTTCACCCCTCTTACTTATTGCAGGATACCATTTTGACCGCAGAACCGGCATGGTCGGCTGGCTTTAATTTAGGTCTGTCCGCAACTGCCCGTTTAAACAAGCGGTGGGAACTTCGCTTTAACCCGCAACTGATTTTCACCGAAAGAAACGTGCAATACACCTTGCGTTACCGGGAGCCTTTGAACAACCTGTACACCGTACAAAAGAAAGTAGAATCGGTTATCACATCGTTTCCTTTTCAATTGCGTTTTATGTCCGACAGGATTGGCAACTTTCGTGTGTACATGATGGGCGGCGCTAAAATTGACATGGACCTTGCCTCCAATGCGCAGGCCCGCAAGGCCGACGACATGCTGAAGATTGGCCGCATGGATTACGGCATTGAAGCAGGCGTAGGCTTTAAGTTTTATTACCCCAGTTTTATTCTTGCCCCCGAAATTAAAATCAGCAACGGGCAAACAAACCTGCACAGCCGCAACGAAAGACTGAACTACTCCGGCGTTTTAGGCGACATGCGCAGCCGCATGATTGTATTTACCATTCATTTGGAAGGATAAGAAGGTTTGTGGTTGGTAGTTTGTGGTTGCCTTGACGATGCACTTCTCTCTTTTTCCTCCTTCTCTCCTTTTGTTTTCTCTTAGCTTCTTATGAACCAGAGGCCAGTGCTACGATTAAGCTTTCGTTGCGTCGCACTCTTGTACGTTCAGAACAGCACTGAGCCGTGAGCTATCAGCCATTAGCTTTCAGCTATTGTCTGAACATGTTAGAACCATGATTTGGGTAGATTAAAAGATTGGGAGAAAATAGAAATAGTCATTACAAAAAAGAGTCGTTCACAAAATGAACGACTCTTTTTATTTTATCCCAAATATCTCCTTCATCCTACACATCCCGGTTCAAAGACAATCATGGTTCAGACAAGACCATCTAAAACGCAAAATCTCTCCTGTGCATATTCCATCTCACGCCACCGGAAATAATTGTTGTTGACTGGTCGGCAGTTGCCGGTGCAGTCAGGCTGCGATGAACAGCGCCTGCTTCCAAAAACAGGTTAGGCTTTACTTCGTAAGAGACCTGGAACGAGGCGTAACCAATCTTGTTTAACGCACCCGAGCCAACTTCATAGCCATAATCGAAGGTGCGGTAAGGCGGAGCATTCGGTAATAAAATGTTGCTGCCATAGTTAGCTGCGCCAATGTCTTTTCCCTGCTTGTAATAAATGGCCTTTGCATGCACCATCAATCGAGGAATGGGCTGGTAACGCACCTGCCCAATCAGCTCATTAAAGTTGGCACCCAGCGGGTGCGCAAGTGGTTGGTTGTAGTTGGTATAGTTAGCAACCGAATCATCGTGCGAATACGTAAACGGACGAACGCGGTTCCATTCGCCCTGCAGATCAAGATTTGAAATGCCAAAGGCATCAATGTATTTGGCACCCACCTGGAAACCAAACTTATTTCCCCACCACTTTGTTTTCAGTTCGTTTAGCTTCAGTTCATCCAGTATTAATTGCCCGTATAACTGCACGCTGGAAAACAAATTAGCTTTTGCATCTACGCCCAATACCGCGTTGTCCGGACTACCATTCTGCTGCTCCGCCGAACGGTAAAAAATCACCGGGTTCAGGTAGCCAAACTCAAAGCGGTTGCGCTGGCCAAATACAATCCCTTCAAACACCCCAATGTTCAGCCATTTGGTTACGTTCACATCCAGGTGGTGCATGGCGGCGTACTTCTTCCCCAGTAATTGATCGGCGCCACGCTGGTAAGCACTCACCAATTCCATAAAAATATTTTGGTAGTTCAGTTTCCAGATGCGTGTGTTTAGTTTCAGAAACAAAACGTTGGGCGAAAACTCGCTCAGGTACAAGCTGCGAAAGCCGTTGCCAATAAAGTTCCGGTCGTAACCAAAGGTTACATCAATATACTTTGCCGCCCGAAAGTTGATGTAGCCACGGGCATCAATATAATCGTAACCCGTTCCTTTAAACTCTTTGAAATACCCCTGTCCGGGTACCGCCTGCCGCTCTGCCCCCCATTGCCGCACATACAGCGGGTCACGTTCCTGGTTATCGGTGATGTACGAAACAAAGCTCACTTTATCAGCAATGTTGCCACGCAGTGTAAGGCCGCGGGAGTTTAAAAAAAGATGGTCGCTGCTGTTCTTTTCTTTTGCAACGACGTATTGAAAAACCGGGTTAATCACAAGATGAAAATCCTTTGCATTCACCTCGTAAAAATTTGCCGGTGTTTTGTAAAACGTGTTTAAGAAACGTTTGCGGCTGACAATTGAATCGCGGTTTCTTGCAAACTCAATATTGCCTGCCTGCAGCATGTAAAGGTTGTACGCATCTGCCTTCGACAACACCAGGCTATCGGCAACACGTTGTGCAGCCGGAATAAAATCCCTGCGGGTCAGCGGTCTTGTTTTCGAAAAGTTCAGCACGGAATCCGTTCCTGCTTTAATCTCCAGTCGCTCCAGCAAAACATTTTCTCTTGCGCCTTGCGGCAGGTACGTGGTGACTTGCGAAAAAGCAGCAGCGGCCGGAAGAAGAAAAAAAGAAAGAAGCGCTGTTTTCAAGCCTCCCTTCACAGGGTTGGACCGTCTTTGTTTATATTGCATAGGATGCTTGTCATTTAATTTTGAGCGATGCAAAAATACCTGATTAAGAAGATTAATATAGTCAACGAAAATAAGATACAGACCGCGGATGTTTTGATTGCCGGCGAACGGATTGAAAAAATTGCACCAGACATTTCTTTACCCCAAAGCAATTACACCGAAATCAACGGCGAAGGCAAGTACCTTTTGCCCGGCGTTATTGACGACCAGGTGCATTTTCGCGAACCCGGGCTAACACACAAAGCAAATATTTATACTGAATCGAGAGCAGCCGTTGCCGGCGGCGTTACTTCTTTCATGGAAATGCCCAACACGGTACCCGCGGCGCTAACGCAAGAACTGCTGGAAGAAAAATACAGCATTGCCTCGCAAACATCGCTGGCTAACTACTCGTTCTTCATGGGCACATCCAACAGCAATGCCGATGAAGTGCTAAAGACGAATGATCGCAAAAAGGACATTTGCGGCATCAAAATTTTCATGGGTGCCTCTACTGGCAATTTGCTCGTTGATAATTACCTCACCATTGATAAAATCTTCCGCGAAAGCGAAGTGCTGATTGCCACGCACTGCGAAGAAGAAAGCATCATCAAAGAAAATTACAGCCGCATCAAGGCTGCAAAGCCTGAGTTGCAGGCTTCCGATCATGCCCTCATCCGCGATGAAGAAGCGTGTTTTGAATCGTCGTTTAAAGCCGTGCAACTGGCAAAAAGGCACAACACCCGATTGCACATTCTGCACATCAGCACCGAAAAAGAACTACAGCTTTTTACCAACCTGTTTCCGTTGAAGGACAAACGCATTACGGCAGAAGTTTGTGTACATCATCTGCATTTTACTGCCGACGATTACGCAGAATTGTGTTACCGTATTAAATGCAATCCGGCCATTAAAGCGCCGCACAACAAAGAAGCTTTGTGGAAGGCTTTGCTCGACGACCGGCTCGACATTATTGCCACCGACCATGCACCGCATTTACTTTCGGAAAAAGAACCGCCTTACGAGCATGCCCATGCCGGTTTGCCACTGGTGCAGCATTCACTGTTGCTGATGTTGCGTTATTACCAGCAGGGGAAAATTACGCTGGAGAAGATTGCAGAGAAAATGAGCCACGCCGTTGCCGATTGTTTTCAAATTGCAGAAAGAGGCTACATCCGTGAAGGTTATTTTGCCGACCTGGTGATTGTTGACACGGCTAGCCCATACACGGTTTCAGGTGAGAACATCCTGTACAAATGCGGCTGGAGCCCGCTGGAAGGAACCACTTTTCCATCCGCCGTTACACATACTTTCGTTAATGGCGCTTTAGTTTATGAAAACGGGAAGGTGTTTGAATCTCATAAGGGAAAAAGATTGGCGTTCGCCAGGTAACACAAACAATCCCTTTAAAATCTTACCAATCCGCAATTATGCAGATAGACAAAATCACCTTCAACGACATCTCGATCTTTCACATCGAGGAAGAATCCTCTATTTTCCACAAACTCAACTTCACCAAAACACTTGGCGGCAAAGAATGGCTGCGCCGTTTTTTTACCGAGCCGCACCACGATCTGAAGCGCATCATCGGCACGCAGGACATAATTAAAACGCTGCTTTTGCATCTTGACGAATGGCCGCCGGAGATCACCAACGGCACCATCATTATGATGGATAAATTCCTCGACTACAACCTTGACCCAATCCCGGAAAACCCCGGCGTATTCAACAGTTACAGCTACAAACTGCTGCACAGCGCCGATTACTCGATGGTGAAATTTTCTGTAAAGCATTTTGCTGATTTCCTGCGCGGTATTGCCAAGCTGGTGTACCTGTTTAAAGATGCCAACCTCGCCATCAACTTTAGTATTTACATCGACCGGGTTAAACAGATTTTGCAACGCCAGCCATTGATGGAACTGACGGCTCTTGATCCGAAAAAAGAACTCTCGCTGCAGGAAAATCTCCATTTCGGTTATCACTTCCGCTTTCAGCACAAGGCAGAGTTGCTGGAGATGATTGATATTTTTAGTCGCATTGAAGCCTGGTATTCGATGGCAAAGGCCGTAAAAACATTTGACCTTCACTTTCCGCAGTTTATTGAGCAGGACGAATCGTATTTAAAGGCAGAAGGCCTCTACCATGTACTGTTGCAAAAACCGGTGCCGTATGATTTGGAACTGGAACCATCGCAAAATTTTCTTTTCCTGACCGGCGCTAACATGGCCGGCAAAAGCACCATGATTAAAGCCGTTGGATCGGCCGTTTTCCTGGCACATATTGGCATGGGCGTCCCAGCTAAAAGCATGCAGCTAACGCTTTTCGACGGGCTGCTTTCCAACATCAATGTATCAGACAACATTGTTAAAGGCGAAAGCTATTTCTTTAACGAAGTGCAGCGCATTAAGAACACGATTTACAAAATCAACGACGGCAAGAAATGGCTGGTCCTGATTGATGAATTGTTTAAGGGCACCAATGTGCAGGATGCCATGAAGTGTTCGCTGACGGTGATCAAAGGATTAATGAAAATTAAGAATTCGCTGTTTATTCTTTCCACGCATTTATACGAGATTGGCGATGAGTTGAGGCCCTATCCAAACATCTCCTTCAAATATTTTGAAACCACGGTTTCAGAAGATCAACTGGCCTTTAGCTACCAGTTAAAAGAAGGCATCAGCAACGACCGGATTGGTTATGTGATATTGAGAAGAGAGAAAGTGGTGGAGATGCTGGAAAGACTTTAGTCTGAACCGGGATTTTTGGAATGAATAGAGATTGGTGTGAAGAATAGAACCTTTTATTTTAATTACGCTATGCGAAAGTTCTTGTTGTTTGTTTTTGCCTGTGTTTCCCTTTCTGCAAAAGCGCAGGATATTGATGTTTTACACTATCAATTCTTCGTTAATTTGAATGACGAAAATGATACGTTGCAGGCTTATAGTTATATCTACTTCGTTCCCAAAACAAATGCAAGGCAAATTGTCTTTGATCTTGCCAGCAGTAAAAATGGCAAAGGAATGAAGGTTACCAAGGCAATGATTCCGTCGCAGTCAACAGGTTTCGTACACGAAAATGACAAGCTCACCATACATCGCAACAACGACGGAATTGGCGACACGTTACTGGCTACAATCGAATACAAAGGAATCCCAAGAGATGGCCTGATCATCGCCAAAAACAAGTTCGGCGATCGAACTTTTTTTGCTGACAATTGGCCTAACCGGGCACACCATTGGCTACCCTGCATTGACCAACCGAACGACAAAGCCTCATTTGAATTCAATGTGCAGGTGCCATCGCACTACCAGGTTATTTCTAACGGCCTAAAGATTAGCGAAACAAAAGCAGACAATACAAAAACGGTAAGATGGAGTGAAACGATCCCTTCTCCCACCAAAGTTATGGTCATAGGTGTGGCAAAGTTTGCTACAAAAACGTACGACAATAGCCCCGAAGGTATTCCCGTCAGTGCCTGGGTTTATCCAAAGGACAGCACCAAAGGCTTTTACGATTACGCTTTGGCGCCTGACATCCTGAGATTCTTTTCCGATTACATTGCTCCTTTTCCGTACAAAAAACTCGCAAACGTTCAATCAAAAACCATCTTCGGTGGAATGGAAAACGCATCGGCCATCTTCTATGCAGAAAGCACCGTTACCGGCGACAGAAGCTCTGAAGATCTGCTGGCGCATGAAATAGCGCACCAGTGGTTTGGCGATGCCGCTTCCGAAAAAAGCTTTGCGCATCTTTGGCTGAGCGAGGGCTTTGCTACGTTTCTCACCCATTATTACTGGGAGAAAAAATACGGCAAAGAAGCCGCGGCCGAACGTTGGGAAAAAGACCGTGATGAAGTGATCCGCTTTTCAAAACGTTCTACTTCTCCCGTGGTTGATTCCACCAATAATTTAATGTCGCTCCTCAATGCCAACAGTTATCAAAAAGGCGGCTGGGTTTTGCGCATGCTTCGCAACGAAGTTGGTGACAGCGTGTTTCAAAAAATTATTCAAACCTATTACAACCAGTACAAGGGAGGCAATGCAGAAACAAAAGATTTTGAGGCCGTGGCGGAGAAAGTTTCCGGCAAAGAGCTCTCCTGGTTCTTCGACCAGTGGCTGTACAGGCCCGGCATTCCGCAACTGCAGATGAGCACAAAAATCCAGAACAATGAGTTCTTTTTTTACATCAGTCAAAAAGGCAAACCTTACCGTTTTGTATTGGAAGTTGACATTGTAAAAGAAGATGGGGAAATTGTTCGTGAGCAGTTTGAAGTAAGCCAGCAAAAGCATGTTTTCAAAGTGCCGGTCAAAGGTTCTTCTCTTAGGTTCAGCATTGACCCGGAAAAGAAACTACTTTTCGAATCAGTCGATTAAAAAAGCCGCTGAATTTTCAGCGGCTTTAATTTTATTTCACGTTTCTCGTTTAACGTTTCACGTTCCTTACACCAGCATTGTCACTGGGTTCTCCAAGTATTTTTTAAACGTTTGCAAGAAGCCGGCACCTACTGCTCCGTCCACGCTTCTGTGATCGCAGCTTAAGGTAATCTTCATCACATTTCTCACGGCAAAGCCGTCACCTTTTTTGTACACTTCTTCTTTAATTCTGCCCACCGCCATAATTGCGCTGTCGGGCGGATTGATGATGGCCGTAAATTCGTCAATGTCCATCATGCCAAGGTTGGAAATAGTGAAGGTGTTTCCGCTGAATTCGGCCGGCTGTAGCTTTTTATTCCTGGCTTTGCCCGCCAGCTCTTTTGTTTCCGCAGCAATCTGGCTCAACGTTTTTTGATCGGCAAACTTTATCACCGGAACAATCAATCCGTCTTCAATGGCCACAGCTACACCTACATGAATGTGCTGGTACTGGCGAATAAAATCGCCCATCCATGAGCTGTTTACCGCCGGGTGCTTGCGCAGGGCCATGGCCGTTGCTTTCACCACCATATCGTTGAAAGAAATCTTCACATCACTCACTTCGTTCATTTGTGCACGGGCCGCCATGGCATTGTCCATGTTAATTTCCATGGTGAGATAGAAATGCGGTGCACTGAACTTGCTTTCGCCCAAACGCTTGGCAATCACCTTGCGCATTTGCGAAACATTGGTATCGGTGTAGCCTTCCTGTCCGGAAACAACCGGTTGGGCCTGCGACTGCGGTTGAGCAGCAGAAGAAGCTTGTTGTTGCGGTTGTGCAGAAGGCTTGAAGTTGTCAACGTCTGCTTTTACAATACGGCCGTTATCGCCACTGCCTTGTACTTGTGAAAGATCGATGCCTTTTTCAGCAGCCAGTTTCTTGGCAAGCGGAGAGGCTTTAACACGACCGTCACCAGAGGTTTGGGGTTCGGCGTTTTGTGCTGAGCCTGTCGAAGCATGAGGTTGTGTTGCCTGTTGCGTGTTGTTATCAACTGTGGCCTGTTGTCCGTTGTCGGTTGATGGAGCTCCGCCACCTTTGGCTGCGGCAACAATTGCATCCACATCTACCTTGCCTTGCTCGCCAATGATGCAGAGCAAATCGTTCACGGCAATCTTCTCGCCTTGCTTGGCACCCTGGAACAACAGCTTACCATTTTTATAACTCTCCAGTTCCATGGTAGCCTTATCGGTTTCGATATCGGCCAGCACTTCGCCTTTCTTTACATCATCACCTACCTGCTTGTGCCAGGCGGCAATCACGCCTTCCGTCATGGTATCGCTGAGGCGGGGCATCAGCACCACTTCGTCCATTTTGGAAATATCGAGGGAGGAAGATTGAGATTGCGGCTGCGGTTGCGGTTTGGCAGCTTCCTGTTGCGGAGCCGGCTGTTGTTCAGGCTGTGGGGCCGCTTGCGCAGCTTGTCCGGCCTGTTTGCCGCCTAAAAGACCGGAAAC
>DATKHJ010000008.1:0-9496 GCA_035510335.1 Flavisolibacter sp. | reverse complement strand
CTGTTAAGTTCCGCTGCCATGGTGGTTGGTAACAATATCTCGGCGGCATCTTCCCAAGAAAAAACGCTTTTAAAAAATAGTCCTGTTGTCGTTTCCACCTGGGATTTTGGCAAAACCGCCAACATTGGTGCCTGGGACGTATTGAAAAAAGGAGGACGGGCATTGGACGCGGTAGAAGCCGGCGTACGCATTCCCGAAGCCGATCCTGCCAACCAAACAATTGGTTACGGCGGCTTGCCTGATAGAGATGGTTATGTAACGCTGGATGCCTGCATCATGGATGAAAATTACAACTGCGGTGCGGTGATGTTCCTGGAGCATATCATGCATCCTATTTCCGTAGCCCGGTTGGTGATGGAGAAAACACCGCACATTTTTTTAGCCGGCGAAGGCGCCCTGCAATTTGCGCTGGCAAACGGTTTCAAAAAACAAAACCTGTTAACACCCGAAAGCGAAAAAGATTGGAAAGAATGGTTGAAGACCGCCAATTACAAACCCGGCGTTAACATAGAGAACAAACTTTATAACAAAGACAATGATCCCATGCCGGGAGGACCGGACAACCACGATACCATTGGCATGCTGGCGATGGACGCAACCGGCAATTTAAGCGGCGCTTGCACCACCAGCGGGCTTGCGTACAAAATGCGTGGACGGGTAGGCGACTCACCTATTATTGGCGCTGGTCTTTACGTGGATAACGAAGTGGGTGCGGCTACCGCATCGGGTGTTGGAGAAGAAGTGATTCGCATTGTGGGTTCGCACCTTGTAGTGGAACTGATGCGCCAGGGAAAATCGCCGGAAGCGGCGTGCAAAGAAGCCGTCGAACGCATTGTAAGGCGAGCTCCCGCCAAATCGAAAGATATCCAGGTTGGTTTTGTGGCTTTGCACAAGAATGGAACCTATGGCGGTTATAGTTTGCAAAAAGGATTTACTTATTCTGTGCAGAACAACAACCTGAAAAAGGTTTTTTCCGCAAAAAGTTATTATTAATCCGTTAGCAACCAGCTAACGAAATTTTAAAGAAACATGGCTGATAAATTACTCCTTGAAGTTTGTGCGTTCAACGTGCAGTCCTGCATAATTGCCGAGAGGGCAGGAGCGGCACGGGTGGAACTTTGCGATAACCCCATTGAAGGCGGAACCACGCCAAGTTACGGCACCATTCAACAGGCAAGGGAACGCATCAACATCCGGTTGTATCCCATCATTCGTCCCCGGTCGGGCAATTATTTTTATGATGAGGATGAATATGAAATCATCCGCAAAGACATTGCTGCCTGCAAAGAAATTGGCTGTGATGGCATCTCCGTGGGAACGGCAACCATTACCGGTGAAATTGATACCGAATGGCTGAAGCGTATTGTGGAATGGGCATCGCCCATGGGCGTTACCTGCAACCGTGCTTTCGATGGTACTCCAGATCCATTTAAAGCACTTGAAGATATTATTGCCTGCGGCTGCGAACGTGTGTTGACATCCGGGCAAAAATCAGCAGCGCCGGATGCGGGTGAAGTATTAGGAAAACTGGTTAAGCAAGCTGCGGATCGCATTATCATTATGCCGGGTGCAGGCATCAAATCATCCAACATAGCGCAACTGATCCGCGAAAGCGGCGCAAGAGAATACCATGCCTCGGCAAGAAAAGCAGCACCCAATCCATTGACATATATTAACACGCAGGTCAGCGACTATGGTTCCGTTTACATTGCCGATGAAACAGAGCTGCGTTTACTGTTAGAGCAACTCGACACCTACAACTAAGAACGATTAAAATTCAGACGATGAAAACACAAAAACTCCCTTTGCCATACAAGCGAATTTCCAAAATTCTTCTTGCCGCAATAATTGGCTGGTTGCCGGCAACTGTTTCGGCACAAGAGACGATCATCCCGGTGGAAACTGCGTCAACTGCATTGGTCTTGCAAGTGGCCAAGAACAAAGACCTCAACATACTTTACCTGGGTGAGAAGCTGTCGCAAGCCGGTGAGTACGCAAACGTTTCAACGGCTTACCGGCAAACCGAAGATTACACCGGTATGCTCGCTTCCGCTTATACATCTGCCGGTTCACGCAATCTTTTTGAGCCGGCCATTGAGGTTGTTCATGCCGATGGCAACACGTCGCTGGACCTGAAATACCAAAGTCATAAAACAGAGCAGCAGGACAACAATGTTTCGCTGACAAGCATAGTTTTAAAAGACCCTGTTTACCCGTTTTGGGTAACGCTTTATTACAAAACGTACAGGGCCGAAGATGTGATTGAGCAATGGAGCACTATTAGTCACAAAGAAAAAAAGCCGGTGACACTGTCAAAGTTTGCTTCGGCCAATTTGCAGGTGAAAGCGGGCAGCTATTGGCTGCGGCAATACCACGGCGATTGGGCAAGAGAAATGCAACCGGAAGAAACGTTGCTGACGCATGGCATCAAAACATTGGACTCAAAACTGGGTGCCCGTGCCAACCTGTTTCAACCATCGCTGTTTATGGTGTCAATGGATAAGCCCGCAACCGAAGATGCAGGCAGCGTGCTGTTTGGTTCTCTCTCATGGACCGGCAACTTTCGTATTGACCTGGAGCTGGACAATCAGAAGAATCTCCGCATTTTAGCAGGTATCAACAACTATGCATCGGCTTATTCGCTGAAGCCAAACGAGGAATTTACCACGCCGGTATTTCTTTATACGTTGTCAAACGAAGGGAAAGGAAAGGCAAGCCGCAACCTGCACAACTGGGCACGAAATTATAAACTGGTAGATGGAAAAGGGAACAGATTGACGCTGCTGAACAACTGGGAAGCCACCTATTTTGATTTCAATGAAAACAAGTTAGCAGAACTCTTGAAAGACACAAGAAAATTAGGCGTTGACTTGTTTTTGTTAGATGATGGTTGGTTTGCCAACAAGTATCCGCGGAACGATGACAGGGCCGGCCTTGGTGACTGGGACGAAAACCGCCAGAAGCTGCCAAACGGCATTGCTTACCTGGTGAAAGAAGCAAAAGCCAACGACGTGAAATTCGGTATTTGGGTAGAACCTGAAATGGTAAACCCGAAAAGTGAATTGTACGAAAAACATCCTGATTGGGTTATCAAACAACCGGGGAGAGAAGAACATTATTTCAGGCATCAGCTGGTGCTTGATTTGAGCAATCCTGCCGTGCAAAATTTTGTTTTTGGTGTTGTGGATGATTTGCTGACAAAGAATCCCGACATGGCGTATATCAAATGGGATTGCAATGCGGTTATTTACAATGCCTACTCAGCACACCTGAAGAATCAAACGCATTTGTACATTGAGTATGTAAGAGGACTTTACAACATCCTGGAAAAGCTTCGCAAGAAGTATCCCACCATTCCCATGATGTTGTGCTCTGGCGGCGGCGGCCGTGCTGATTATGCTGCCCTGCAATATTTTACCGAATACTGGCCAAGCGATAACACCGATCCACTGGAACGCATTTTTATGCAGTGGGAATATTCGTATTTCTTCCCGGCCATTGCTTCTTCCAACCACGTAACAGAGTGGGGCAAGCAGCCCATTAAATACCGTGTTGATGTGGCCATGATGGGCAAGCTTGGTTTTGATATTGTAATTGGTAAGCTGCAGCCAAAAGATTTGGCGTTCTGTCAAAATGCGGTGAAGTTGTATGATTCGGTAAAACCGTTGATCTGGCAGGGGGACCAGTTCCGCCTCACCGACCCAAGACAGCACAATGTGGCGTCTGTGTTGTACATGGATAAAGGGCAATCATCAGGTGTCCTTTTTAATTACCTTGTAAATAATCGCTATGGTTCAGGCAGTACGCATCCTATTCGTTTAAAAGGTTTGGTGCCCACAAAAAAATATCGACTGCAGGAAGTAAATCTTTATCCCGAAACACGATCTACTATTCTTTCCAGTAAAACCTACACTGGGGAGTACCTGATGAAGGTTGGTTTCAATCCCGATGTACGTGCCGGAAGAAATAGTGTTGTGGTAAGAATAATGGAAGCTGGTGAATAGCAAGCTTTAGTATGCGGTTTCCGCGCTGAAAACATTCTTAAAGGAAATAGTGGTGTGGTTTGCGCAATAATTTGGAGAACACGATAAGATGATTTTGTTGCTACAAAATCATCTTATCGTGTTGAGTGTCGCTTAATCAGCGTTGCCTTTACTTCCATTTCATCCGGTATAGACAAAGGCTTATTTTTTAGCTTGGCTACAAGAATGCGAACGGCGGTTTTCGCCAGCTTGGTCACCGGCTGTTGTACAACGGTTACGGCCGGTTGGTGTAAGCTGAATAGTTCGTGATCATCAAAGCAAACAACGCCTATGTCTGCCGGGAACCGAAGGTTTAGGTTATGAATCGCCTGGATGCCGTGGATGCCCAAATAATTAGCGGCAAATAACACTGCATCCGGTTTTACTTTCTCTAAAAATGTTTGAATTTTTAGCGTCTGTTCACGTCTGTCATCGGCTATTGGCACTTCCAGTAACCACTGACTTGACACCCTGATGCCCGCCTGTTTCATTCGCTCACGGTAAGCCCGTTGGCGTTCCTTCATTTGAATCATCGAAACATCGTTGTACACAAACGCAATTTTTTCATACCCCTTTTCCAGTAAGAACTCAACTGCCTTGTTGATCCCATCATAGTTATCAACCAACACGTGGGCCGCCTTTAGCTTAGGGAAATAGCTGTCAATTAAAACCAGTGGTTTGCCTTGTTCCTCCAAGGCGCGGATTTCGTTTTCCATGCCCGGTGTCGGAATAATCATGTAGCCATCCACCTGGTGTTGGTAAAGCAGTTGTACCAGTTCTTTTCCTTTCTGGGCATCGTTGCGGGTGCTGCAATAAATCACTTTGTATCCATGCTGGTCGAGTTCTTTTTCAATCACTTCCGCCAACGCAGCAAACAGGTGTCCTGAAATTGTATCTACCACCAAACCTATAATGTTTGACTTGCCGGTTTTAAGTCCCACCGCCATCCGATTGGGCCGGTATCCTTCCTTGTTCGCTACTTCCTTAATCTTCTGCGCCAGCGTTTCACTGATGCGAACCTGCTTTTCCTTGCCGTTCAAAACAAAGGAGACGGTGGAAATAGAAGTGCCTACTCTTTGTGCAATATCTTTTAAAGAAACATTCCTCATGCCAAGCCTTAAAGGTAGTTGATGATCAGGTTTTTCAAAATGATGGTTCTTTATAAAAACAAACAACAACCATCTGCGAGGCGTTACAGCATGCGTTTATTGCTGCTGATTGGTAACCACAAGTTCAATGTGATTTGTGCAAATGCGGAAAAGGTATTTGGCAGAATTCTAAATTCTTGTAATTTGCTAAAACGTTTTAGCACGGTTTGAACAAGCTCAAAACAAAATGGCTTTTCATGAAGAATTTAAAAACGACACTCCTTCTTGTTTCTTTCTTTGCGGTGAATGCAGCGTTTGCGCAGATAGTTAATAAAGTAGATGACCCGGTAGAGTGGGTGAACCCGCTAATGGGTACCGACTCAAAACCAAGTCTTTCAAACGGAAATACCTATCCGTCTATTTGTGTGCCCTGGGGCATGAATTTCTGGACGCCGCAAACAGGTAACATGGGCAATGGGTGGGCTTACACCTATGCAGCCGATAAAATCCGTGGGTTTAAACAAACACACCAGCCTTCGCCTTGGATGAACGATTACGGGCAATTTTCTATTATGCCGGTAACGGGCAAGTTGCGCTTCCGCGAAGATGACAGGGCTTCCTGGTTCTCGCACAAAGCAGAAGTTTCAAAACCCTATTACTATTCTGTGTACCTGGCCGATGCCGATGTGACCACGGAGATTACGCCAACGGAACGTGCAGCCCAATTTCGTTTCACTTTTCCGAAGGCCGACAGCTCCTTTCTTGTTATCGACGCCTTCAACCGTAATTCCTATGTAAAGGTCATTCCTGCCGAAAAAAAGATCATTGGTTACAGCACACGCTACAGCCGTGGACCACTGAAGAATTTTAAAAACTATTTCGTCATCTATCTTGACAAAGCATTTGATTTTTCCTACGCATGGCGGGATAGCACACTCTTAAGAGATTCGTTGGAAACGCTTGCTGGTCATGCCGGTGGTGTCATCGGTTTTAAAACAACCAAAGGGGAGAAGGTAAATTTAAGAGTGGCCTCTTCTTTTATCAGCATTGAACAAGCTGAGTTGAATTTGAAAAGAGAATTGGCGGGAGATGATTTTGATGAGACCTGTCGCAAAGCCAAAGCTGCCTGGAATACCCAACTGAATAAAATTTTAGTAGAAGGCGGAACGGTAGACCAGACACGTACTTTTTATTCATGCCTCTACCGCACCTTGCAGTTTCCGCACAAAATGTACGAGATAGATGCAGCCGGTAAAGTGGTACATTGGAGTCCTTACACCGGCGAAATTCACCCAGGATACATGTTTGCCGGTACGGGCTTTTGGGACACCTTCCGGGCCTTGTATCCCTTCCTGAACTTTGTTTATCCTGCGATCAATAAAGAAATGCAGGAAGGCCTTTTGAATGATTACAAAGAAGGCGGATGGCTGCCTGAGTGGAGCAGTCCCGGTTACGCAAATATCATGATCGGCAACAACTCGGCTTCTGTAGTAGCAGAAGCTTACATCAAAGGACTGCGTGGTTATGATATCGCGACTTTGTATGAAGCGCTTGTTCACGGCGCCAACAACGAAGGCCCAATGACAGCCGTAGGTCGTGCCGGTGTGAAGTACTACAATGACATTGGGTACGTACCGGTTGATGCAACTTATACCAATCCGGAGAATGGCCGCACCGGCCGATTGAACGAAACCGCTGCAAGGACGTTGGAATACGCTTACGATGATTTTGCCATCTACCAGTTGGCGAAGGCCTTAAACCGGCCAAAAGAAGAAGTGGCGCTTTATGCCAAACGTTCGCAGAACTATACAAATCTTTTTGATAAGGAAACAAAACTAATGCGTGGCCGAAAAGCGGACGGTAGTTTTCAAAACCCGTTCAACCCTGTAAAATGGGGTGGTGATTTTACCGAGGGAAACAGCTGGCACTACAGCTGGAGTGTTTTTCATGACATTGAAGGACTAAAAAAGCTGATGGGTGGTAACGAGATGTTCATCGCCATGCTCGATTCAGTTTTCTCAATGCCGCCGGTATTTGATGAAAGTGGCTATGGTGGTGTGATTCATGAAATCCGCGAGATGCAGATTGCTGGCATGGGACAGTATGCGCATGGCAACCAACCCATTCAGCACATGATCTATTTATACAACTACGGCGGCCAGCCATGGAAGGCACAGCATTGGGTGCGGGAAACGCTTAACCGCATGTATAAAGCAACACCAGATGGTTATTGCGGTGATGAAGACAATGGGCAGACATCTGCCTGGTATGTGTTTTCGGCCTTGGGTTTTTATCCGGTAACACCTGCCAGCAATCAATATGTGTTGGGTGCGCCATTGTTTAAAAAAGCAACGGTTACGTTTGACAATGGAAAAAAGCTGGTGATCAATGCGCCAGCTAACAGTGCTGAAAACAGGTATGTTCAATCTGTATTACTGAATGGCAAACCGTGGGAGAAAAACTGGCTTAATCATTTTGATTTACAAAAAGGTGGTGAGCTGCGTTTTGGTATGGGTTCCAAACCGAAGATGAGCCGCGGCGTCTCGCCATCTTCGTTTCCTTATTCTTTTTCTACAGACCCCGCCTTCCAGGCAAACTAGAAAAAGAAAATCATTTTGAAGCAGGCAGTGCCATTAAGCTGCCATCATTTCAATTAAGGTGTGTATAGAATATGGGCCATAAGTTGTCAGTTTACAGGACAGCATTTGCTTATCAATTTCTGTCGAAGGAAACTGCCAGTTATCCCTTCTCCTTTGCGGGAATTTAATCTCCTGTTTCAAAATAAATGCAGAAAGAAATAAAGAATGATTGTGAATAAATAAGTGATAAAATAATACCTGCTAAAACGTTTGTGCAATTAAAAATCTTTATATCTTAGGTGTCATTCGCAGTAATCATCCTTTTGCCATGTATTCAACCAATTGTTTAACCTGCTGCATTATCCGGAACTCTCTTTTTACGGGCATTTTTCTTTCGTCTATTACTCACAAAATTTTTCAGCAGATAGCAGGTTCAATAAATGATTTATTAACATTCAAAAGCAAAATGGATGCAAACAGCGGGATCGCTTTGTTTCATAGTTTAAAAATTAGGTTAGCAAAGTTGGTCAGCAAAAAATCAAGGGCCATCATCAATAAAGCAGAACATACAAGTGATATGAATTGGTCCCTGTTGGTATAAATGTTTCAGCCATTTAAATGGCTTTCGTAAAAAGCAAATCCGTACATAAAAAGACATACTCCGTAGCCCAAACGGTTGCGTATCGTCAGCATTTAAACGCGGCGAACGCCATTCTTTAAATAAAAGAAAGAAGCGAAGAAAATAGCATCGCCTGGATAGCATTGGTTGGTAAGTCAATGCTGCGCAGAAAAGGCCGCACCCGTGAAATCGTCTTACAGTTTCCTTTGTTAGTCCTCCCAATAGAAAGCATCTCCCTACGAACACTTCCAACGTTTGTCAACAGATTCACTAACTCTAAAATTGACTAGAAATGAAACAATTTTACCTTGGTGCTTTACTGCGTGTATGCGCCTGTCTGGTAATGTTATGCACGGTGATGTTTGCCTTCGGGCAAAGCCGCACAATCACTGGTAAGGTAACGGATGCCCGTACCGGGGCAGGGCTTTCAGGCGCCTCTGTAATGGTAAATGGAACCACGATTGGTGCAGTGACAGCCGACGACGGCACATTTTCCATCAACGTGCCGCAAAGTGCTACGAGGCTCACGGTTTCATCCGTAGGATTTGCCACGCAAGCCGTCACCTTAGACGCCACAAACACAATCACGGTTTCGCTTCAGTATGGCTCTGCTTCAACCATGGATGAAGTGGTGGTCATTGGGTATGGAACGCAAAACAGGAGGGATGTTACCTCTGCGGTGAGTACGGTAAAGTCAGAAGACTTCAGGCAAAGCGGCGCCAGAAATCCATTGGACCTGATACAGGGTAAAGTGGCAGGGTTGCAAATCAGGAGAAGCGGCTCTAACCCCAATACCGGTGTTGGTATTCAATTGCGGGGCATCACTTCTCTTACCGCAGACCAAACACCGCTGATTGTTGTAGATGGTATTCCAGGCGCAAACCTGGACCTCATTCAACAAGACGATATTGAATCCATCGATGTATTGAAAGACGGTTCTGCGGCAGCCATTTATGGTACGCAGGCAAACGGCGGCGTTATTATCATTACCACCAAAAAAGGAAAGTCGGGTCCTCCGCGCTATGAATACGCAAACTACTTCAGGCATGAAAAAGCCCGTCGTCCGGACTTCCTGAACCCACAGGAGTTCAGGGCGAAATTGGCCTCCGGTGAATTAAGCCCGTCAAACTATACGGATTACGGAAACACAACAGACTTTTACAATGCCCTGATCAATTCAGACAACCT
>DATKHJ010000007.1:0-5483 GCA_035510335.1 Flavisolibacter sp. | reverse complement strand
GAGATACAACAGTTGCTGCACCGATGCGCCCAGCACTTTGCGAATGCCCATTTCTTTAAAACGCTTTTCAATGGTAAACGATGCCAGGCCGGAAAGGCCAAGGCAGCAAATAAAAATCGCAAGACCGGCGAAGATGCGGCTCAGCTTTCCAATCATGTCTTCGGTAACAAACTTGCGGCCGAACTGCTCGTCAACAAAGCTGTACTCAAACGGGTATTCGGGATTGTGTGCTTTAAAGATGGCTTCAAATTTCGGCAGCGCTTCCTGCGGCTTTACACCATCGCGTAGCCGCACCATAAAAAATGCGCCGCCGCGTCCGCCATACATTACCATCATGGGTTGCACCGGTGTGTAGGGCGATCCCATCACCACGTTTTCCGTGACCCCAATTACATTGTAACTGCGGTTGCCGTAACGCATTTGCATACCAATGGGATCTTTCAGCTGCATCACTTCAACGGCCGCTTTGTTCAGCAGCATGGCGTTGGAGTCAACCGGCTGGGTTGTAAAGTCGCGGCCCTGCACCAGCTTTGTACCAATGGTGGTGGCAAAGGCAGCATCGCTGCGCATGGCCGACATAATAATGGATGCATCGGAAGGCTTGCCCTGCCAGTCGGGTGCCGGCGTAAAATTCCAGAGCTCTGTTACCGGCGAGGATGTACGGGTGATGGATGCCACAAGGTTTGTTTGCAGCAGTTCGTTTTTAATTACTTCCGCATTGCGGTTGGCATCGGCGGAAGAAGGAATGGAAATAAGATTGGCAGGATTGTAGCCAAGGTCGCGGTTCTTTACATGCTGTACCTGCTGGTAAATAAGAATGGTAGATGAAATGAGCAACACCGAAATACCAAACTGCAAAACCACCAGCACCTTTCGCGGCACCGCCGCAGCACGGCCGGGAAGGAAAGTGCCTTTCAACACTTTTATGGGATTGAAAGACGAAAGGTAAAGCGCAGGGTAACTGCCTGCCACAAAACCAGTGAACATCACCATGCAAAATCCAATGAGCAGAAAACGCGGATCGGCTAGGTTGAGCCGCAGCTCCTTGTCCATGATTCCATTAAAAAAAGGCAGCAACACAAACACGGCCAGAACGGAAAGTAAAAACGAAGCAAGAGAGAAGATCAGCGACTCGCTGTAAAACTGCAACATCAACTGTTTTCTTTCGGAGCCCAGTGTTTTGCGGATGCCTACTTCTTTTGCCCGCTTCTCTGATTTTGCCGTGGAAAGGTTCATGAAGTTAACACAGGCAATCAGCAGGATGATAATGGCAATGATGGTAAAGAGTTTTACGTAAGAGATCATGCCGCCTACGTTAATGCCATTGCGAAAGTCGCTGTACAGCCGCCATTTATCCATGGGGTGTAAAAAATAATCAAAGTCGGTTCCGTCGGTTTTTTTGTTGAGAAAGCCGGAGATTTTTTTATTTAATGCTGCAATGTCGGTTCCGGGTTGCACTTCCACAAAGGCTTGCGTGTAGCAGTTTATCCAGTCGCTGCTTGCCCGCTGAACCTGGTTATCGGAAGGGTTGTATGGTGTAAGAAAACGAAACTGGAAGGTAGAGTTTGTGGGAGGATCCTGCAACACACCGGAAACTGTGCGCAACTGGTTGTTATCCAGCTTTACCACTTTGCCTATGGGGTCATCGTTGCCAAAAAGCGCTTTTGCCGTAGCGGCCGTCAGCACAATGTTATCGGGCTTTGACAGCGCCGTTGCTGCGCTGCCTTTTTCAAACTTCCATTGAAACAGGCGGAAGTAATCGTCGCTAACGGTAACGCCTCTTTGCTTAATGATGGTTTGGTTGAACTTCAGCACCTGCTCGCCGCCCACATTGTCCGTAATGGCGTTCTTTACTTCGGGGAAGTTGGCCTTCAGCGCAGCCGCCAACGGAAAAGGTGTGGTAATGTCGGTGGTTACTTCGCCGTTGAAGTTGCGGTTCACCCGCACATGGTAAATGTTTTCGTGGTTGGGATGAAACCTGTCCCACTGCCATTCATCGGCTACCCACAAAAGAATCAGCATGGTACAGGTCATGCCAATGGTTAAGCCAAGCAGGTTAATGGCAGAAAAACTTTTGTTCTTGCGGATATTTCTCCAAGCAATTTTTAAATAGGTTTGAAACATAACGGGGAGTTAAGGGATAGATGAAGGAATGGCGGTTTATTCGGTGCGTAGATTTTTTACCGGGTTTGCCAGTGCGGCTTTAATGGCCTGGAAGCTGATGGTGGCAACGGCAATGAACAGCGCAATCAGTGCAGCAATGGCAAACACCACCCAGTTCACTTCAATGCGGTATTCAAAATCCTGCAGCCACTGGTTCATAAAATACCAGGCAACCGGTGCGGCAATAACAAAGGCAATGGCAACAAGCTTTACAAAATCTTTGGATAACAGTCCTACCAGGCCATTCACGCTGGCGCCTAACACTTTTCGGATGCCGATTTCTTTTGTGCGTTGTTCGGCCACGAAAGCTGCGAGTCCGAAGAGTCCAAGACAGGCAATTAAAATAGCCAGAATGGAAAATGTCAGCGCAATTTTTCCTACCCGCTGTTCATCGCGGTACATGTCGTTGAACGATTCATCAAGAAAACGATAACTAAAGGGCATGCCCGGCGCCATGTTCTTCCATTTCTTTTCAATGGAAGAAAGCAGTCCATCTATGCCGGCTGTTTTTATTTTAAACGAAGCAAGGCCGTAACCGTCGTGCAGGAACATCGCCAGCGGCCCAACCGCCTGTTTTAAACTTTCAAAGTTGAAATTCTTAACCACGCCAATCACCTGGTACTTCAGCGGGGTGCCGCCGTTGTTGGTGCGGTACACATACTTGCCAATGGGATCACCTTCGCCCAAGATTTTTGCTGCTGTTTCGTTGATGATGATGGCCGACGAATCGCTGCCGAACTCTTTGGAAAATGCCCTGCCTTTCACCAGCGTCATGCCCATTGTTTTCAGGTAATCGTAATCCACGTCCCAGGCCTGCATGTTAAAGCCGGTTTCCGCATTCATCACCGGCGTGGTAGAGTAACTGTTATCGCTGCGAGATGAGTTGGAAACCGGCAGGTAAGCACTCAAGGTTCCGGCTTCCACACCGGGCATTTGCAGTACGTCGTTCTTAAACGCCGCCATATTGTTGCGCAAGGCATACGCATCGTTAATTACCAGCACCTGTTCTTTTTTGTAACCCAGTTCTTTGGTCTGGATATAATTTAACTGGCGATAAATCACAATGGTGCCGATAATAAGAATGATGGACGTAGCAAACTGGAACACCACCAACGCACTTCGCAAGGTGCCGCGTTTGTTGCCAAATCTTCCTTTTAAAACGGCAATGGGCCGGAAAGAGGAAAGATAAAAAGCAGGATAGCTGCCCGCCAACAAACCAACCAGGAACGGAAGCAAAACCAGCAGCGGCAAAATAACAGGCGAAAGCAGGCTGCTGAATGTCATTTGCTTGTTGGCCACATCATTAAACAGGGGAAGCACCAGGTAGGTCAGTGCCAGGGCAATGAGCATGGCCAGCAATACCATCAGGGTTGATTCGGATAGAAACTGCGCAATCAGCGCCTTGCGTTCCGTGCCCAGCACTTTGCGGATGCCCACTTCCTTTGCCCGGTTGGCGGAACGGGCTGTTGTGAGGTTCATAAAATTAACGCAGGCTATGAGCAGGATAAACAGGGCAACGGCCGAGAAAACATACACGTATTGAATGTTGCCCGATGGCGTCAGCTCAAAACTCCTGTCGGAATACAGGTGCAGTTTTTTCAGGGGCATGAGAGAATACCGGAGATAGTTGCCGGCTTTTTCAAACTCCTCCATGCTGCCAATGTCCATAAACTGTTTAGCCGCCGGTAACACATACCGCACCACGTATTCGTTCAGGGCTTTCTTCTCAAACGCCGCTGCATCCACACCGGGTTTCAGCAGCAGGTAGGTGTGAAAGTTGTTGCTCATGTGTTGCCCCCACTGGTACTGCACATTGTCCATGGAGAAAAAGAAATCGAAGCGGAAGTGCGAGTTCTTCGGCACATCTTCCACCACCGCCATTATTTTGTACAGCGTGCTGGTGTTGTCGTTTGTTTCAATGGTTTTTCCTACCACATCGGTGGTACCAAAATATTTCATGGCGGCCTTGCGGGTGAGCACCACCGTATTGGGTTCGTTCAAAGCACCCCTGGTGTTTCCATTAATAGCCGGGATGGTAAACACCTCAAAAAAGCTGGAGTCAACATGCCCCACATCGCCTTCGTTAATAAACTCCGAACCTTTTTTTACCAGCTTGTTCCCGTTGTTAACATACAGCCGTGTGGTGGCGTCAATTTCCGGGTAATCTTTCTGCAGCACTTCGGCCATCAGGTCCGGCGTTTGCGTGAAATGCATTTCACTGCCGTTGAACTTAATGTCGGAGCTGACGCGGTAAATGCGATCGCCTTTCGTGTGAGACTGGTCGTAGCTCAGTTCATCCATCACGTACATGGCAATCAGCAAAAAGCAACACAGGCCGGTAGCCAGGCCAATGATGTTGATGGCAGAAAATGTTTTCTGCTTCCACAAATTGCGCAGGGCAACTTTTAAATAATTACGGAACATAAGCGGGGTTTATTCAGTTCGTAAATTTTTAACGGGGCTTTCAACAGAAATACGGGCTATTTGTAAGGAGATCAGCAGGCTGGCCACCAGCACAATCACTCCAATGGCCAGCAGGAACGGGAAAACCGAAATGGACACCCGGTTGGCGTAATCATTCAGCCAGCTTTGCATCAGGTACCAGGCAATGGGAATGGAAACAAGCCCGCCAACAATCACCACCGGAATAAAATCTTTCAGGAAAAGCGAGATGATGGCCGGTGAAGAGGCACCAACCACTTTGCGGATGCCGATCTCTTTGGTGCGTTTTTGTACGCTGAGAGAAATCAATCCCGAAATGCCCAGCATGACAATCACCAACGTAAGAACCAGCGCTATTTGCGCCGCCTTCTTCAGCCTGATTTCCGAGGCGTATAAAATCCGCAACGAATCATCCATAAACCGGTACTCAAATGCAGCACCGGGAAACAGCGTTGCCCATTTTTTCTGCAAGCCGTCAAGCGAAGTAGCCATGGCCCCCGGCTTCATGCGCAGCGCAAACAGGCGGTAAAGCTTGGCCGCTTCGGGGTGGGTGAAAACCATGGGCACAATGCCCTGGCGCATGGAGCCAAAATGAAAATCTTTCAGCACACCAATGACCGTAACCGGGAAGTTGCCAACATAAAACAACCGTTTGCCGATTGCCTCCTGTGCATCTTTCCATCCATGTGCTTTGGCAGCGGCTTCGTTCAAGACAACGTTAACAGAGTCGGCACGTTGTTCAAAAAACCGTCCGGCCACCAGCGGAAGCTGAAAAACATTGCGGTAGTTTTCATCAGCTATCACCGCCACATGCGCTGTTGCCTGCGCGGAGTCTTTGCCTTCGGCGAACAACAAATCAGAGCCTGCGCCCTGTCCAT
>DATKHJ010000006.1:0-5325 GCA_035510335.1 Flavisolibacter sp. | reverse complement strand
GTTCGGCGAAATCGTAGCGTGGATTATTGGCTGGGCGTTGATTCTTGAATATGCCATCGGGAATATCGTTGTTGCCATTTCGTGGAGCGGCTATTTTAATAACCTGCTGGTAAATGTATTTCATATCAATCTGCCCGACTGGATGCTGATTGATCCCATGACCGCCGGTGATGCCTACGCAGAAGCCACTAAAGCAATGGCCTCCGGTGCATTTACCGATGGCCGCACCCGGGAAGATTACCAGTTTGCCATTGATGCCTGGAACAATGCGCCGATGATTGGCGGGACCAAAGTTTTTTTCAACCTGCCAGCTTTCATTATTGTTATCCTTATCACTTGTTTGGCCTACATCGGCATCAAGGAAAGCAAGAAAACCGCCAATGCTATGGTGATCTTTAAGATTGCCGTGATCATCTTTGTTATTGTTGCCGGTGCTTTTTTTGTAGATGTCAACAATTGGACGCCGTTTTTGCCCAACCGTTTTGAAGGCGTTCTTCGTGGCGTATCGGCCGTCTTCTATGCCTACATTGGTTTCGACGCCATTTCCACCACGGCAGAAGAATGCAAGAACCCTCAGCGGGATATGCCAAGAGCGATGATTTATTCCCTGCTTATTTGCACCGGGCTTTACATTTTAATTGCACTGGTGTTAACCGGTATGGAAAACTATTCAAACTTCAAAAATGTAAACGATCCGCTTGCCTTTGTGTTTGCCGAAAGAGCGCCATGGATTGAAACCATTATTTCAGTTAGTGCAGTCATTGCTACTACGTCTGTCTTGCTGGTCTTCCAGCTGGGCCAGCCCCGCATCTGGATGAGCATGAGCCGCGACGGACTCTTGCCGAAGAAATTTCAAAAAATTCATCCCAAATACAAAACGCCTTCTTTCGCTACTATCGTTGCCGGTTTCCTGGTGGCCATTCCTGCCTTGTTTATAGAGGATGTGATTGTCATGGACCTCACCAGCATCGGAACCCTTTTTGCTTTTGCGCTGGTAGCTGGTGGTGTGTTACTGCTGCCGCGAATTGAAAAGCAGGCCGGCCGTTTTTCGCTGCCGTATATTAACGGAAGAGTGATCATTCCGCTGGTGGTGGCAGCCTTCATTTTTGCGTTTAATGAACGCATCGGAAGTGCGCTGAGGAACTTAGGTCACGAAAGCCACCAGGAGATTTTGTTCCTTGTGTTTGTAGTGGCTGCGGTGTTGATGGCGATACTTACAGCTATCAAAAAACTCTCTTTCATTCCGGTGATGGGCGTACTGTTCTGCTTGTACCTGATGGTAGAAATTCCGGCCAACAGCTGGCTGGTTTTCTTTGGCTGGATGGGGCTTGGATTGTTAATCTATTTCCTGTATGGTTACCACAACAGCAAGCTCAAAACAAAAGATTTGGGCAGCCAGTTATAAGTTTTCTATCCTGTTAATCCTTTTTAAATGCTACTTCTCCGCGGTTAACTTTGCCGCATGAAATACGAGATTGGCGACAAGATTGTGGTGTTACATTCGAACGAGGAAGGAGAGGTGATTGACATCATCAACGACAAAATGGTGATGATACAGGTGAGAGGCGTGAAGTTTCCGGCCTACATGGACCAGATTGATTTTCCCTACTTTAAACGTTTTACGGAGAAGAAGCTTTTCCCGGCGGAGCCGAAAAGGAAATATGTTGAAGACCTGAAGAAAGAAAAGGCAACGCCAAAACCATTGGAAAAAAGGGTGGAAGATGGCGTGTGGCTTTCTTTTCTTCCCAAATTTGTTTCCGATGAATTTGGTGATGACGTGGTGACGGAATTGAAGGTTCACCTTATTAACCGTACTGCCTTGCCGTACAATTTTTTCTACTCGCTGCAATTCTTCGGCAAGCCCGAATTTGACCTGCGGGCAGAAATTACTCCCTTTAGCGATTTTTACCTGCACGACGTGGATTTTGAAGACATGAACGACAGTCCGCTGTTTGCCTTTGAATTTTCGTTGCTGAAGCCCGATAAAAACAAGGCGGATTATTACGAGGCATCCGTGAAGCTAAAACCAAAGCAGCTGTTCGACCGCATTGAACAATTAAAGCAAAAAGGCGAGGCTACGTTTACCTACAAACTGTTCGAAAGCTACCCGCCCAAACCGTACGAGGACATTGTAGAAACACCGGTAACGAAAGGAGCCAAGTTTTACAGTTTAAAAGATATTCGCCAGCACATTCAGCCGGCAAGAACCGTGGTAGACCTGCACATTGAAAAGCTCACCGACAGCTGGAAGCATTTAACCAACGGCGAAATCCTGAACATTCAGCTGAAAGAATTTGAAAAATGGTATGAGCTGGCGGTTGCTCATCGGCAGGCGCAACTTATCATCATACATGGCATTGGCAGTGGCAAGCTGCGTGACGAAATTCATGATTTGCTGAAGCGAAGAAGTGAAGTAAAGTCGTATGTGAACCAATACCATCCGTCATTTGGGTACGGCGCTACGGAGATTTATTTTAAGGTGTAAATTGTAAGACATTGCAATTTGTTTAAGGGCTTGATATTTCAAGCCCATCTTTTTACACAGGCTTTATACATTAAGCTGGTTTGGAACCCTACCTTTGCACCACTGCAAGCTGCGCTATCGTGTTCGCTTTTGCGGGCAAGGAAAGTCCGGACAGCACAGAGCAACGCACCGGCTAACGGCCGGCTTCTATTGCAAAATAGAACGAGAAAGTGCCACAGAAAATAACCGCCTCCGGGTAAGGGTGAAAACGTAGTGTAAGAGACTACGGATCCGTTTGGTAACAGGCGGATTGGGTAAACCTTGCGTGCTGAAATGCCAAATATACCAGTGCCTGAAGGCTGCTCGCCTGAGCTGGGTGGGTAGGCAGATAGAGACGTTCAGCAATGAGCGTCCCAGATAAATGATAGCAGCTTTGTTTCACACAAAGACACAGAATCCGGCTTACAGGCTTGCAGTTTTTTTACCGCTGAGAACGGGAGCGGCGGTTTTAAAAAAGATTCTTACCGATACTCCCTCCCAGTTCCATCAACCAGGCAATTCCCACATGCACCAAAAAGCCACCAAGTATCGACCGGGTGTGATAGGTGATGACGCCAAGAATCATCCCGCCGAAGTATGATGAAATACATTCCCCGAGCGGCTTTCCAAAATGAATCGTGCAGTAAAAAATAGCCATTGGCAGAATGGCATCTTTTCCTACATATTTTGCAAAAGCCAATACCAAAAAGCCACGGAAGAATAATTCAATGGAGAAAAAGTCGCTGCCGTATGAAAGCTCATACAAGAGTTTGTGCCAGCCACGGTCGGGTTGAAGCAGGTACTCCACCTTTTGAAAACGGGGATACATGGCAAGAAAATCGGGTTGCGTGGAAGCCAGCGCTATCAATGGCAACATCAGCAAAAGCATAAGCAGGTAGGGCTTAAGTTCTAGGCCTTTGGCAGTTAGACCGTAAAACGACTGGTCGCGATGAAAATAACGGTGTATAAGGTAAAGCATGGAAGAAACAACCGCCACTTTGTACGGCCAGTACACCACGTTGTTCCAATATTCATTTTCCAGCCTGTCTGGTGAAAAGTTGTAGCCAATATCCGCACTCATCTTCCAGGCAAAAAGCGACGGCGCCAGCAGCAACAAAAAAATAAAATTCCGGTTTCCGAACGCAGCTGTTTTTGAAAAGGCAGCATGAATAAGATGCCCAATTCCAAATGACAAAAGAAACACGCCATACCAGCCAACAAACTCTCCCCACTCCGGCAGCTTATAGAGATTAGCGTTGAGATTAAAACGATAGTTGATGAAAATAGCAACGGCTGTAAACGCGGTGGATAGCAGGAAAGCAGGCCGGTTCACTGTTTTGCCATAATCTACCAAATAAGAAAAGATTTTTTTCATGCCTGTGCTGCGCAAAATAAGGCATTGTGTTAAGAAGAGAAACCAATGTAGAACTGTTAGGGCTTTCTTTCCCTTTGAAAGATGTTCGGTTAAAGATGGTAAACTTGCAGGCGGAAAAAACAAGACGGTTGCCAAACCGATTGGCCTTGTTTTCCTTGAGGTAAATTCATTCTATGCACAAAACTTTGATTCCTGTTTTTATTTCGTTTCTCCTATTGACAATTGTTTCCTGTTCCTCCTCCAGGATAAACGTGCCCACATCGGTTCAGCGGCTTCGCTTTTTAGGCGAGTACACTATTCCGGCAGAAATTTTCGACGGCACAAAAATCGGCGGTCTTTCAGGCATTGATTACGATGCCAGCCGTAAACATTACTACCTTATTTGTGATGACCGCGCCGACACCAGTTTTCTTCGTTACTACACGGCAAAAATTTCATTAGACAATAAGGGAATTACAAGCGCAGAAATTACAGCTGTTACAAAGCTTTTAAAAAAAGACGGGCAACCGTTTCATAACCGAAAACAAAACCCGTTCGACGTACCGGATCCGGAAGCCATTCGGTTTCATCCACCGTCGGGAACTATTTTTTGGAGTAGCGAAGGCGAACGGATTGTCAGGAACGGAACTACGGTGTTAACCAACCCGGCCATTTTTGTTTCGAACCGAAATGGCCAGTGGATTGATACGTTTCCTTTGCCGCCAAATATGCGAATGTCGCCGGAAGCAAAAGGGCCGCGGAACAATGGCGCTTTCGAAGGCATTGGTTTTTCTCCCGACTACCGCAAGCTTTTTGTAAGCATGGAAGAACCGCTGTACGATGACGGGCCAAGAGCAGGCTTGTATGATTCGGCTGGTTGGGTGCGGATTATACAATACGATGTGGCAACGAAAACACCCGAGGCACAATTTGCCTATCCCATCGACCCCGTGGTGCAGGAGCCTATTTCGCAAAGCTTATTTATCGTTAACGGCATTACCGATGTTCTTCCCATCAATGATCACCAGTTACTGGTAACGGAGCGTTCGTTTTCTACCGGCCGCCTTGGCAATAACATCCGTGTTTACCTGGTCGAATTGGCCGAAGCGCAGGATGTGTCAAACGTGCCGTCTATCCGGCCTGCTACGCAAATAAAACCGGTTCTGAAAACATTGTTGTTGAACATGGATCGCCTTGGCCGGCTGATTGATAACATTGAAGGTGCCACGTTTGGTCCGCGCCTGCCAAACGGCAAACAAAGCTTGCTGTTTGTTGCCGATAACAATTTCAGCAGCAGCCAAAAGAACCAGCTTCTGCTGTTTGAAGTGGAATAAATTCGACTTTTTAACCTTGCTTAACCGTTCTGCTTCTTACATTGGCAGACAAATCAAACAAACATGAAAAAATTCTTCATCCTGGCTGCACTGTTTACAGCCCTTGTTTCTACTGCATCTGCACAAGGTGGTCC
>DATKHJ010000005.1:0-2010 GCA_035510335.1 Flavisolibacter sp. | reverse complement strand
GCCGAAAACCTTCCGGATGAAGAAGATGATTTTTTGAGCAACCGAAGTATGATTTACCAGAATGCCTACATTATTGCACCCAAAATTGTAAGTGCCGCCGGCGATACACTGTACCAGATTAAAATGGAAAATGCTGCACTGATTCGATTCAACTGTCGGCATATGATGGAGCAAATTGGTGTTGCTGTTT
The DNA here is from genome assembly GCA_035510335.1 of Flavisolibacter sp. Lineage (GTDB taxonomy): Bacteria > Bacteroidota > Bacteroidia > Chitinophagales > Chitinophagaceae > Flavisolibacter. Next base: position 1,820 of record DATKHJ010000005.1, on the reverse strand, counting down.
TAATGGGCAAAGCCGATGAGGAACACAAAGAGGTGATTGAGGATTCGCTGGACAAATTCAAAGCACATTTTCGGGATTGGGTTTCCAGCTTCAAGCCAGATGAATACGAAGATGAATGGGGCTTGTTTTAAGTTATGCTTGTAATGAGTGAACTGCAACTTATAAAAAAGCGGATGGCAAAAGCCATCCGCTGCTGTATATGGTCCGTCCGTATGATGCTATGCTTTTACGCTTCTTTTCGCTACCTGCCACTGGTTGCCAACATTGTTCAGCACCAGTTTGGAAGAAGAGTTTTCAATGGTCACAGTGTAAGCAGTACCGGTTTTGCCGGATTGTTCTTTTACATCGCTGATCCAGTAGTTGCCAATGTAATTCTTCATGGCCAGTTGTAGTGCAACAGGCAACTGTGTTGATGTAATGTGGCGTTCGTACCAGCGAAGTTTCCCGGCATGTGAGTAAACCGCAGTAACTACTTGTCCTTTCAGTTCAAACTGTACGGCGCAGCCATGTGCAGTGCAGTTCCAGGCCGCGGAAGTTTGTTTGCCGTATGTTGCTTCAAATGCTTTTACGGCAGCCGGTTCGGGTTTTGCGGGAGTGCTCTTGGCTAACAATCCAATGGTCAGCAGTAAGAGGGTGAAAATCTGTTTCATGTGTTATGGTTTTGTGTGTGTTTTTGATTTGCTGCCGCAAAGCTATGCAGCTTCAACAGCCTTTACAGCCGCAAATGAACGAACTGCTATTTTGGTTAAACGAACGGTGAGAAACCCATCACAAGACGAAACGGAACGATTGAAACAGCCAATGCAAACCGCTATTAATTGTGTTTGGCAATAAGAATACAGGTGTAGGTTTTATGGGCAGAACCCGAATCTCTTTTGGCAAAGCCAATCCCGATATCGTATAAGCTTTCGTAAAAAGGATCGATGCCCAGTAAATGCCGGCGGTGGCCAAGCGAAGGAACCCCTTCATCAATCAAAAGCGATTTGACAACTTCTCTGCCGGAAGGGGATTCGGCATTGAGCGATTCAAAATAATTTTCGGTGGGTGTTTTTATCCAGGACGGTTTTAGTTGGTAACCCGCTTTGTGGATGTAATGGTTCATGGCAAAACCGTTCTTGTCAACATGGTCAAAGTAATTATTGGTTGCCATGTCAAGCGCCTTTGCTTCTGCCGCTTTTGCAAGCGTATCATTCCATTGCAGGAGATGCCGCTTTTTATATTCTTTCAGAAAAGGAAACTCTTTGTAAAACTGTTCGGGCTTTGTTCGCACCTGGTTTAAAAACCGGAAAGCTTCTTTTGCTTCGTTCCTGTCAAGAATTGGCTCTTTTGGTGTTGTGCCTGTTGCTAGTAAAAAAAGGAAAAGAAAAAAAGCTTTCATGTATCTGCAAATTTAAAATGCCACCGGGCATCGCACCGCTGCGGCCGAACTGTTGCGAATGTTTAAAAATGTTCTGTACGAAGCCGTCAGCTCAAAGCCGCCACGGGCATTGGAAGCCGAACGCAGTTTGCTGATGTTCACATCATAGGTCACGCCAATTCCCAACTGGTAATAATCCAGTTTCAGCAGCGGCATCACGGCATCGTTCCAGCGTACAAAAGCACCGGCCGATAAACTCACGGCATCGTCCACGTCTTCCTGTATCAAATCATGCTTGTACATTAACCCGCCCTGCGTTTGCGTGCTGCCGCCCTGGCTGAATACATCGGCATACAAAATGATTTTATCGAAGTCGGAAGTGGGTGCGGCAAGCCCGCCGTTGAACATCAGCTTTGTATTCAGCCGGATATCATTGGCCGCACTGAACGCCACTTTCGGTTGC
>DATKHJ010000004.1:0-2232 GCA_035510335.1 Flavisolibacter sp. | reverse complement strand
GTTGAAGTGTACATCGGCTCTCGACGATCCGTAGATAACAATATCGGCGTTGACCCGGCCATCAATCAGGTCATTCCAAACCGCGTAGTTTCCTTTGTCAAACTGCCGGAACTGTTTTGTCAACCAGAAATCAGCCGCAAGCATCAGCAAAATAATCGGTAGTATGAAGAGAATTGTTCTGGTTAGAAATCGTCTCATTTATCTAAAATTGAAAATAAATGAATTGTTGTCCTGCGCCGGCATAAAAGAAAATCGCAACAACTACAGCATAATAAAACCCCCACCTGGCAACGGAGGGATATTTAAGCTCCAGGTTTTCCAGTGCATACCTCTGCTCTCTGCCAATCCATTCTACCAGTATGAATAGAATGATCAATACAGGAATGACATAACCTACTTTATTATGGATGTACTGCATTGTTTGCTGATAGGGGTTTGTATTGAACAACCCTTTGAACATGCTGGTAACGTACTGGATGGCATGCCGGAGGCCCATAGCCCGGAAAAAAACCCAGGCAATAACGGTTAACCCAAACGTGATGATGATGTGTACAAATTCATTCAACGATGGCCAGCGTCTGCCCTGTGCTACAATGTCCAGGTTTTTTCGGTTGGTCTTAAAAAGCACTGACGGCAGAATGTAAACTGCATTTAAAAAGCCCCAGGCAATAAAGGTTAAACTGGCGCCATGCCAAAAGCCGCTAACAAGAAAAATGATAAAGACATTCCGCACCTTTTTCAACGTGCTTCCCTTGTTGCCGCCTAATGGGATGTACAAATAGTCTCTGAACCACGAAGAGAGTGAGATGTGCCAGCGGCGCCAGAATTCAGCAATGTCGCGGGAAAAGTATGGAAAGGCGAAGTTGCGGAGCAATTCAATGCCAAACAGGCGGGCGGTGCCCAGAGCAATATCTGAATAGCCTGAAAAATCGCCGTAGATCTGGAAGGCAAAAAACACGGCGCCCAGCCAAAGGGTTGTGCCCGAATAGTCTGCCGAAGAAGTAAAGATTTCATTGGCATAAACTGCGCAATTATCGGCAATGACAATCTTCTTGAACAGCCCCCATAAAATTTGCCGCAAGCCATCAACGGCTTTGGTGTACTCAAATGTTCGTTCCTTTTTTATCTGTGGTAAAAGGTGTGTTGCCCGTTCAATAGGACCGGCCACCAGCAGAGGGAAAAAGCTGACGAATAAAGAATAGTCAGTGAAGTTGGTCGTGGGTTCTATCTTTTTATTATAGATATCGAAAACATAGGATAAGCCATGGAAAGTATAAAAAGAGATGCCCACCGGCAAAATGAGGTTAAGCGTTGTAAAGTTGGCCGACATGCCAACCTGGCCTAACATGCTGGCAAATGATTCGACAAAGAAGTTGTAGTATTTGAAAAATCCAAGAAATCCAAGGTTCACCACAATACTGATCAGCAGCCATGTTTTTCTTCCTCCCTTTGTTTGCGAACGATGAATTTGTAGGCCGGTAAAATAATCGAGAAATGTAGAAAAGGCTAACAGAAGTAAAAAACGCCAGTCCCAGGCACCATAGAAAACATAACTCGCAACCAGCAACAATACGTTTTGCTGTCGCAGGGTTTTTGTGACAAACCAATAGAGAAAAAATACTGACGCCAAGAAAAAGGCAAACTCAATTGAGTTAAAAAGCATGCTAGTTCCGGTGCTTTAAATGGTTATGGCTGCTTTTAGCAGCCATAACAAATATATAGTCAGGGAATTGACTGTGCAAGTGATGGGCTAGCGCAACGGGTTAGTTGGAAACAAGAGAAGCCGGTATTTTGATGTTGGTCAATTCCCTGATCGCATCTGCAATTGCCTGCGCATCATAACCACACTCCCGGTGCAGTTCTTTTAATGTTCCGTGTTCTACTATTCTGTCCGGAATGCCCAATATTTTCAGGTCATTCTTATAGCCATGTTCAGCCATGAATTCCGCTACTGCACTGCCAAAGCCTCCCACAACCGTTCCGTCTTCTACCGTTATAATTTTTTCGTAGTTATGCAAGGCTTCGTGCAACAGTTCTTCGTCAAGCGGTTTGGCAAAACGCATATCGTAATGCGCCGGCTGAAGACCATCAGCCCGTAAATCGCGAATGGCAGCCGCGGCAAAATTGCCCGGGTGACCAAACGATAGAATGGCAACATCTTTTCCGTCACGCAGCTTGCGGCCTTTCCCAACCTGGATTTCTTCCATGGGTTTACGCCACTCCGGCATCACG
>DATKHJ010000003.1:0-2445 GCA_035510335.1 Flavisolibacter sp. | reverse complement strand
GAATAGATTGGAATCGATACAGTAAACTAAAGGTTGATCCTTGCAAAGGTTTGTTTGCTAGCGAGAATACGGTTCTTCTCTATTTTTAATTATTTACATCTTGCACTTTTAAACACAGACGCAATCACTGTCGGCTTACCGCAAACTGCTTAGCTCATAATTCCCGACCTCCATTCCACTAGCGAGGCTGGAAACCCATTCCGAAGTGCAACAAATGCTGGAAGAGTGCTCAGTGCGCATGCCCAATCAGCATTGTACAAAAGACGAATCAAGTTAAGTAGTGGAGTTTATGAGCCGTAATGATGGCGTGCAATAAACGATTTCAGACGTTCAAACAAAAAAACAAGTATCTGTATATTTCTCACCGAAAACTCATGGCATCCCTTGCGCTGGCTGCCATAACAACCAGCAACCTGTTTAGCTATACTGCTCTTTAACTTACAGAAAGCGGAAGCAAGCCTTTCTATTTTGATCTCTTAAGCATTTCGTTACCGCGTCGTCTAATTCGACTTTTCAAAGAATAAGCTGTCCTTCGTTATGAGTTGAAGATTTAAAAAAATAATTGATCACTAAATGCCTTGGTAGCAAATTAAAAATAGAAATAACGTTGTCTCTGTTTTCAGAACAAATTGAGTATATAGAAAAACTATCGTACACCGTAGATAAATGCGCTTAACTAACACCGCGCAAGAAATTATGAGGACAAAACTAAAAGGAGTAGCGGTCGGAAGCCATATAAGATTGCTTTCTCCCTGCTTTGGTAATGCCACTGTAAACTACCCGGGCAATTTTATTTACTGACCGTTACCAAGGCAGGATTATAGAGCTTACTGTGCATTTCTTTTAGTCTTTCCAAAGGCACCTTCATTACCTTCCGGTCGTACGTCATAAAGCCATTGGTTTCCACTTCCACATCAGTTGTTTGTGTATACACTGCAGCGGATAATCCTTTTTCAATTAAGTGCGGTATGCGGTTGATAAATTCAGTATAACGCTTCAGTAGTTCATTGGAGTTTTTGAAACTCTGATAGCCCCAGTTGTTTTTATCCTGCCAGGTGTGATTTTCAACAGGCAGGCCAAGTCCGCCAAATTCACCCAATACCAGTACTCTGTCTTTACCAAACAGTTCGGGATCGGGCATCAGCGGCTCTGGATAGTTGTGCAGGTCAATGATGTGCCCCACAGTTTCAAAATTGCCGCCGCTAGCTGTATTTACCAATCTGGTAGGATCTGCTTTCATTGTCCAGTTCACGATTTCTTTTGTTTTAAACTGGCCCCAGGCTTCATTAAATGGCACCCACACCACTATGCTGGGAAAGTTGTACAGATCTTCCATGATCTCTTTCCATTCAGTACGGAAAATATTTTCCGATTCAGGGGTTCTGTCTTTATCCGTTGCTTTGCCGTAAATGCCTGGTCGCATCTCCCATCGATTGCCCATGTCACCGCTGGGCATGTCCTGCCATACCAGGATGCCCATCTGATCACAGTATGTGTACCAGCGAGCAGGTTCCGTTTTCACGTGTTTTCGGATCATGTTGAAACCCATCTCTTTCGTTTTAACAATGTCAAACTTCAGGGCCTCATCCGTTGGTGCGGTGTACAAACCATCAGGCCACCAGCCCTGGTCGAGCGGGCCATATTGGAACACAAACTGGTTGTTCAGCAGCATGCGCTGGATACCTGCCCTATCCGGCGCCATGGATATTTTGCGCATCGCGAAATAGCTTTTCACTTCGTCTACTACCTCACCGTTGCGAAGAAGGCTGTAAGTCAGGTCGTACAGGAAAGGTGATTGTGGTGACCAAAGCTTGGGAGACGCAATAGAAAGGGAGGTTTCGCTGTTGGGGGCTACAGTTTGTTCAGCCACTTTGGTATTTCCGTCGTAGGCAGTAACCCTTATCTGGTCACCGGGCCGTGTATTTTGGAGCAGAGCTTGCACCTTCAGCACACCAGCGTCCAAATCCGGCGTATTTCGGATAGCAGCAATATAAGTTTGCGGAACTGCTTCCAGCCACACCGTTTGCCAGATACCTGTTACTGGCGTGTACCAGATGGCATGCGGATTTTTCACCTGCTTACCGCGGGGCTGTGGCCCCTCATCGGAGGGGTCCCATACCCGAATGGCAAGGTCCTGGTTCGACCCTTTCTTCAGGGCAGCGGTAATATCAATTGTGAAAGGATCATAGCCTCCTTGGTGTGATCCAACTTCTTTCCCGTTGACAAAGACGGTACACTGCCAGTCAACGGCACCAAAGTGCAACAACACATGTTTGCCCTTTGCATTCGGAACAGACACCGTGCGACGATACCACAGCACACTGTCCCTGCCAACTGTTTTACCTACACCGGATAATGAAGATTCTACAGCAAAGGGAACTAAAATATTGCCTTGGTATGTGGCTGGAATGGCTTCCAGCGACTTAGGCAAAATAGCGTACTGCC
>DATKHJ010000002.1:0-3621 GCA_035510335.1 Flavisolibacter sp. | reverse complement strand
CCAACCGCAAAGAGCTTCACATCACCATTGGCGATTGCGATGAAATAGATGCAGTGCCTGCTGTTTTTGATGTCAACGGTATTCGGGTGGAAGCAAATGGTGCAAGTTGCAAAAGCTTTACGTTTACGTTCGACAACGCTGTACCGGCCAACCCGCTTATCAACAGCTATTATTGGGAAATCAGTGATGGTGCTACCTACAATGTCAAAAATCCTTCGCACACTTTTACAACCGATACTGGTCTTTACACCATTAAGTTGGTGGTGAACCGTGGCCAGGAGTGCAGTGACAGCGCCACAACAACCCTTCGAGTATATCCCGGCTTTTTCACCGGCTTTACACAAACCGGTGTTTGCGTGAATAAAACAACCAGTTTCACCGACACAAGTTCTACCCGGTACGGCACAATTACCAGCTGGCAATGGGACTTTGGTGAGCCCACAGTTACAAACGACCAGTCAACTGCCCAGAACCCAACGTTTACGTATCCAACCCAAGGCACAAAGAATGTCAGGTTTATTGTGACCAACAGCGTGGGTTGTGTAGATACGGTGCGAAAACCCATTGATATCATGACGCGGCCCCCGCTGACGGTTGCTTTTAAAGACACGCTGGTCTGTCGTGGCGATAGTGTGCAATTGGAAGCCATTGGCCAGGGAATTTTTAGCTGGACGCCGGCAACAAACATCCTCAATGGCAACACGGCTACACCCATTGTTCATCCGCCTGCCACCACTAATTACATTGTGCAGTTAGATGACCAGGGCTGCCTGGCAAACGATACGGTTCGGGTGAACGTGATTGATTTTGTATCAGTGCAGGCAAGGGCCGATACGGTTATTTGCGAAGGCGATAGTCTCCAGCTTAGTGCCACCACCAACGGCCTTACGTATGAATGGAGCAATACCGCTACGGTAAGCGATCCGGATGCGTTAAACACCACGGCAAGACCAATCGATAATCCTACCATATACACCATTACGGCCCGCATTGGGCCACGTTGTTTTGCCACCGATAATGTGGTGGTGAGTTTGGTGCCTTACGCTACGGTGAACGCCGGTTTCGATACAACCATTTGCTTTAATACCACCGCACAACTAAATGGCGCTACCGATGGATCACTGATTGGGTGGCTGCCAAGGGTGGGCCTGAGTGACCCGGTTTCTCTCAATCCAGTAGTCAATTTAAGACAAACAGCCAGCTATATTTTAAGCGCAGCAAACAGCCTGGGGTGCGTTAGCCGCGATACTGTTGTTATAACCGTTAACCGGGAGGTAGTAGCTTTTGCCGGAAGGGATACATCGGTGGTTGCCGGGCAAACCTTACAGTTTAATGCCAGCGGTGGCCAAACCTATTCCTGGTCGCCGGCAACTGCGTTAAGTGCTACAAACATTGCAGACCCCAGGGGTACGTACAACGGAAGCTTCGATAGTATTCGCTATCACCTTGAAGTGGCAGATTCCCTTGGTTGCACCGACGATGCTACCATGCTGGTTAAGATTTTCCGCACCAACCCGCGGGTGTTTGTTCCTACTGCCTTTACGCCAAATGGCGATGGACGAAATGAAATTGTAGCACCCATTGCCGTTGGCCTTTCTAAACTCGACTATTTCCGCATTTACAACCGTTGGGGGCAACTGGTGTTTCAAACTACCGTCAATGGAAAAGGGTGGGATGGAAAAATCGGCGGCAAAGAACAAAGTACATCTACTTACGTGTGGATTGTAAAAGGAACGGATTACACCGGCAAAACCGTTTTTGAAAAAGGAACGGTGACGTTGATTAGGTAATGGCTTCCCTAAATCCCTCCGAAGGAGGGACTTCACTGGCCACAGCCCTTGCTTTTGTAAGCTTTTTTAGAGACTCAATCATTCACTTGATTGAGTCTTTTTTATTTACCGCGGAGAAAGGAGTTAGCGTTGAGAAAATCTTTGCGCCGCTGCGCCTTTGCATGAAACCTAAACTGTGATTAATGAATAACTGAATAAGGAAGTTCAACTTCCTAAGCTAGCCTTCAGGCGGGCCGTTTAAGTACGCTTCCTTAATTTTATCGCCTTAAACAATCAACAATATGCAAACCGCGTGGAAAGATTATCAGAAACAACACGAGCAACGATACCTGGATGAAATGTTGGAACTCCTGCGCATTCCTTCCATTAGTGCCAAAAGCGAACACAAAGACGACATGCGCAAATGTGCCGAACTGGTAAAACAACGCCTCCTCGATTCCGGTTGCGACAAAGCAGAAGTTATGGAAACGGCCGGCCACCCGGTAGTGTACGGAGAAAAACTGATTGATCCTTCCAAGCCAACGGTGCTTGTTTACGGCCACTACGATGTGCAACCCGCCGAGCCGCTGGAACTGTGGCACAGCGGACCGTTTGAACCGGTAATTAAAGATGGAAAAGTGTTTGCCCGCGGCAGTGCCGATGACAAAGGCCAGTTTTACATGCATGTGAAGGCCCTAGAAACAATGGTGAAGACCAACAGTCTTGAAACCAACATCAAATTCCTGATTGAAGGCGAAGAAGAAGTTGGCTCGCCCAACCTGGCAACATTTGTTCGGGAGAACAAAGCGCTGCTGAAAGCCGATGTAATTCTCATCAGCGATAGCTCCATGATCAGTCTTGATACACCTTCGCTGGACATTGGTGTTCGCGGGCTTTCTTACATTGAAGTAGAAGTGACCGGCGCCAACCGCGATCTGCACAGTGGTACTTACGGCGGCGGCGTGGCCAATCCCATCACCATTCTTTGCCAGATGATTGCCGGCCTGCACGATGAGAACAATCACATCATCATTCCCGGTTTTTACGATGATGTAGTAGAAGCAACACCCGAAGAGCGGGAGCTAATGGCACGAGCACCGTTCGATGAAAAAGAATACATGGATGAACTGGGCATAAAAGCATTGTGGGGCGAAAAAGGCTTTTCTACGGCTGAGCGAACAGGCATTCGCCCAACCCTGGAAGTAAATGGCATGTGGGGCGGTTACACCGGCGAAGGCGCCAAAACGGTGCTTCCGTCAAAAGCCTATGCAAAGGTTTCTGCACGATTGGTGCCTAACCAGACTTCCGACAAAATCACCAAGTTGCTGATTGATTATTTTGAAAAGAACGCACCGGAATGCGTTACCGTAAAAGCAGAACTGCACCACGGTGGCGAACCTTACATGACGCCGATTGACAGCAAGGGTTACCAGGCAGCGGCAAAGGCCATTCAAACAACATTTGGAAAAGAACCGATACCGGTGCGTGGCGGTGGTTCTATTCCCATTTGTTCTATTCTTGAAAAAGAACTGGGTACAAAGATCATTTTCATGGGCTTCGGGCTGGACAACGACAACTTGCATTCGCCTAACGAAAAATACAACCTGGAGAATTATTACAAAGGCATTGAAACCATTCCATACTTCCACAAGTTCTTTGCACAGGGCTAAGAGAAGAAGGTATAAAAGAGAAAAAGAGAGTCTTAACAAGGCTCTCTTTTTTTGTTGTGATTTATCGTTGTTGGCCGCTGCTATTTGGCGTTGCTATCGGTGTTGGAAATAGGTGTCGGCGTCCATTTTTGAGCAGGGTTTGGAATGTGCGGCGGGTTGCCCTTGAAAGGCACAGTCTTTGG
>DATKHJ010000001.1:0-3266 GCA_035510335.1 Flavisolibacter sp. | reverse complement strand
GGGATCAGTGTACCGTTTAACCAGGTCACAAATCCAAAAACAAAAAATAAAATGCCGATGATGACGATTGCGTTTCCGCTTCGGTTGGTTGTAGTATTCATATTGCTTGTTTGCTTGCTGAAAATAAGGAAGCACACCTTGTATTCATCGAACAAACGATTGCGCAACTTGCAGTTTGCTCAATCGTTTGCACATACTTTTTGTGCGCTATTTGGTTATGTTTGATAGGAAGTGCAATGTAAACAAAACAGCCATGCTTACACAAACGATAACCACACAGAAACTTGTCTCGTATGAAAAAATTCCTGCGCAGGTGTATGGGGCCGCACAGGAAGCTTCGCAGGCAGTAGCGAAAGAAATAGCAGAACTGATCAGGGAAAAACAAAACGCCGGTACCTATGCTGTGTTAGGCTTGGCCACCGGTTCTACACCAAAGCGGGTGTATGCCGAACTGGTGCGCATGCACCGCGAAGAAGGCCTGAGCTTTCAGAACGTGGTTAGTTTTAACCTCGATGAATATTTCCCGCTACAACCCGATGCGCTGCAAAGCTATTATCGCTTTATGCGGGAGAACCTGTTTCGCCACATTGATATACAGGAAGAAAATTGTTTTATCCCCAGCGGCAACACGCCGCAAGAGCTGGTAAAAGTTTACAGCGAACAATACGAAGAAAAAATAAGGGAATTCGGAGGCATCGATTTTCAACTGCTTGGCATTGGCCGCAACGGGCACATTGGTTTTAACGAACCAGGTTCGCACAGCAGTTCGGCCACACGGTTAATTACACTCGATCCCATCACCCGCTTTGATGCCGCGTTTGAGTTTGGCGGATTGGCCAACGTTCCCCGCAAAGCCATTACCATGGGTGTAGGCACCATCATGAAAGCAAGACGGGTGGTGTTGCTTGCCTGGGGCGAACACAAGGCAGGCATTGTGAAGCAGGCCATTGAAGGGCCAGTTACCGAGTTCATTCCCGCTTCTTACCTGCAGGGCCATCACAACGTTGCCTTTGTGCTGGATGAAACGGCCGCTTCGGAACTGACGCGGAAAAAAGCACCGTGGCTGACCGACTCGGTAGTATGGAACCAGCAACTCATTAAAAAAGCGGTTACGCATCTTGCCTTAACGGTTGACAAGCCCGTGCTGAAACTCACCAACAATGATTACAATGAAAATGGCTTGAGTGATTTGTTGGCTTTGTACGGACAGGCTTACGATATCAACATTGAAGTGTTTAACTGGCTGCAGCACACCATCACTGGTTGGCCGGGTGGTAAGCCAAATGCGGATGACAGCAACCGTCCGGAGAGAGCAGAACCGGCGCAGAAAAATGTGTTGATCTTCAGTCCGCACCCGGATGATGATATCATCTCCATGGGCGGAACTTTCCAGCGCTTAGTTGACCAGGGACACGAAGTGCATGTGGCTTATCAAACAAGCGGTAACATTGCCGTTGCCGATGATGAGGCTTTGCGCTTTATTGAATTTGTAAAAGATTACAACAACAAGTTTGGCATTGCATCGCCGCAGGCAGATGCCATTTACGACGAAGCGCAGGCGTTTTTGCGGGTGAAGAAAAATGGTGAAAAAGACTCGCCGGCATTGCGTTATGTAAAAGGATTGATTCGCAGGAGCGAAGCCAAAAATACCTGCCGATTTGTAGGCATTCCGATGGAGCGGGTTCATTTTCTTGACCTGCCTTTTTACGAAACAGGTACCATTGATAAAAAGCCGATTGGTGCGGAAGACATTGCCATTATTGCTGCGCTGATTGAAACGCTGCAGCCGCACCAGGTGTACGCAGCGGGTGACCTGGCCGATCCGCACGGCACACACAAAGTTTGTTTGGATGGCATTTTTGCAGCGGTAAAAAGCTTAAAGGGAAAACCATTTATGAACGACTGCTGGATTTGGTTGTACAAAGGCGCCTGGGCGGAGTGGGACATTGACCTGATTGAAATGGCCGTGCCCATGAGTCCAGACCAAGTGCTGAAAAAACGTCACGGTATTTTTAAACACCAGTCGCAAAAAGACGGCGTTGTATTCCAGGGTAGTGATAGTCGTGAGTTCTGGCAGCGTGCCGAAGACCGCAACCGTGCCACCGCCGAATTGTATAACAAGCTAGGCCTTGCCGAATACGAGGCCATGGAAGCTTTTGTCCGTTGGAAGCAATAGTTCTCTCATATTAGCAATCAAGTAACGGCTGTTGTTTCTACAACAGCCTTTTACTTTTTCCGGCGCAAGCCAAATCTTTGTATCGCAAAAATTTTTGCCACCATGAACAAACTAACGGTTCCCTTTCTTGATCATTTGTCTAGCACGACATCTATTGCCGGTGTTGCAGACAGTTTGCGCAAACTGCAAAAACAGTCCATCGATTGTACACCTTGGAAAGCTTACCCTTACAAGCCGGATGTGCACTTTTCCATTGCGTACAATGCAGCTGCCGTTTTACTGCAATACACTGTAAGAGAAGAAGCCATTCGTGCAGCCTGCGGCAACATCAACGATCCGGTTTACAAAGACAGCTGCGTGGAGTTTTTCATCTGTCTTGACGATGACGCCAGTTATTACAATTTTGAATTCAACTGCATTGGAACGGTGCTGGCAGGTTTTGGAAAAGGTCGTGAAGAAAGGGAAATACTACACAGCGAAGCACTGCAAAAAATAAAGCGCCAGGTGTGCATCAGCAGGGGAGAAGGACCAGAAATTTTATGGGAGATCACCATCGCTATTCCGCTGGAAACCTTCCTACATCATGCGCCGCTATCCTTGAAGGAAAAAAACTGCCGCGCCAATTTTTACAAATGCGGTGATGAACTTCCTGAGCCTCATTTTTTATCCTGGACGAACATCGGAAGCAGCGAACCCAATTTTCATCTTCCCGAATTTTTCGGGGTTTTGCAGTTTCAATAAAATCTGTTGAAAGAAAATGAATCGCCGCCTGCCGCATACTTTCCACTTAATTTTAGCCATGCGTTTCGGTAACCTGTTTAAAACAACAATCTCACTTCTGCTTCTATCTTCCTGCCAATCGCAGCAGGTGCAGGTGCAATCGGCTGCCACTACCGACAGTGCGCATTCCTGCATGAACGTACCGGCACGTTTCGCCAGTAACGATTCTGCCTTGCAGGCCATTAAAAGTGGAGATGATACATCCTTTGCAGGAATGGTTTTTATTCCCGGCGGCACCTTTGAAATGGGTGGCGATAACGAGCAAGCTTCACCTGATGAATTTCCCAAACACACCGTGCAGGTATCACCC